>CAYNEL010000089.1:0-1557 GCA_964396225.1 uncultured Bdellovibrionales bacterium | reverse complement strand
CAGGTACTTCGTCGTTTCGCCCATGTCCTGTTCCTCCGTGCGTCTCGTCGCCCGCGCCCCGACGGCCAAACAAAAACGCCCTCACCCCTCCGAGGGGCGAGAGCGTGTCTCGCGGTGCCACCCTGCGTCCATCCGCCACAGCGGATGATCTCAGCCCGCACAGACCGCCTACGCAGCCGATGCGGTGGGCCTGATAACGGCGCCCATCCCGCCGGAGCCTACCCTGCGTCCCCGCAGCTCGGTCCGGGGCTCCCGGGCCCATTCCGTCCGTCGCGCCGCCGCCGGTTCCCACCCTCCCGGCTCTCTGCGGGCCCGCTCCCGGACGTACTCTCCCCGGTCACAGCCATCTTCGCTCCGCCCTGCGGATCCCGCCGACGAAGTGCGCGAAGCATAGCAGAGACAGCGGCCACCGTGTCAAGACCGCCCCGCAGCCTGGACAAACGCATGGGCCACGGATGCGCTCCGCGGCCCACGCGCAGTCTCTGCGATGCCCGCCGCCCGTGCTACCGGGAAGCGCTCGCCGGACGCCGCTGGCGGTCGTGCTCCATCTCGCGCTGCTCGCGCACGGTCATCGCCTCCATGCGCAGCAGCCCCAGCAGCGTGTAGATCGCCGACGCGCCGACGATGATGTAGATCGCGCGTGTCAGGCCGTTCGTCGTCCCGAACGTCTCGCCGAAAATCTCGGCGACCAGGTCGTACTCAAAGAGCCCGACGAGACCCCAGTTGATGCCCCCGACGATCAACACGATCGCTGACAGCCACTCGAGCGGATTGAGGTGCGGTGTCCTGAACATCTCGTCCTCCTTCGAAAAGCTAGTCTTCGCCGCCGCCCGTGCCGCGGGCGATCGCGAGCCCCATGAACATGCCCGTGATAAAACCGACGAGCATCCCCGTCGTCATCCCGACGCCCCAGCCCAGCACACCGCCTCCGGCCACCCCCGCCGCCCCGCCGACCGCCGTCCCGGCCATGCCACCGGCCGTCGCGCCCGCCACGCCGGCGCCGCCCGACATCATGTAGTGCTCCGTCTGATTGTCCTGTCCGTACCGTTCCTGCGTTTGCGTCGTCATGCTTCCTCCTCGAAGACTTCGCTGCAGCCTAGGAGACGCACCCGCCGAACCTCGTTACAAACAGCCCCCCCCCCTTCCCGAAATGCGAATCCCGCCGCCCCCCCACCACCACCACCCTCCCCTCCGCCACGCCGCACCCCCCAACCACCACCACCGCCCATCCGCCGCACCCACCGACGCCCCGCGTAGGGACGAGGCTTCAGCCCCGTCCCAACACTCCCCGCCCAGCACCACCAGTCGCAACGAAGCATCAACGCCAGCCACCAGTAGCGGCGGAGCCTCACCTCCGCACAGCCCCCGCCCACGACGGCGTAACGCACCACAACGTCCGCCGCACCGTCATTCCGAGCGCAGCGAGGAATCTCGCCCCAACCACCACCACCAGCCCCGCCCGCGCCACCCGCACCAGCACTGCGACACGCACCCACGACGCCCCCCCCCGCACCGTCATTCCGAGCGCAGCGAGGAATCTCGCCCCCACCACCACCA
>CAYNEL010000088.1:0-1579 GCA_964396225.1 uncultured Bdellovibrionales bacterium | reverse complement strand
CGACCGAGGCTGCGACCGAGGCTGCGACCGAGGCTGCGACCGAGGCTGCGACCGAAGCCGCTGCCGCAGGTGGCGCTGCCGGCGCGTCGACCGCGGGCCTGGTCATCTGGGCGGACGAGAACGTGACGCCTGTGCTCCAGGAGTTGGTCGCCCCCTTCGAGGCACAGTTCGGCGTCAAGGTCGAAGTCGTCAACCGCGGCTTCAACAATCTGCGCGGCGACTTCCTGACCGCAGCCCCCAGCGGCGGCGGCCCGGACATCCTCTACGGCGCGCACGACTGGATCGGCGAGTTGAACGCCAGCGGTCTGTTGGCCCCGGTTGACCTGTCTGCGAAAATTGACAGTTTTGCCCCGGCCGCCGTGCAGGGCTACACCTTCACCGACGGCAAGATCTACGGCATGCCGACCGCGGTCGAGAACGTCGCCTTCTGCATCAACACCGACCTCGTCCCCGAGGACAAGTTCCCCGCAACGTGGGACGACGTGAAGGCGCTCTCGCAGGAGATCAAGGACGCCAAGCAGGCCGACTACGGCTTCGCCATCATGGAGTCCGACGGCTACATCTTCTACCCGATCCAGACGGCCTTCGGCGGCTACGTCTTCGGCAAGAACGCCGACGGCTCGTACAACGCCGCAGACCTGGGCATCAACAGCGAGGGCACGGTGGCGGCCTTCACCTGGCTCGACGGCATGTACGCCGACGGTCTGCTCAACCGCAACGCGGCGCTGACCGGCGACCTGGTCTCCAACCTCTTCTACAGCGGCGATGCGGCCATGATCATTTGCGGCCCGTGGCTGCTCAACGGCATGCGCGAGGCAGGCGTGCCCTACGCCATCACCAACATCCCCGCGGGCACCGAAGATGGGCGCCCCTTCCTGGGCGTGCGCGGCTTCATGATCAACGCCTTCAGCAAGAACCAACTGCTGGCGCAGACCTTCCTCGACCAGTTCATTGCCACGGATGAGACAATGCAGGCGCTGTTCGACGCCGATCCGCGCCCCTCAGCCTGGATCCCCGTCGCGCAGGCGACTGAAGACCCGGATGTGGCGGCCTACGTTGCGGCCGGCGCCAGCGGCGACCCGATGCCCAACATCCCGGAGATGAACAGCGTGTGGCAGTCCTGGGGCAATGCGATGACCCTGATCAGCCAGGGCAAGCAGACCCCGCAGGAGGCTCTCGACGCGGCGCAGACGCAAATCGAGACCGCAATCGCGGGCAACTAACCTATGGCCACGGCCATTCAGCAGATGGGAGGGGGCGCTGCGGCGCCCCCCGCCCGATCCACCAGTCTCACATCGTGGATCTTCCGTCTGGCAGGATTGGCGTTCATTGACGCCATCGCCTTATGGTTTCTTCCACAGATGTTGGCCAACGGCTACTACGGCCTTGCCGTCGCCGTCAGCATCGTCACGCTGCTCATCAACGTCGTCTTCCTCTTCGAGCGCTTCTATCCGCTGCGCTGGATCTCGCCCGGCCTGGCGTTGATGATCTTGATGGTCGTCTACCCGGTCTTCTTCACTTTCGTCATTTCCTTCACCAACTACGGCCAGGGCCACCTGGTCACCAAGCAGATCGCCAT
>CAYNEL010000087.1:0-1581 GCA_964396225.1 uncultured Bdellovibrionales bacterium | reverse complement strand
CCATGAGCAATGGTGATCTGAACTGGATTGCGAACTTCATCTGGGGGATCGCGGACGATGTACTGCGCGATCTCTACGTGCGTGGGAAGTATCGCGATGTCATTCTACCGATGACCGTGCTTCGGCGTCTCGATGCCGTCCTGGAGCCGACCAAGCAGGCAGTCCTAGATATGAGGGCCTCGTTGGATAAGGCGAAGGTCGTTCACCAAGATCCGGCGTTGCGGCAGGCAGCCGGTCAGGATTTTTACAACACATCCAAGTTTACACTTCGCGATCTCAAAGCCCGTGCGGCCCAACAGCAGCTCAGAGCCGATTTCGAGGCCTACCTGGATGGTTTCTCTCCCAACGTCCAAGATATCCTGGAGAAATTTGAATTTCGCAATCAGATCCCGCGTTTGTCAAAGGCCGATGCCCTCGGCACGCTGATCAACAAGTTCCTCTCACCGGACATCAATCTCAGTCCCAATCCCATCAAGAGTCACGATGGATCGGTGAAGCATCCCGGCCTCGATAATCATGCGATGGGGACGATGTTTGAAGAACTCGTCCGCCGGTTTAACGAGGAAAACAATGAAGAAGCCGGCGAACACTGGACACCGCGCGACGCCGTGAAGCTGATGGCCAAGCTCATCTTTCTCCCAATTGCCGATCAGATTCAGTCCGGCACCTATCTGCTCTATGACGGGGCCTGCGGTACGGGCGGCATGCTCACCGTGGCGGAAGACACGCTGCAACACCTCGCGGCTGAACATAAGAAGAAGGTCGTTACCCATCTCTATGGTCAGGAGATCAACGCCGAGACCTATGCGATTGCTAAATCCGATCTTTTGCTCAAGGGCGAAGGCGAAGCAGCGGACAACATCGTCGGCGGCCCGGAGCACTCGACCCTGTCGAACGATGCCTTTCCCTCCAGTGACTTTGACTTCATGCTTTCGAACCCACCCTACGGAAAGAGTTGGAAAAGCGACATCGAACGGTTGGGTGGAAAAGACGGTATCAAAGACCAGCGGTTCGTCATTCAGCATGCGGGCGATGCCGAGTATTCGCTGGTCACGCGATCCAGCGACGGCCAAATGCTCTTCCTGGCCAACATGCTCTCGAAGATGAAGCACAAGACGAAGCTCGGTAGCCGCATTGCTGAGGTGCATAACGGTTCGTCGCTCTTCACCGGTGATGCCGGTCAGGGAGAGAGCAACATCCGTCGCTGGATCATCGAGAACGACTGGCTCGAAGCGATCGTCGCCCTGCCCCTCAACATGTTTTACAATACCGGTATCGCCACCTACATCTGGGTGCTGACCAATCGCAAGCCGGAGCGTCGCAAGGGCAAGGTCCAGCTCATCGACGCGACGCAGTGGTTCAAGCCGCTGCGGAAGAACCTCGGCAAGAAGAACTGCGAGCTGTCGGAGGAAGACATTCAGCGCATTTGTCAGACTTTCATCGACTTCAAGGAAACTGAGCAGTCGAAGATCTTCCCCAACGAGGCGTTCGGTTATTGGAAAGTCACAGTCGAGCGGCCGCTGAGGCTGAAGGTGATTGATCCCGGCAAAGCGTACAGTCCGAAAGAGATCAAGACGCTCA
>CAYNEL010000086.1:0-1604 GCA_964396225.1 uncultured Bdellovibrionales bacterium | reverse complement strand
AGCGGTTTGTCGACAACGGTAAGTTCGTTTCAGCGGGCGGCCTCACCTCGGGGGTCGATGCCGCGCTCCACATAACGGCCCGCTACTATGGGCTAGAGGCAGCCAAAGCGAGCGCCGCCTACATGGAGCATCACGGAACCGGCTGGCTCTCGGGAGAGCAGGGACCGGGCTGACGGCCTTGATGGGGCTGGCTCCCTTGTTGGTAATCGCGGCACACGGCCGGAATCCCGTAAGCCCCTGAATTTGCTGGAGTCTTCGCCGCTTGCGCCGCACCATGCTTGGCCCTATATTCCGCGGCTCATTTTTCGCGCAACCGGCGGTTCCAAGGCGTCTAACCGGCCTGGTTTTTCCGGCAGCGCGCGAGAGAGGGTTGTCCTTGAGGAGTGAGGCGCGCGATCTCAAGGCTGCTTAAGTGGATCAAGGGCGTTTGACCGCGGGAAGTTCGGCACTTTCCCGTGGACAGACGCGTGTTTGATTCGGTGGTACAGGCGGCAGGTTTTTGGAGGTTGATCGAGAGGGGGAATGTCCCGAGCGGCAAAGGGGGCGGACTGTAAATCCGCTGGCTTAGCCTTCGTAGGTTCGAGTCCTACTTCCCCCACCAATCGGAAGCTGAACCCAGGTTCGGAACTTCGGAAGGAACATGCGGGTGTAGCTCAACGGTAGAGCAACAGCCTTCCAAGCTGAAGACAAGGGTTCAACTCCCTTCACCCGCTCCAGGTGTTTGTAGTCGAAAGGAACTTGTCTGGTCCGCGAAGGGGTGTAGCTCAGCTGGTAGAGCGGCGGTCTCCAAAACCGCAGGCCGGGGGTTCGAGCCCCTCCGCCCCTGCCAGGGCCGGAAAGCGCGGGACGGAAGGTCTAAGACGAAACGAGATGGCGAAGACTAAGAAAGAGGGCGTCTTGGCACGCGTGAAGGAAAAGGCGGTGGCGACAGCCGGCGGCGGTCCGCCGGCGACGACGGAACCGGATGCGCCGGCACGTCCGCGCGTCGGTCCGCTCAAGTTCCTTCAGCAGGTGCGCCAGGAGGTCACCAAGGTGACCTGGCCGACGCGCCAGGAGACGATCGTCACGACCATCATGGTGTTCATCATGGTGTTCATCACGGCCGTCTTCTTCGCCGTCGTGGACCTCGGCCTCGGCACTTTGCGCAACTTCCTCCTCAGTCTCCTCGGCTGAAAGGCGGCGAGATGGCTCATCAATGGTACATCGTCCACGCCTACTCGAATTTCGAGAAGAAGGTGGCGGAATCGATCAAGGAGCAGTCAGTGGCCCAAGGCCTCGCGGAGGCCTTCGAGCAGATCCTCGTGCCGACCGAAGACGTCATCGAGGTGCGGCGCGGCCAGAAGCGCCACTCCGAGCGCAAGTTCTTCCCGGGCTATGTGCTCGTGAAGATGGAGCTGAATGACGAGACCTGGCACCTCGTGAAGAACACTCCGAAGGTGACCGGCTTCCTCGGCACCGGCAACAAGCCGATCCCGGTGAGCCAGAAGGAAGTCGATCAGATCCTCAACCAGGTACAGGAGGGCGTCGAGCGCCCGAAGCCGTCGATCCAGTTCGAGATCGGCGAGAAGGTCAAGGTCATGGACGGGCCCTTCCAATCTTTCGAG
>CAYNEL010000085.1:0-1609 GCA_964396225.1 uncultured Bdellovibrionales bacterium | reverse complement strand
GTCGAGGACCTGCGCCGGCTGCGTCGGGGTTGAACTCATGTCCGAAGCGGGTCTGGTAGCGGCCGGTCAACAGCCCGGCCCGGGTCGGCGAACAATACGGTCCGGACACATAACCGCTGGTGAACCGCACTCCCGAGGCGGCGAGGGCGTCCAGGTTGGGCGTGGGAATATCTTTGCACCCTTGGAATCCCGTGTCCGCGTAACCCATATCGTCGCCGACGATGAGCAGGATGTTCGGCCTGGCGGCGGCGAGGGAGCGAGCGGGAGCGAGCGGGAGAACCGCCATGATTACAACGAGAATGCTGCGCAGTAAATTGCCTTTGCCGGCCCATGGAATTTGCGACGCCATTTTCATTTACTTGACCTCCTTGGCCCCGGGCGACTGCGACCCGGACTGCGGCAGTGATTCGGCGGGATCACTTTCGGGAACTTTCAGTTCTGTTCGCAAGCGTATCAGCTCGGCGTGCAATTTTTTTTGCACTGCGGCGTATTCCGGCTGGTCGAGGACGCTGCGGAGCTCGTGCGGGTCGTTTTGTAAATCAAACAGCTCCCAATAATCCATCCCCATGTAGAAGTGGACGAGTTTGTAGCGATCCGTTACGACTCCGTAGTGCCGGGCGACATTGTGAACACCAGGATGCTCGTAGTAGTGATAGTAAAAACTTTGGCGCCAGTCCGACGGCGTTTTGCCCTGCAAGATCGGCACGAGGCTGTGACCTTGGATGTCGGCGGGAATCGGCAGGCCGGCGGCTTCGAGAAACGTGCTGGCAAAATCAATGTTGGAAACGAGGTCCTTGTTGGCGCTGCCGGGTTTCGTCCTGCCGGGCCAGCGAATGAGCAACGGAGTCCGCAGCGATTCCTCAAAGATCCAGCGCTTGTCGAACCAGCCGTGTTCGCCAAGATAAAATCCCTGGTCGGATGAATAAACCACAATGGTGTTTTCCGCGAGCCCCTCGTCGTCGAGATACTTCAGCAACCGACCGACACTTTCGTCCACAGACAAAACGGTGCCGAGATAGTCATGCAGGTAGCGCTGGTAACGCCAACGCACGAGGTCCTTGCCCTTCAGATTGGCCTTGCGGAACTCCTCGTTGCGCGGCTGGTAGTAGGAGTTCCAGATCTTCAACTGCCCCTCCGTCATGCCGCCCGGTGCGGTCAGCTTCGCGTCCAGCGGGGTAAAGGTTTTCTCCAGCGTCATGTCTTGCTGGTGCTCCGCTTCGCCGCGGCCGGAATAATCGTCGAACAAGGTTTCCGGCTCGGGAAACTGCCGGACCCCATTCCAGTCCAGGTTTTTCAGGTTGGGCGACCACTCGCGATGCGGCGCCTTGTGCTGGCACATCAGAAGAAACGGTCTGGTCTGGTCGCGCCGCTTCAGCCAGTCGAGCGACAGGTCGGTGATGATGTCCGTGGTGTAGCCCTCACGCTTGACCTTCTCGCCCATCCGGATCATGGGTGGATTGTAGTAAACTCCCTGGCCGGGAAGAATGTCCCAGTAATCAAACCCGGTCGGATCGGTGACCAGATGCCATTTGCCTACGACGGCCGTCTGATAACCCGCTGCCTGGAGCAGCTTGGGCAGTGTCTGCTGCGAGCCATCAAAGCGGCCCCG
>CAYNEL010000084.1:0-1631 GCA_964396225.1 uncultured Bdellovibrionales bacterium | reverse complement strand
CAGGACGGGGCGCATGAGTGACTGGTAGTCGGGGATCATGCGAGGGCCCTTTCCGCTTCATGTTGCACTTGCGGTGCTGCCGCTGTGAACGCCCCCGCCAGCAGCGCATTGAACGTCGCTTCGGCCTTCATGGCGGCGGCGCCCTGCAGCGCAACGATGGCCTCGACGGCTTCGACCTGCCGCTGGAACTTGCGCTGTTCGGCCAAGGGAGGCAGCAGAACCGGGAACGCGCTGAGCTGCGTCTTGTTGATCGAGGCGATGCCCGTCGTATTCTTGGCCACGCTGAGGAAGTAGGCCTTCCCGTACGCGCTCCCGGCCAGGGAGCGCAGGTACTCCGGAACCGGGCGCCCTTGGTGGCCGCGGACCTTGAAGATGTGGTTCTGGTGAACGCACAGGTCGATCTCGCCGCGCCAGAGCGCTGCGCGCCCCAGCTTGTCGGGGTCGCCGCCTTCAGTCATCAGCAGGTCGCCCGGCACGATGCGCAGCTTCTCCACCTCGGTCTTCTTGATGCGGATGGTCTTCACCTCAGCCATGTCGAGATGGCCGTCCTTGACGTTCGCCACGCGCATGTAGGGCAGCTCGATGCTCTCCTCGGCAGAGAGCTGACGCCCCTTGGCGACACCGGAAATCACGTCTGCTACGTCGCTCAGGGGATGCACCGCCCACCCCTTCGGATTCGTCGCCGGGTCGCCGAACATGTCCACGAAGAGCGCCGGGATCAGCGCGGCGGCCTTCTGCTGGGCCTGGCGGCGCAGGCGGACGATGCCTTCGGCGCGGGAGAGCAGATCGACGATGCGGCGCTGCTCCTCGTGCGCCGGAAGCGGGATCGACAACGACAGCACGAAGTCCATGTCGGCTCGGGGCATTCGCGCACCCGCGCTGCGCTCGGCGATTTGCTGCACCGTCGACGGCGCTCGCAGGAAGTAGCTCAGGTACTGCCTGTCGCACTGCGATGAAGGCAGCAGCGGGATGATCTCGGTAGAGCACTTGCCTGGCTCCGTTGGCAGTGCGACCTTATTGAGATACGGCCTAAGCTTGCCGTACAGCACATGGCGCTCGTCGAAGCGGAAGCTGTTGGCTTGAGGCACTTCCGGGGTCTTGGAAAGGTCGCCCTCGACGAATCGGCCCGTACCGGACTCGATGCCTTCCAGGCCCAGGTAAGGCAGTTCCTCGCCGTGACCCGGTCGAACGGATGTACGGTCTTGCGTACAGACCTTCCCTAGCGGAACTAGACGCACACTCATGCCGTCGCGCTGGCAAGTGCCAACCGCAGCGCCTCGATCTCTTCCGCGATCTCGGTCTCGATGGCGGCCAACTCGTCGAGCAGTTCGCGCGGATCTTGGTGCGCCGCCTGCACCTGGCTCATCGGCCGATACCGGCCAGCCGAGAGGTTGAAGTCGTTGGCCCGCAGTGCGGCGGTGTCGGCAAACCACCAGGGCGCTGTCCACTCGGCCTTGGTGTCACGCCCGCTCCAGGCCTGCAGCCGGGCCTCGCGGTCCCGATAGGCTTCTGCCAGGCCGGGCAGGTCGTCGGCATCGATCGGCGTGTCGTGGTTGGCGTCGAGCTTGTAGCCGTCGTTGTCGGCGTGCAGGAACATCACCTGCTCGGTCTTGCCGCCGCGGCGGAAGAAC
>CAYNEL010000083.1:0-1655 GCA_964396225.1 uncultured Bdellovibrionales bacterium | reverse complement strand
GGGCGTGATCTCGTAGCGCGGCACGAAGCCGCCCTCGATGTCGATGGCCTTCTTGTTGCTCTTGGGCAGGTCGCGGATGTGCCCCACGGACGCCTTGACGGTGTACTCCTTGCCCAGGTATTTGCCGACGGTCTTGGCCTTGGAGGGGGATTCAACGATGAGCAGCTTCATATTGGAGACAATTTGCCAGTGGCGGGTTGAGCGGGTTAACGGGTTGGGATTCTGAAACACGTCGCCCATTCACTCGTCAACCAGTAACCAATCGATGGTGATTTCTACTTGAGAGTTTTTATATAATGCATGTCGCCGATGTTCCGGACGAGACCCTTCATCTCGAGCATTGAGAGGGCGGCGATGGCGATACTGGTTTCTAGTGTAGTGAGCTGCACGATCCTGTCAACGTGGAGCGGCTCGTGCGAGAGGAGACGGCAGAGCTTTTCCTCCTCGGGCGAGAGGTCTTCCGGCAGGATGACTGCCGCCGTCTGGGCCGGCTGGCCGGCGGGGAGGCGGAGCTCGTCCAGGATGTCTTCGGTCCGGGCGACGAGTTTGGCTCCGCCGCGGATGAGAGCGTGCGGTCCGCCCGAGAAATCCGAAAACACCGAGCCTGGCACAGCGAAGACTTCCCGGTTGTACTCAAGCGCGTGCGTGGCGGTGATGAGGCTGCCGCTGGCCTCGGCGGCTTCGGTGACGAGGACACCCGCTCCCATGCCGGCCATGAGGCGGTTCCGCGCGGGGAAAGTCCCCGGCCCGGCCGGGGTGACCGGCGGATACTCCGAAAGGAGGGCGCCGCCTGAACGCAGGATCTCCTGCGCGAGACCGAGGTGCGAACGCGGCGCGATCGAGGCGTCGTCCAGGCTGTTGCCGAGCACTGCCACCGTCCGACCGCTGTTTTCGAGCGCGGTCCGGTGGGCTAGGCCGTCCACCCCGAGCGCCAGGCCGCTCACGATGCCGATGCCCGCCCGGCACAGCCCGGCCACTAACTGTTCCGTGGCCCGCCGTCCGTAGTGGGTCGGGCGGCGGGTGCCGACCACCGTCATGAGGGTGAGTGAGTTCCAGTCGAGATCGCCCCGCTTGTAGATGAGGAATGGCGCATCCGGAATCTCGGCGAGCAGGGACGGGTAACGTCCGTCCCCGAGCCTGATGGCTTCGATGCCGAGAGCTGAAAGCCGCCGCCACTCCGTCTCAGGGTCGAGATGGGGCCGCGTCATTATGATCGTCTCAGCCAGCCTGTCCCCGATGCCGACCGCACGGAGCGCTTCCCGGGGAGCGTCCCAGGCCGCCTCGAGAGAGGCGAAGCCGGCCGACAGTCTCGCGAGCGTCTTGGAACCGACGCCAGGAATGAGGCGGAAAGCGTGGAGAGAGGCGAGGTCTGGGAGAGACATAGTGTAGAGAAATACCCAATACTCAAGATCCGATCCGCTCGCTCGCCGATGCGTGATTCCGGAAACGTTCAGGAAGCAAGGCGGTATTGTATGGTTTCATCTTGGTTTGCGCAAGTCGGGGGCTTCCCAGACGCTCTATTATATAGACAGTCAGAGGGGCTTCCTTTAGACTGGAAAAGCCTCGAAAATCGGCTCCTTGGGCCCGTAGCTTAGTTGGTAGAGCGCCGCATTTGCAATGCGGAGGTCAGCGGTTCGAATCCGCTCGGGTCCACC
>CAYNEL010000082.1:0-1656 GCA_964396225.1 uncultured Bdellovibrionales bacterium | reverse complement strand
AATTTCTTCACGGTCTCAAAGTCTGCTTTGATTTCAAACGAGAGCATCCCGCCCGGCATAGCCATCTTGTTCGGCACCGGTTTACCGTCCTGACCGGGGAAATAGATATTCCCGACGGCGTCGACTGTCTCAAGATACTCGGCGATCTTCACGGCGTTAGTCGAGTGGCGTTCCATTCGCAGATGCAGGGTCTTAAGACCCCGTAAGACCAGCCAACTTTCAAACGGCCCCAGGTGCGCGCCGATGGCATACTGGCTGAAAAAGAGCCGCTCTCCGAGTTCCTTGTCCTTCACCATCAATGCGCCGGCGATGACATCGCAATGTCCCGCAAGATACTTTGATGCCGAGTGATGAACAATATCCGCGCCGAGTTCAAGCGGCTTTTGGATATAGGGCGTGGCAAAGGTGTTGTCGACCGCCACGAATATCCCGCGCTTGTGCGCGATCTGCGAGACCGCTTCGATATCGATGAGATGCAGTAGCGGATTAGTCGGTGATTCCATCCAGATCAGCTTGGTGTTTGGCTTGATGGCTACTTCAAAATCGCGAGCCGAACAGCCGCTGACATAGCTGAAGTCAACTTGGTAGTTTCGCCAGACGCGCTCAAATTGGCGACGTGTGCCGCCATACAGATCGGCGCAGGCGACCACATGGTCGCCCGGCTTGAGCAGATTCAGCACCGCGTGCATCGCCGCCAGGCCAGACGAGAAAGCCAAACCGCGAGTTCCGTTCTCAAGCGATGCGAGTGTCTCTTCAAGCGCTTTGCGGGTCGGGTTTGACCAGCGCGAATAGACATATCCAGATTCGTCGCCGGGGTACTGGACACGATACGTTGAGCTGGGATAAATCGCCGGGGTCACACTGCGGGTGCCGTCTTCGGGGACCTGTCCGGTATGAATCGCCCGTGTTTCAAAGCGTTTTGATTTCATTTTATCGCCGCTCATCGGATAAACCCTTTCTCGCGCATCCAGTCGTCATTGAACTGCTTGCTGATATACTTGGCGCCGGAATCCGGCAGGATCACCACCATAATCTTATCGGCAGAGAGTGTCTTGGCATACTCAAGCGCGACATGCACCGCCGCACCCGAAGAACCACCAGCTAAGATTCCTTCTTTGCGGGCCAAATCGCGTGCCGCATGGAAACACTGTTCATCGTTTACTTGAAAGACTTTGTCGATCACTGAAAAATCGATTGTCGGGCAGAGCATATCTTCGCCGATTCCTTCGACCAGATAGGTGTGCGGCTCGATCATCGTTTTGTCTTTGTGATACTGATAATAAACCGAGCCGATTGGGTCTGCGGTGACCACTTCGATTTTGGGATTCATCTCTTTGAGATATTTTGCCACACCCGATACTGTCCCGCCAGTGCCGATCCCGCCGACAAAGACATCGAACTTGCCGCCGGTCTGATTCCAGATTTCCGGTCCGGTCAGTTTGTAGTGGGCTTCGATATTATCTAAATTGAAATACTGCCCGATAAAAAACGAGTTGGGTGTTTCACGCGCGATACGACGTCCGGTTTCGTAGTAGCTCTGCGGTGATTCAGCCGGCACCGCCGTGGGGCAGATATGAACCTCGGCGCCAAACGCCTTGAGGGTGTCGACTTTTTCGCGCGACATTTTGTCAGGAATTGTCAGGATTGCCGTGTACC
>CAYNEL010000081.1:0-1672 GCA_964396225.1 uncultured Bdellovibrionales bacterium | reverse complement strand
GCCACGGCAACAAGGGCGTCATCTCCCGCATCGCTCCGGTGGAGGACATGCCGTACCTCCCGGATGGTTCCCCGGTGGACGTCATCCTGAACCCGCTCGGTGTGGCCAGCCGCATGAACATCGGCCAGATCCTCGAAACCCACCTTGGGTGGGCGGCCAAACAGCTCGGCTACACCGTGGCCAGCCCCTCTCTGGACGGCGTCACCGAAGAGGATATCAAGGACGAACTCCGGAAAGCCGGCCTGCCGGACAACGGCAAGATCCGCCTGAAGGACGGCCGCACCGGCGAATACTTCGACAACGAATCCACCGTGGGTGTGATGTACATCATGAAGCTGAACCACCTGGTGGACGACAAGATCCACATGCGCTCCATCGGCCCGTACTCGCTCATCACCCAGCAGCCGCTCGGCGGCAAGGCCCAGTTCGGCGGCCAGCGCTTCGGTGAGATGGAAGTGTGGGCGCTCGAAGGCTACGGCGCGGCGCACACCCTCCAGGAGATGCTCACTATCAAGTCCGACGACGTGCTCGGCCGGTCCAAGGCCTACGAATCCATCATCAAGGGCGAGAACATCAAGAGCCCCAACATCCCGGCCTCGTTCCACGTGCTGATGAACGAGCTCCGCGGGCTGTGCCTCGACGTCGAGCTGGTCGGCGCCAAGACCGAAAGCCTCGACGAAGACACCCTCTAATCCGCGCTCTCAACTATGACCAATCCTATGTCAATGGAAAACAGCATCACCAAGGTCAGCAATTTCGAGAGCGTGAAGCTCACCCTGGCCAGTCCTGACAAGATCCTCGAGTGGTCGCACGGCGAGGTGACCAAGCCAGAGACCATCAACTACCGCACCCAGCGTTACGAGCCGGACGGCCTCTTCTGCGAGAAGATCTTCGGCCCCTCCAAGGATTTCGAGTGCTACTGCGGCAAGTACAAGCGCATCCGTTACAAGGGTATCGTCTGCGACAAGTGCGGCGTAGAAGTCACCCGCTCGATCGTGCGCCGCGACCGGATGGGCCACATCAAGCTGGCCACTCCGGTCTCCCACATCTGGTACCTGCGCGGCGTGCCGTCCAAGATCGGCTTGGCCCTCGGCATCAGTCCCCAGGACCTGGAGCGGGTCATCTATTTCTCGACCTACATCATCTCCGAGGTAAACGAGGACGCCAAGGCTTCCGCCCTGGCCGAGCTCGACCGCGAGTACAAGGCCAAGCAGAAGGAACTCAAGTCGGCCGACGAGAAACACGAGGCGGCCATCCTTGAGGACCTGAAGGACCAGTACCGCACCGTCAAGGAGGAGCTGAAGAGTCTCCGCCCGTTCCAGATTCTGACCGAGATGGAGTATTTCAACCTTTCCAGCCGCTTCGGCCAGGTCTTCAAGGCTGGCATCGGCGCCGAGGCCGTCCGCAAGATCCTCGAGAAGATGGACACGGACGAGATGATCGGAAAGCTGAAAGCCGAGATCGAGGCCGACGAGGCCACCGACCAGAAGAAGACCGTCCAGCGCCTCAAGCTCTACCAGGGCATCAAGAAGGCGGGTCTCCGTCTTGAGTGGATGTTCCCGACCGTCATCCCCGTCATCCCGCCGGATCTGCGCCCCATGGTGGCGCTCGACGGGGGACGCTTCGCCACGAGCGATTTGAACGACCTCTATCGCCGCATCATCAACCGTAA
>CAYNEL010000080.1:0-1702 GCA_964396225.1 uncultured Bdellovibrionales bacterium | reverse complement strand
ACACGGCAGTGGTCTTCCTCATTGCCGTGCCCGACCTCATGACCCAGGCGAAAATTCTTTCGGCCAGATATTTTGCACCGATTCCCACCTATCTTCTGGTGGCCGTCTTTTATCTGATTTTGGTGGGCGTCGCCTACTTCATCTTGCGGGCGGTCGAGCGCCGCGTCGGCATCCCCGGGTTGACTTTCTCGCCGGAACATTGAGCTTAAGCTGCCAGGCATCCGAATGGTTCTTCCAGATGGTTCTTCCTGACAAGTGCGGCCAATCGACCGCAGTCATTCCACTTCTATCTTCAACCTCCCCACACTTCCATAAACCTGTTCGCTATCCACCGGCGCGCCCAGCCAAACTGCCGCTGGCCGGATGAGGCTGGCATCCTCCAACGCAGAGCCGGGCGGCGCGCCGACTGCGCCGATAAAGACGTGGCTCCAACGAAAACGGTCGCGCAAATCCGTCGCCACGCCGACCTTCGCCAGGGCGTCCACCGCATCTTGGGTCAGGTGCAGGCTGGCTTCATCGGCGACGGCCCCGACGATCAGCGTGCCCGCAGGCCAGTTTCGCAGCCATTGAGCCAAGGCCAAAGACGCCTCTTTATGGGCGAACGTGTCAAAGTGGGCGCTGTCGAGCACATTACCGACCGGGTCGAGCGCGACCAGGTTGTAGCCGCGCTCGTTGACCGCGTGATCCCTGCCGTTGACAAACAACTGGGCAAAATCGCCCACATCTGCGCCGGCGCTACGCACAACGATGGACGCAGCCGGGGGCAGCGTCGCGCCAGTTTTGCCGACCGGATGATCGCCCTGTGCGCCCGCCGCGGCCAGGTTGTCCACCGACAGCGCTTTGCCCGAAAAGTCGAGCGTCAGGCGATCCACAGGCGCGGCGGCCAAAGCGGGCGGAATCGTCGCGGTGATGACTGTGACCGCGCTTGCGCCGTTTAGCGCGGCAGCCGCCACAGGCGCGCCGTTGAGCGACAGCGTGACGGATTGCGCCGGCCCGCCCACTTCCAGCGTAAGCAGCCCGCCTTCGGCCGGCGCGTTGAGCAGCAGATCCACCGACGGGCGCAGGGCGTAGCGCACGCCGCTCGCCTCGTCAGCCAGCGATGACCAGCCCTCGGCCAGGTGCAGCTGGCCCGCCGCCGACGCCAGTTCCACGCTGTAGGGCCGCCGGTTTTCTGGCTGCTGCACGTGATAGAGGCGGATGGTGGCCGGCGCGCCGCTCCAATCCGCGCCGCGCCATTCCTCGACCAGGGTCAGGGGCAGCGCATCTTCGATAAAGCGCAACAACTGTGGCGGCGACTTTTCCACATGCACCGTCACTGCCTCCACGCCCAGCTGTTGCAAAACCTGCGGCGCGCTCGGCCTGTTGCGGGCGATCATCTGGTTGAGTTCGGCGTCAATGACCGGCGTCAGATAGGCGCGGTCGGCGTTCATCAACGCGATCAGGTCGCTGATCAAGGGCGCGTCGCTGAAATACTGGAATTTGTAGGGTGGGTTGCGCGAGGTGTTGCCGCCCAGCCGTCGTTTTTCGTGGAGCGTTTGCTGCCATTGCTGTATCATGATCAGCACGTCGGACTTGCCCAGCACGCGCGCGCCGTTGCGCCAGCCGGTGGGCAACTCCAGCACAGCAAAATCACCCTCCATGTCCGCCAACGTTTGGTAGATGGGCGGGATACGAAAATCACTCAGGGGCAGCGGCGCGGAGA
>CAYNEL010000079.1:0-1702 GCA_964396225.1 uncultured Bdellovibrionales bacterium | reverse complement strand
CACTAAGGATAAAATTAAAGAAAAAGTAAATTCGGTTTTGGAAAAAGTACAAATGCCAAAGGCCAAAGCGAACGCGGCGAACAACCAAAGTTCTTCAGTATATGAGGGGCCGCCCGAGCGCAAAAGATCACTCAATAAAAAGGTAAGCTCTCCTTGCTGTTTATAGTGACTCCATACCGTGAAAAATATCGCCACCAACATCAGCAGGCTTCCAAAAACCGTATAGAGTACAAATTTTAAGGTTGCGTATATTTTTCGCTTGCCGCCCCAAATGCCGATAATAAAATACATCGGCGCCAACATCAGCTCCCAAAAAACATAAAACAGGAACAAGTCCAGGGCCACCAAGGTTCCCAGCATGGCCGTCTCAAGCAGCAGCATATTAAATAAATATCCGCGCAGCTTTTTCTCTATGGAATGTGAAGCCAAAACCACGATCGGCATAAGAAACGTTGTGAGCAGCACCAAAAGTATGCTAATGCCGTCAATGCCAAGCGTATACGAGATCCCGTAGGACTTGATCCAATGCTGCGATTCGAGCATCTGATAGCCGGGATTTTTTGTGTCAAATACAAACCACATCCAAAGTGACAGCGCAAAAGTTAAGAGCGTGGCTCCAAGTGCCACGCCGCGGGTGTAATCCCCGCTTGTGTCACGCTCCGGTCTGCAAGTAGGCAAGGCGTACAAGAGCGCTGCGCCAATCAGCGGCAGGAAAACGATAATCGACAAAAACCCAGGTGAGGTCATTAAGGCACCAAATAAAAAACGATTACAATCACGCTGGCCGCAAATATCATCAAAGAATAATATCTAAGCTGTCCGGTTTGCAGAACACGCCGCACTTCTCCACTTACGTCCACTAAATGTGCCGTGCCGTTAACAGTGGCATCAATTACGCCCTGATCAAAAAACTTCCAAAGCCATTCAGCGCAATGCTCCAAAGGACGCACTAAAGCAGCTGCATAAATCTCATCAAAGTAATACTTGCCCGCGAAAATAAGACTAAGCGGTTTAGAGCGTTCGAAAATAAAGCCGGGTACTGCTCGAAGCGCTGTGTAAAGAATCAAGGCTAAGACAACTCCGGCAATGCCAATCCAAGAATGAGCCAGAGCTTCCAGTGCGGATTCAGGAGCATGCTCGCTGACCGCGCCCAAAACCGGCGCAAGAAAATGCGGCAAAGTGTGCTGAAGAGCAAGACCGGCAAATGCAGAAAGTAGTCCCAGAACAATCAGAGGAATCGTCATGGCCCAAGGCGACTCATGCGGATGCGCATGTCCTCGGTACTCTCCCAAAAAGGTCAGAGCAAACGAGCGTGTCATATAAAATGCCGTAAGAAAGGCAGTCAGATTTACCAGCATAAGCAAATTCGGCAGATAAGCCTGCAAAAATGGAGTTTGCCAATGCTGCAACGCTGCGACAATGGCGTGCTTGGACTGATAGCCCGCAAAGAAGAATATGCCGGAAATAGCGAGTACTGACACTCCGTAGGTAATGGCAGTGATCGGCATTTTTTTTAGCAAGCCGCCCATGTGGCGCATGTCCTGCTCGTGATGGCAGCCGTGAATCACCGATCCCGCACCCAAGAATAAACAGGCCTTAAAAAAGGCATGTGTCACAACATGGAAAATCGCCACCCAAAAAGCTCCGCTTGCTGCAGCCATAAACATGAAGCCAAGTTGGCTCACCGTGGAATAGGCCAGCA
>CAYNEL010000078.1:0-1766 GCA_964396225.1 uncultured Bdellovibrionales bacterium | reverse complement strand
TTCTTTCCCCCTTTCACCGAGCGCTTTGAGTTCTGCATCACCTAAAACATTTAGTGTTTTTACGAGTTCTGAGAGGTGCTCTTTGGTATTTTTTGTTGGATCATCGAGTACTTCTTCGAGAAGTGAATTTAAAATCCAACCCATACGAGGTCCTGCTTTGATACCAAGGTCGTGCATCATGAAATTACCATCAATTGCGAGCTGACTCACAGAAATCGGGTCGCGAAGCACTTCTTCGATCATCGCGTGATATTTACGTAGACGATATGGTGCTTCGGCTTTTGCCATACCGACACGGTCGCATTCGCGAACATTCATAAGTGTCCAAATATTTTCAGTGCCGACGTTGCGCACAATACGACGCACAGCAGAAAGTGAGATTTGTTCTGTGTCAGAGAAGAACATGTGTTGTCGGACGAGTTTGGTGACGAGTTCACTTATGTCTTTTGGGTAACGGAGGCGCTCCATGATCTTTGCGACCATGCGTGCGCCGACAACTTCATGGCCGTAGAAGGTGTATTCTTTTTTTGTTCCAGCTCGGCGTGTTTTTGGTTTGCCGATATCATGAAAAAGCGCAGCTAGACGCACGGTGAGTGGCCATCCTTTTTGAGCTGCGTGCTGAAGTGCTTGCAAGAGATGTTCAAAGACATTGTACTTGTGCGCACCTCCCTGCTCGCATCCGATTCCCTCTCGGAGTTCGGGAATAAAGTGTTGCAATAGTCCTAGTTTCTCAAGCAGTACGACGCCAAGCATCGGGTCGGTAGACATGATGATTTTTGAAAATTCATCACGGATACGTTCCATAGAAATAAACTTGAGGAGTTCGCTCTTTTTTGCGATAGCAGCAAGCGTCTCCCCTTCTATTGCAAAGTTGAGTTCGGTTGAGAATCGGATGGCTCGGAGCATACGAAGTGCATCTTCCTCAAAACGTTTTTCTGAGTCTCCGACCGCACGAATCACTTTTGCATTGAGGTCTTTTTGTCCCTCGAAAAGGTCTACCAACTCCCCTGTTTTTTCTCGATACGCGAGCGCGTTGATTGTGAAATCGCGTCTGGAGAGGTCGTCTTCAACCTTGTCGCTGAAAGACACCTCATCCGGATGACGCTTATCAGTATATTTTCCTTCCTTCCTGAAAGGTGTCACTTCAACAATTTCATATATTTTTTCCTCCGGCGCTGTCCCCTCTTTTGGTATACATACCGCAACAGTACCAAAGGTATTTTCGTAGACAGTTTTTTCAAACAAAGGAATGATTTCTTCAGGCGTTGCATTGGTAGTAATATCCCAGTCTTTTGGGGTGCGTCCAATAAGCATGTCACGGACACAACCTCCAACGAGATATGCCTGAAAACCCTTGTTTTCTAGGGTTTCTGAAACAAAGAGTACTTCGTGAGGAATATGCTGTTTTTTGAGAGTTGCCATAAGGCACTGTGTGCGGGTAGAGAGAATCGAACTCTCGTCTTCTGCTTGGAAGGCAGACATTCTACCACTAAACCATACCCGCGGATTTACTTGTTAATACTTCTTCGAGAAGCATGGCGATTATAGTATGAATTTTCCGCTTTTGCAATTCATGCTTATTTTACAAGGGGTCCTCATATGTGCCATAATCCCCTCTGTAGATGCACCCGTAGTGAAATGGATATCACAACTGACTTCGGATCAGTTATTGTGGGTTCGAGTCCTGCCGGGTGCACATACTAGAGAAAGAGATTGTAGCCAATCGTTTTTTGTAGTATGTGGTTTGAGGGTAATAAGACTTAAGA
>CAYNEL010000077.1:0-1793 GCA_964396225.1 uncultured Bdellovibrionales bacterium | reverse complement strand
GGAAGTGTACGACAGATCATATTTCTCCGGCGGGCAAATGGCTGAAGTATCGCGGACATCTTGATAACATATCCAACAATATGTTCATCAATGCTGTGAACGCGTATACTGGTGAAGCGGGCAGGGGCAAGAATATTATTACGAACGAGACCAAAGGGTATTCCGATGTTGCGAGGGAGTACAAAGCGCAGGGCAAAGGCTGGATAGTCGTGGGCGATGAAAACTACGGCGAGGGATCAAGCCGCGAACACGCGGCGATGGAGCCGCGTTTTCTTGGCGGACGTGCAATTGTTGTGAAGAGTTTTGCGCGTATTCATGAAACGAATCTGAAAAAGCAAGGAATGCTGCCGCTGACATTTGCTAATCCGGCAGACTATGATAAAGTGAAAGAGGACGATAAAGTTTCAATCGTGGGACTGACATCATTGACACCCGGAGTGCCATTACAGATGATTCTCAAACACGCCGACGGTTCCGTTGATGAAGTGTTGCTCAACCATACATACAATGAAAATCAAATCGGATGGTTCAAAGCTGGCAGCGCGTTGAATTTGATTGCGGCACAAGGGAAGAAGAACAACACCGCAACAAAACCGGCCGCCAAGAAAGCTGCTGCAAAGAAAAAGATTGTGAGGAAGAAGCCTGTGAAGAAGACGGCTAATAGGAGGAAGCCAAAGGCGAAAAAGAAGATCGCAAAGAAAGTGGCGAAAGTTGCGAAGAAGAAAAAAGCAGCCAAGAAAGTCAAACGGAACTTGAAACGACGCCGTTAAGTTATACTGTACAGAAGTCAAGAAGTACGGAATCGAAGCTGGAGTAGATTGCAGAACCCTCAACTCTGCAACCACTGAGCCGGCAAGAACTGTTCATTCAAATACATTCAAGAGGGAAGTATTTATGCGTTACGACGAACGATCGATTGCACCATTTCGTGAGGATCTCACCCGCATCGGTTTTAGTGAATTGAAGACTGCAGAAGCCGTCGATGCGGAAGTGGCAAAGAAAGAAGGATCCAATCTCCTCGTCATCAATTCTGTGTGCGGCTGCGCGGCAGGAAAGGCAAGACCGGGAATTGCACTTGCGCTGCAGAAATCTGATTCGAAGCCGGACAGGTTGACGACTGTGTTTGCAGGCGGCGACATCGAAGCAACTGCCCGCGTGCGTGAACATCTCGGCAACATTCCACCCTCATCACCTTCAATGGCCTTGTTCAAAAACGGCGAGTTGGTGCACTTTGTGCCGCGGTATCAAATTGAGAACCGCGACGCGAACCAGATTGCGAATCATCTGATGGATGTATTTAAGGAGTTCTGCGGAACGGAAGCGGGTGTTGTGAAGTAGCTTCGATAATTTATTGCTGCAAAAGGCGCCTCGAGGCGCCTTTTTTATTGGAGTACTGAGTCAAGCAATCCAATAGTAACAACCTGCATGCTAATGTAGGCAACAAGTCATCAACCGTCATCGTATAAGTGATCGTATTCAATTTCAAAGGAGATTAGTAGTGCGATTATTTTCAACCAAATGTGGTCTTGCTTTGCTCTTGATTGGCCTTATGTCGATGAAGACGGCAGCTCAAGACCTTCAGGGTGGTTTGCATTTTACCTACGGCATACCGCAGGGGGAATTCAAATCTAAGGTTGGTAAGAATGGTTACGGCATTTCCGGCAATTTTGGTTACTCCCCAACCTCAACTCCGGTGATGATGGGATTGGAGTTGGGATTCCTAGTGTACGGGAGTGAAACACGCCGAGAGCCTTTCAGTTCAACAATTCCGGACGTGACTGTTGATGTAAACA
>CAYNEL010000076.1:0-1794 GCA_964396225.1 uncultured Bdellovibrionales bacterium | reverse complement strand
TCTGCGTGCACGGCGCGCACCCTGTTTGCTCACGTACTCTTTGAGCACACCGTCCATGCGCGACTGCCACCCCTCACCAGTGCCTTTGAAGTACGCCAGCACCTCCGGGCTGTAGCGCACCGAGACCAACTGCTTGGGGTTCGCCGAGCGAGGCCTTCCACGCAAGGCCTTCAGTGGAACCATCGCCTGCATTTGAGCTTTGGTCAAAGGCTTTGCGTCCGGATCTGCTTTCGCCGCAGCCACGATCTTGCGGTTCTCTTCGATCGACGGCATGACCAGGGTGCGTTTACGAAGCGTTGTCGACATAGTGCCTGACCTCTCTGCGCTCCGCGTGGCGGAGACTGATGACGCGCCTGACTTCGCTGCGATCTACGAAAGCGACGTAGTAGAGCCTGTCGCCCCGCGGCACGAGACCCACCAGTCGCACTTCGTCGTATCCGAAGCGTTCATCGACCCAGACCAGCGCTTCGTCCCACACCAGTTCGGCTGCCAGCGCGAGCGAAAGGCCGTGCTTCGAACGGTTGAGCTTGTCTTTCGCGGGGTCGAATTCGAAGCGCACGCATTAATGTAGCTACGCTAAACGCCACAGTCAACACGGCGCCACCCTGAGCGACCTAACTGCTGAGCTGAGCGCGCCGGGCGCCGACGCCATGACAAGGCACTTTATCGATCACGGCTGCGCTCCAGCGAATTGTTAGGTTGCTTTACCGCGACCTACTCAGTCTCTCGGCCATACGCGTCTGCCAACCGGGCCCCGTCGCCTTCCAGCGAGTGAGGACGTCGGCGGGAAGTCGAATGGTGACCTGCTGCCGAGGGTTGGCGGAAACGGGTCGTCCGCCCTTAGAGCGCTTGGCACGTTGCAGCATCTCATCCGTAAGCTCCGGCAGGTCCTTGTACTCCCGCGCCTTGATGACATGAGCGTCAACCTTAGCAAGGTCAGAATTCAAGGAGCGGGGTGACGCGCGCTTTCTCACGGGCATTGGCTTTCCTCATGCTGAATACGTGACGTGACGACCCACGCGGTGTGTAGCCCACAACCACCAGTCGCCCAGCCAGACTGCGAAGTGTACGGCCCGCGCTCCGCTTGAACGAATAGTTAGGTCTCTGCCGCCTGAAGCGAAACGCGCTTGGTGCCGCCAGCCAGCCACTGGCTGCCTTGCTCTCTGAAGCCATACTTGTCATGGAACAGCCGAGATGGCTCGTTTGGTGGGGAAATATTGTACTCACACGTGATCATCGGAACGCCGGTTGACCGGGCGTAGTCGAACAGGTCGTCGTAGAGCAATGACCCGATGCGTAGGCCACGAGCCTCTGGCGAGACAACAATGCGGTCAACGTAAATGTATGTAGAGAACCTGCGCAAGAACCACTCGAAGTTCTCGTTCTTGTACGGAGCGTCATGGCGCATAGCCAGAATAAACGCCACTAAAGCGCCGTCTACGCACGCAACTTTGTGGTACGACGCAATCGAGTGAAGGTCGCTTAGGCGTTCGACATCCATCTGGCTAGTGTGCTGAACCTCAGCGAGATTGAGAGCGCAGATCGCGCCGAAGTCGCTGGGTGTGGCATCACGTATCACGACAGACTGCATACAGAGACCTAACGGTTGAGCTGAGCAGCGCGCACGCCGAGGTTTGAGCTTGGCACTTTATTCTCCACGCGTCCGCTCCAGCGATTTGTTAGGCGGCGCTGATCTGGCGGCATCACGTTCTCGCTTCTCGGCTTCTTCGCGCAGATCCGCAAACTCCGGGTCGAGTCGCAGGCTAACCTCGAGGCTCAAGGAGATCACGGGGC
>CAYNEL010000075.1:0-1849 GCA_964396225.1 uncultured Bdellovibrionales bacterium | reverse complement strand
ATAGTTACTATACCGCCATTTACCACTAGCGACCGATTCCTCTTATTCATCGCAATCGTCCCTCCGGGCGCGCATTTCCGTTTTCCCCCATCAAATAGTAAAATTTCACAACATTGACAGCGTCTGTATCTACTAGAAAAAGCCGTGAGATCCTCGCCGTCTGTCTCGCCGTTGTCGCGGGCTATGTGGACGCCTACGGCTTTCTGACGTTCAGCACGTTCGTATCGTTCATGAGCGGGAACACGACGCGCGCGGGCTACAGCATCGGGCTCGGCTCCTACCACGCGGCGCTGCCGGCCGCTCTCGCCATAATCTCGTTCATCGCGGGCGTCTTCTTGGGAACGCTGCTGAACAAATCGCGCGCTGCCCGGTCCCGCCGGACGCTCTATTTCTCGATCGCATCCCTGCTCGTCCTCTACATCGCGGCCTCACACCTGGGCGTTGTCACGACGCTTCCGGGGATCATGCTTCTCAGCTTCACGATGGGAGTAATGAACACGGCGCTCGCGCGCGTCGGGAAGGAGCCCGTTAACCTCACGTTCGTTACAGGCACGCTGAGCCAGATAGGCGGGCATCTCGCGCTCGCCGCAAGGCGCGAGCCGCTCATCGACAGCGAAGGCGCGGGCGATACCCACCTCCGCCGTGCCCTGATGCTCTCGCTGATATGGACGGGCTTCCTCGGCGGGGCGATACTGGGCGGGATAGCCACATCGCTCGTCCGCGAGTGGATGCTCGTCATCCCCCTTCTGATAATGCTCACCCTCGCGGTCCTGAGCCCTCCGCGATCCGAGTACGACTGATACCCGGCATGCCTGATTGTCAGGATTGACATGTGCGCCTGATTTTATCACTATATGATTGAGGCGACGGCTTTGAGAAGATCGCAGACGATAGCGGCTATCGTGATAGGATCGCTGTTCGGCATCACCTTGGGCGTGGGCACGTTCACGTTCGTATATGCGCGCGGAGCGTCTTACCTGACGAACGATCCCAGGGCGTGCGCGAACTGCCACATCATGAACGAGCAGTACGACGGGTGGGTGAAGTCGAGTCACAGGCAGGCGGCCGTATGCAACGACTGCCACGCGCCCCACGATTTTATAGGGAAGTATTCCACAAAGGCATTGAACGGCTTCATGCACTCTTACGCGTTCACGACGAACGACTTCCACGAGCCCATACGGATAACGGAGCGCAACAGGCGAATCACCGAGGGAGCGTGCAGACATTGCCACAACGACCTCGTCGCGCAGATAGACCACGCCGGTACGGGAGGCCCCCCGCTGCTGTGTATCAGATGCCACCCCGGCGTGGGACACATGGAGCTCGCGAACGTGGGGAGCGTTCCCGAGACCGACATCACACGCTAACAGGAGGAGAGCCATGGCCGACGCCAATAACACCCAGTCAACGAAACGTTCCGTCACGCGCCTGATAATAACCGTCGTGGTGGTGGTCGCGCTCACGGCGGTCGGCGTGACCGCGCTGCTCGTGAACATTATGGAGAGGAAGCACGAGGCAGAGAACCCGCACTTCCGCGTGGTCGAGATCACGGAAGACACCGTTGACCCCGCCTTATGGGGGAAGAATTTCCCCATCCAGTATGACGCCTATAAAAGGACGGTAGATCAGAAGCGGACGCGGTTCGGAGGCTCCGAAGCGGTGCCGAAGACCCCTACCGAAGCCGACCCGCGCTCCGTAGTTTCGCAGTCGCGCCTGGAAGAGGACCCGAGGCTGAAGACCATGTGGGCGGGTTACGCGTTCGCCAAGGACTTCAGGGAAGAGAGGGGGCACGCCTACATGCTGGAGGACCAGACATTCACCGAGAGGCAGAAGGTCGTAAAGCAGC
>CAYNEL010000074.1:0-1936 GCA_964396225.1 uncultured Bdellovibrionales bacterium | reverse complement strand
CGCATTTTCAATAGCCGTAAGTACGATTTCAATAGCTTCCTCATTGCTCTGGATGTTGGGAGCAAATCCGCCCTCATCGCCCACATTGGTGCTGTATCCTTTTTTCTTCAGAACAGCTTTCAATGAATGGAATATCTCAACACCCCACTGCAATCCCTGGCTGAAACCGGAAGCGCCAACAGGCATCACCATGAATTCCTGGAAATCGATCTTGTTATCGGCATGGGCGCCGCCATTGAGGATATTCATCATGGGAACGGGCAGTACCTTCGCATTGGTGCCGCCGATATACCGGTACAGCGGCAGGTTGGCTTCCAGGGCAGCTGCCTTAGCAACCGCCATACTTACTGCAAGCAGGGCATTGGCACCCAGCTTACCTTTATTTGGGGTTCCGTCAAGGGCGATCATCATGGCATCGATACCGGTTTGATCAGCCACATCCCATCCAAGTAAGTTATCGGCAAGGACGGTATTGATGTTATTGACCGCTTTGAGTACGCCCTTACCGCCATACATTTTTTTATTACCGTCCCTCAGTTCAACGGCTTCATGTACACCGGTACTGGCGCCGCTGGGCACGGCAGCCCGGCCCAGGTGCTCGTTCTCGGTAAGGATATCCACTTCAACGGTAGGATTACCGCGGCTGTCAAGGATCTGGCGGGCATGAATGGAAGCGATGTAGCTCATAATGTCGGTGATTGGTTGTTTTGTGAATTGGTTAATTGGTGAGTGAACGGAATACTTCTTCGAGGCTGTTGCTGCCGTTTTGCAAAGAAACAATGTTCCAGTTATTCTGCAAACTCAATTCCAGCAGTTGTTTTCTTACCGAATCGGGGTTTTGCGTCTGAAGTTTGAGGGTGGAAGTATTCAGTTGTTCGATATGTATCACTTCCTTTATTCCCTTCAGGTCCCCGGCTGCAATGTTTTCCCTGAACTCAACAGTCAGTTATAAGTCATGCTGGTTTCCTTTCTGAAGATTGCTTAGGCTGTCATCGGCAACGATGGTTCCTTTGCTGATGATGATCACCCGGTCGCAAATGGCCTGCACCTCCTGCAGGATATGCGAAGAGAACAATACCGTTTTGTTCCTGCCCAGTTTTTTGATCAGTTCCCTGATCCCCATGATCTGGTTCGGGTCGAGGCCGCTCGTGGGCTCGTCAAGGATCAGCACTTCGGGGTCATGGATCAATGCCGCAGCCAGGCCAACCCGTTGTTTATATCCTTTACTGAGCTGCCCGATCTTTTTATTTGCTTCAACGCCGAGACCTACCATACCGATCACTTCTTCTATCCTTTCCTTTTTGTTCTGAATGGTATGTACATTGGCCATAAAACCCAGGTATTCCCTCACGTACATATCATGGTACAGCGGGTTTGCCTCGGGCAGGTAACCGATCTTTTCCCGGGTCTCATTGCTGTTTTGATGAACCTTGATTCCGCATACTTCCGCTGTTCCGGTGCTGGCCGGCAGGTACCCGGTGATGATCTTCATGGTGGTTGATTTGCCAGCGCCATTGGGGCCGAGGAAACCTACGATCTCCCCTTTGCTTACATTAAATGAAATGGCATCAACGGCTTTTTGTTTGCCATAAAATCTGCTGATACCCTTTACTGAGATTGACATGCGCTGCAAAAATAAAAAACACCGGGTTCAAATCCCGGCGTTTATGGTAAAGCTTGGTTATTTTTTATCTCCTGGCCTGTTGCCGGGATTTTGCCTTTGCTGATTACGGTTTTGTCCCTGTGGCCTGTTTTGTGGGTTCCTGCTACCCCTGTTTGGCTGGTTGCCCCCGCCGCTTCTTTGCCTGTCGGCCCCGCCACGGTTCTGCTGCCCTCCCTGCTGTTTCTGCTGCTGAGCCTGATTACTCCTGCCCTGGTTCTGTTTATTTTGTTGCCGCTGGTTCTTTTCAGCATCCCTTCTCTTCCGGCTTGTCTT
>CAYNEL010000073.1:0-1973 GCA_964396225.1 uncultured Bdellovibrionales bacterium | reverse complement strand
GAGATCACGGTCCAGACGTTGGGTTTGGACCGGCGGCGCTTGTTCCTGGTCATTGGGGGGGGGTTGGGGCGGATGTTGGGGAGGGGTCGGGATGGCGTGGGGGGTTCTCTTTTGCCGGTGCCCGACCGGCGGCGCTTTGTTCGATCAGGCCGCGGATCTCGTTCAACTGAAGGAGGGGCCGGTGGGTCTTGAATTTTTTGGGCGCCACGTGCGGCATTTGGGAGAGGGAGAGCGGCTTTTCTCTGGACTGGAAGGCTCTGGGGGTGGCGACCGGAACGGGAGTCGCCTCTCGCTCGGGTTGCGGAGACGGAGGCGGCCGGCGGTGCTGCTCTTCCCGGGCCGTGGCCCGCTGGTGTTCTTTCAAGTGGTCTCTACAGAAAGTGGGTCGCGAGGGATCCGGTTTGAACGGCACTTCGATAGCGGTGCCGCAGATGGCGCACTGAGCCGGATAGAGGGTGCGCACCGGAGACTCGGTCGCCTGGGCCGGCGTCGGAGGGGGTGCGGACGGCCGTTCGGCCTGAGGCGACGTTTTGCTCGCAGGCCGTGGCCGGATTTCTGGAGCGGCTGACTCCTTGACGGGGCCGGGTCGCGGGGACCCGGACGGGTGTTGCTGTCCTCCCATGAGGATCTGGCGTTCCTCTTCGGTGAGCATGCCGCTCCAGCGGCGGATCTTGTCTTCTACCTCGTCCTTCTTCGAGGCGTAACGCTCGCGCGAGCTCCGGACGATCTTTTCCGCGTTTTCCAGGGTGTCTTTGATTTCGATGGGCGGGAGGGTGGTGGCACTGAAGGCGTCCCCTGCCACGCCGTCGATCATCAGCTTCAGGTAGATGTGGTACTTGGGCAGGTTGACCAGGTCGTTCATGGTGAAGGCCGGCTCGAACTCCTTTTCCATAAATTCAGCGTCGGCTGCCCCTACCCGGAACGTGATGAGGGTGCCGGCGTTGCCGAAGATGGCGTCCCGCACCTTCTCGTCCAGCTGGGTGATGTACTGGTTGGCCAGGATGAGCGAGAGGCGGTACTTGCGGGCCTCGGAGAGGATGTTGGCGAAGGACTCGGTGGCGAAGTTCTGGAACTCGTCGACGTACAGGTAGAAGTCGCGACGGGTCTCTTCAGGGATGTCCACCCGGCCCATGGCGGCCAGCTGGATCTTGGTGATCATCATGGCGCCGAGGAGCGCGCTGTTGTCCTCGCCGATGCGGCCCTTGGAAAGGTTCATGATGAGGATCTTCTTGCCGTCCATCACCTCCCGGATGTCGAACGAGGAATGCGTCTGGCCGACGATGTTCCTGATGAGCGAGCTCGAGAGGAACTGGCCCACCTTGTTCTGGATGGGCGAGATGACCTCCTGGAGGACGCGATCGTTCCATTTGGTGAACTCATCCACCCAGAAGGAGCGCACCACCGGGTCGCTCACCTTGTCGACGACTTTCTTGCGGTAATCGCGGTCCACCAGGATGCGGGTGACGCCCAGGAGCGTGCTGCCCGGATACTCGAGGAGGGCGAGGATGGCGTTCCGAAGGATGTATTCGAGGCGGGGGCCCCAGCTGTCCGCCCAGATCTTCTTGAAGACGCCGATCAGGCCGGATGCCACCAGGTGGCGGTGCTCCGGTCCCACCTGCTCCATGACGTTGAAAGCGATCGGATAGTCCTGGTCGGCCGGATTGAAATAGATGACGTCGTTGATGCGGTGCGAGGGAATGGCCTGGATGAGTTTTTCGGCGGTGTCACCGTGGGGGTCGATGTAGGCCAGGCCGTGGCCGTGCTGAATGTCCTGGATGGAGAGGTTCTCCAGGAGATTGGTCTTGCCCATGCCGGTCTTGCCGATGATGTACATGTGGCGCCGGCGATCGTCGGTCTTGATACCGAAGACGCGTTCCTGGTTGCGGAAGTTGGTCTTGGCGAAAAATGTGATGTCGTTCTGCTGGGGCTGGGACATAGCGTTGTATGTCGTCAATGAACGAGACTCCTTATTC
>CAYNEL010000072.1:0-2131 GCA_964396225.1 uncultured Bdellovibrionales bacterium | reverse complement strand
GGGCGCGTTTCATAGCGGTCGCCTTCCTGCACAAACACCACGCTTTTGCCTTCCATGCGCTGAACAGCGGCGGTTTTCACCGCCACCGGCACCTGCCGCTCGGCAATCACCACGTCGCCGCGCACCGTCATGCCCGCGCGCCATAAGCCTTCCGGATTCGGCAGTGTCACACGCGCCACTACCGTCTGGCTGGAAGCCTCGGCGATGGGCAGCAAGGTGGTGATCGGCGCTTCGCCGGTATGCCCGCCCTCGAAGCTGGTGATCAGCACCTTCTGGCCGGTTTTGATGCGGTCGATGTCGCGCGGGAAAATATGGAACTCCGCCCAGATATCGGAGGTGTCGGTAATCGTGAACATCGGCTCGTCGCCCGCCACGTCGCCCACATTGGTGCTGCGCGAGAGGATGACGCCCTTGATCGGCGATTTCACCGGATAGACCTGCAGGCTCTCATTGCTTTCCACCATCGCCAGCACATCGCCGCTGGTGACCATCTCGCCTGGGCCTTTCTTTACCTCACGCACAATGCCGGGGAAGCGCGCCTTCACTTGCGCCGTGGTATTCTGGTTGAGCGTGGTACGGCCGGTTAGCCGCCCGGTTTCGTGGATGCTGGCGCTGCCTGCTTCTTCCACCTTAACACCGGCGGCTTCGGCGGATTCCTTGGAAAGCTCCGTCGCATCGCCGTGCTCTTCCTCGCCCTCGCCATGCGCGTGGCCTTCTTCTTTGCCTTCGTCATGGCCGTGCTTCTCGGCTTTTTCTTCGTGGCCGTGACCTTCCTCGGCATGGGTTTCCTTCGCCGCATCGCCGGAATCCGATCCGCGCCACGCGTAAATGCCACCCGCCACAGCCAGCAAAAGGGCAATAATAATTAGAAAACGTTTACTCATCTTTTTCCTCATCCGGTTGAATCGTGGCCGCATGCGCCGCCGTCAGGCGTTCCACCTCGGCGCGGTGCGTATGATAATTTTTAAGCGCGGCGTTATATTGGCTCTTCGCCTCGAACAGCGTGCGCTGCGCGTCCAGCACTTCCAGGTAAGGGAATTTCCCGGCCTGATACCCCTGGCGCGACAGGGTGAAGGCTTTTTCAGCGGCGGGCAGGATGGTGGTTTTCAGGCTTTCCGCCTCGTCGTGAGCAGTTTGCAGCTCCTGCGCGGCGCGGGTCAGATCGGTGCTTAAGCCGATCTCGGCAGAGCGCTTGTCGCTTTCGGTCTTATTCACCTCATGCCGCGCCTTGGCGATGTTGCCACGGTTAAGGTTAAACACTGGAATGGGGATGGAGATACCCGCCACAAACGCCTGATCGCCGCTATCGCGGAAATCGCGCACGCCGACGCTGATGCTGGGGTCGGGAATGGCATTAGCCTGTTCCAGATCGAGATTGGCACGGCTGCGCGCCAGTTCCGCATCCCAGCGCACGAAGTCGGGATTGCGCTTAAGGCTTGCCGCATCCACCAGCGGTTCCGGCGCGCTGATTTCAAAGAAATGCGTGGAGTCGATCTCAACCCCGGTGCCGTCCGCACCCCACAGCGCGGCCAGCTGCTTGCGGGCAATGGTGTAATCGCGCCGCGCCTTATCGAGCGCTATGTCACTGGTAGCCAGCGCCACTTCCGATTTGCTTTTCTGAAACAATGGCTCCGCCGCCGCGCTCACGCGCTGTGTCACATTTTCCAGCACTTCGCTCGCCAGGGATTTTTGCTTCTCAGCCAGCGCCACCGCTTCCTTGGCGGCAACCGCCTCGGCATAGGCAATCTTCACATCACGGATGACATCGAGCAGCGCCGCCTGATAATCGAAACTGGCGAGGTCATATTCACGGCTGGCGGCATCCTGACGCGCCGAGCGCTTGCCGCCGATCTCAATCAGCTGCGAGACGCCGTAGGTAAATTCAGCGGAATCCGTTCCTTTATACAGGCCTTGACCGGCGACATTCTCGGCTTCCACGCCGATTTCCGGGTTCGGCAGCGCTCCCGCCTGGCGGCGTGCGCCCTTGCTGGCCATCATCGCAGAGCCATAGGATTTCAAGCGCGGCGATTCTGCCAGCGCGCGCTGAATGGCGGCGTCGAGCGTGATAACGCCGCTTTCCACCGGCGGCAATGGCTCTGCCGTGTGCGTGGCGTCAGCGGGTGGGGCGACT
>CAYNEL010000071.1:0-2147 GCA_964396225.1 uncultured Bdellovibrionales bacterium | reverse complement strand
CATAAGTAGTAAAAATCCCGCCCATCGCAAATCTGCAAACCGTTAGTAGAAACCCTATGGAATGACACAAATAATATAGAAAGGCATAAATAAATACAATTAAATAACTAAAATTATGACAACATTAAAAAATATCACTGCATCTGCTTTTTTCGCATTAGCATTACTGAACAATTCAAGTGGACAAAGTAACTCACATGCTGATACATATATTCTACAAGCAAACGATTTTAAGAAAAATATGAAGCAAGACAGTGCAATAGTTTACTTTGAAAAAGCATCTGCCGAATTCCAAAAACACGGGAACATAGAAAAATTTGTAGACTTATACAATCAAATAGGAATCATTCTAACAAGGCAAGACAAATATGAAAAAGCTAAAGCCTATTTAGATAAGGCTTTATCAACGGGACTTTCTACACTTGATACAAACAATCTAGTAATTGCTACGACCTATATTAGCTTGGGTGTAATTTATAATGCGGAAGAAAATTACGACCAATCTTTAAATTGCCATTATAAAGCCCTTTCGATTCGATTGCTGAAACTAGGAGAAAATAATGCTGAAGTTGCAACAAGTTATGGAAACATAGGAAATGTCCACCGTAACAATAAGGATTTTGACAAATCTATTAATGCTCACTTAAAAGCAATGAAAATCAGGGAAAAAGTTTTTGGGCTAGAAAGTGTAGGGATTATTGAATCTTATTTGGGTCTGGGAAATACCTACAGGGAGATCAAAGATTATGATGCCTCATTGGATTATTTTGAAAAGGCATTAAGAAATAAAATTATTCAACGTGGGGAAGGACATAAGGATTTAGTGAAATTTTATAAATATATCAGTGATGTATATTATTTGAAGGAAAACAAATTGAAAGGAGACGAATACAAAATTAAATACGAAGAAATCGAAAGGAAATCATAATAACATGCATTGGCCAAGCTAAGGCATCTGTTATCAGCACCTACACGAAATTGGCGGTTCAGTGGTTAAATGAAGCTTTGTGCTTCGTATAAAGTTCACCGCTGTCAGACAGTTTTACGCTTCGTAATCGCCAACTTCTTGCAGCTGCAAAACGTTTCCAAAGTTAGATTGACAAAATAATATCTATGACAAAATTACTTCCGACATTTGCACTTGTACTTCTATTAATCGGTTGCGACCGTTCAGTCGACAAAAAAACTTACACCGACAAGAAAGAAATTGCAGACATTCCCGCTACGTTTTTTTTTTTTTCTAGAACCGTAGGCGACACATTTTCCATTTTCATCAGTTTACCTACGGACTATGATTCAAAAAGGAATATTAAGTATTCAGTTATATATCTACTCGACGCCAACCTTTATTTTGACATTGTTGCCGCAACCCTCAAAAAATATTCAGAAGTTGGCATACTCCCACCTGCTGTTTTAGTTGGCATTGGATACAAAACTATTCAAACAATGGATTCGTTGCGTAACAGAGATTTTGCTTATCCCGCAGCAATTCCCGAATATGAAATGAGCGTAAGCGGTAATGCCGATAAATTCTTATCATTTATTCTAAATGAACTTGTGCCAGAAATTGACAGAAAATATTCAGTTGACAAAAATAGTCGTGTTTTATTTGGACATTCGTTGGGTGGTTACTTTACCCTTTACGCACTCTATCAAAATTTATTTAGTAAAAATGGTGCTTTCTCGGCTTATATTTCTGCGAGTCCTTCGACACATTACAATCATAACTACATCCTTGACGAATTGGCAAAACTAAGCATAGTTAATGTATCAAAAATCAAATCCTATATAACATTTGGCGGACTTGAAGACGAGGAAGAAGAAGATTCATCAGAGCTTAAAACTGACAGGGTATTTTTATCTCTTGAAAAATCATTTAAAGATAAAATCATATACAAAGGTGACACTTATTCTAATCTTGGACATATGGATACTCCTTTGCCAACCTTCATTAAAGGTTTGGTGTGGATACTTAATAATGAGCAATAAAGCTGCAACTGCTATCAGCGAAGCTTGCGCTATTTTTTATGGGTTAACTCACAACTGTTTAACTTGGACTTAGTAAACAATAGACCGCGTTTCACAAACGTTAGAAGTTATGCTTGGTCGACCACGAACCTGTTGAGCAGGCTGAAAGAGACAGATAA
>CAYNEL010000070.1:0-2190 GCA_964396225.1 uncultured Bdellovibrionales bacterium | reverse complement strand
TACAGAAAAGTTTTTTTGAAAAAATTTCAAATGTTTAAAAAAGCTATTTTTAGAAAGAGCTTTTATTTAAAAAATGAAAATAAAAAATGCAGTTTATTTTATTGGAATAAATTTTTTATCACAAACTATTTAAAAAATGTTTAAAACTTAAAAATAATAAGTAAATCAAAAGTAAAAATAGTGCATTTAAAAAGAAATTAAAAGTAATCGTCAAGATTTTTGGAAGGGGAACAGAGGTAGAGCTCAACTTTATGCAAGTAGAGAAAACATCCTGATCCACAGCCAATTAAACAATAAAACCTGAAGTCCATCATGGCAAAGGAAATAGAAACATTCATCAAGTTGCAAGTAAAGGGGGGCGCAGCCAATCCGGCACCTCCGGTAGGTCCTGCTTTGGGTTCCAAAGGGGTCAATATCATGGAATTTTGCAAGCGGTTTAATGCCCGTACACAAGACCTGGCAGGGAAACTGGTTCCGGTCATCATCACCGTGTACAAGGATAAATCCTTCGAATTTGAATTGAAGACAGCTCCTGCAGCGATTCAGTTGCTGGAAGCGTCCAAGGTCAAATCCGGATCAGCAGAACCCAATCGCAAGAAGGTGGGCTCGGTGACCTGGGACCAGGTGGCAGCCATCGCGCAGGACAAAATGAAGGATTTGAATGCTTTTACCACTACCTCCGCCATCAAGATGGTTGCCGGAACTGCAAGAAGCATGGGCCTGACGGTCACCGGTACACCACCGGAAGGCATCACGGTCAAGTCATAAGACTGAAGATTGAAAAATACTTTCTCCAAAACGATGGGGGAAGATGAAATATCCAATTCATTAAAAGGGAGTGGCGCCGGAAAGCGACACGCCAGAACCTTTAAAACACATTTTGAATGGCTAAGCTTAGCAAAAAAATGGCTATCGCTACCAAAAAAGTCGATAGCAACAAGTTGTATGACCTCACAGAGGCCATGAAACTGGTCAGGGAAGTCAATTTGACCAAATTTGATTCTTCTGTTGACCTCCACATCCGCCTGGGTGTGGATCCCCGTAAGGCCGATCAGGCGATCCGGGGTACTGTAAGCCTTCCACACGGAACAGGAAAGACCAAGAAAGTATTGGTACTGTGTACGCCGGATAAGTTGGCCGAAGCACAGGGTGCCGGTGCAGATTATGCCGGACTGGATGAATACATCACCAAAATCCAGGAAGGATGGACGGATGTCGATGTCATCATCGCCATGCCATCTGTGATGGCCCAGGTAGGTAAAGTGGGTCGTATCCTTGGTCCGCGTGGCCTGATGCCCAACCCCAAATCAGGAACGGTCACCATGGATATCGCCGGTGCCGTCCAGGAAGTAAAAGCGGGTAAGATTGCATTCCGGGTTGATAAATTCGGGATCATCCATTCCCCTGTCGGTCGTGTGTCTTTCTCCGCGGAGAAATTACATGACAACGCACTCGAACTCTTACATACTATACAGCGCCTGAAACCCAGCAGCGCCAAAGGTATCTACATGAAAACGATCTCTGTCGCCTCGACGATGAGCCCCGGTATCAACATTGATCCTAAAGTCGTCTAATCGCATCCATCCCATCCAAGTCCAATTTAAAATTCAACGACGATGAACAAGCAAGAAAAAGACCAGGTAATCGCGGAGTTACAGGCACAATTTGAGAACAGCTCTTACATCTACTTCACCGACGCGTCTTCGATGACGGTGGAAGAGGTCAATAAACTGAGACGCAGGTGTTTTGAACAAGGCATCAAAATGACCGTGGTCAAAAATACCCTGGCTCGCAAAGCCATGGAGCGTTTAGGGGAAGAAAGGAACTTCGCTGAGGTCTATAAAGCCCTCGAAGGTCCGACGGCGATCATGCTGACGGATAAGGCCAATGCGCCTGCCCGTTTGATAAAAGAATTCAGGGGGGATGGTACACGTCCGGCATTAAAGGCGGCGTACATCGACAGTGGGGTATTTTTTGGAGAAGAAAGTTTAGAGGCACTGGTCAACCTGAAATCCAAAGAAGAACTCATCGGAGATATCATCTTCTTACTCCAGTCTCCTGCCAAGAATGTCATCTCGGCCCTCAAGTCGGGTGGCAGTACCATCGCAGGATTGGTGAAAACGCTAGAAGAGCGCAATGCATAAGGCTTCCACAATTTGATTCATATTATTCCATTTGACAATTATCTAA
>CAYNEL010000069.1:0-2211 GCA_964396225.1 uncultured Bdellovibrionales bacterium | reverse complement strand
GGCGGGGTGGTGGTTTTCGATGGCAAGGAGGGCGTCGAGCCGCAGTCGGAGACGGTGTGGCGCCAGGCCGACAAGTACCACGTCCCGCGCATCTGTTTCATCAACAAGATCGACAAGGAAGGCGCCGATTTCCTGAAGGCGGTCGAGTCCATCTGGAACCGCCTCACCCCGAACGCCGTCCCGGTCCAGTGGCCCATGGGCGAGCGTTCTGATTTCTACGGCGTCATCAACCTCATGAACATGAAGGCCTATACCTTCGACGGCCAGATGGGGGAGAAGATCATCGAGGGCGAGATTCCAGCCGAATACCAGGAGAAGGCCAAGGAGTGGCGCGACAAAATGGTGGAGAAGATCGCCGAGACCGACGACGCCCTGACCGAAAAATTCCTCTCTGGCGAGGAGATCAGCGAGGCTGAGTTGAAAGCCGCCCTCCGCAAGGCCGTCATCGCCACCCGGCTCGTGCCCGTGTACACCGGCACCGCCCTCCGCAACAAGGGCGTCCAGCTCGTCTTGGACGGCGTCATCGACTATCTCCCGAGCCCGATCGACATCCCGGCCGTCAAAGGCATCGATCCCAAGAACGACCAGGAGGTCCTCCGCGAGGCCAAAGACGACGTCCCGTTTTCCGCCCTGGCTTTCAAGGTGGCCACCGACCCGTTCGTCGGCCAGCTCACTTTTTTCCGCGTTTACTCCGGGACCGTCAAGGCCGGCACCTATGTCCTCAACTCGAGCAAGGGCGAGAAGGAGCGCATCGGCCGCATCCTCCGTATCCATGCCAACCACCGTGAGGAGATCGACGAGCTTCAGGCGGGCGGTATCGGCGCGCTGGTCGGCATGAAGGCCACCACCACTGGCGACACCCTCTGCGACGAGGCCAACCCGGTCATCCTGGAGTCCATCGTCTTTCCCGAGCCCGTCATTGACATTTCCATCGAACCCAAGACCAAAGCCGACCAGGAGAAGATGGGCATCGCTATCAAGAAGCTGGCCGAGGAAGACCCGACCTTCCGCGTCCGCACCGACGAGGAGACGGCCCAGACCATTCTCTCCGGCATGGGCGAGCTCCATCTCGAGATCATCGTCGACCGTATGAAGCGTGAGTTCAAAGTCGAGGTGAACGTCGGCCGTCCGCAGGTGGCCTACCGCGAGACGATCCGCCAGACCGCCGAGGCCGAAGGCAAGTATGTCCGCCAGTCGGGCGGCCGCGGCCAGTACGGCCACTGCTGGGTGCGTCTCGAGCCGGGCGAAGTCGGTTCCGGTTATGTTTTCGAAGACGAAATCAAGGGTGGCGTCATCCCCCAGGAATTCATCAAGCCGATCAACAAAGGCATTGAGGAAGCCTTACAGAACGGCATCCTGGCCGGCTTCCCGATGGTGGACGTCAAGGCGGTCGTCTACGACGGTTCCTATCATGACGTCGACTCATCCGAAGCGGCCTTCAAGATCGCCGGCTCGCTGGCTTTCAAGGAAGCCGCCAAAAAGGCCAAGCCAGTCCTCCTCGAACCCATCATGAAAGTGTCCGTCACCACCCCCGAGAACTTCATGGGCGATGTGGTGGGGGACCTCAACTCCAAGCGTGGCATCATCAAGGAGATGAACGACCGTGGTGAGGGCAACTCGCGGGTTAAGATCATCGATGCCGAAGTGCCGCTGGCTGCGATGTTCGGTTACGCCACCCAGCTCCGCTCCATGACCCAGGGCCGGGCCAGCTACGCCATGGAATTCGGCCATTACGCCGAAGTGCCCTCGAACGTATCCCAGACGATTATCGGCGAGAAGACCGGTACGGCGAAGTAGCTTCTTGTCATACGAAATGTTCTTTTGGAAACAGACGCTCCTCGGGGCGTCTGTTTGTCTGGCCACCCGTCCTTTTCTTTATCCTTGACAGCTTTTCAGGCCCTTGCTACTATCTCCCTACACCCTCCTGTTTTGGCGGGAATTTTGTTTGGGCCCCGAATCCCTTGCAAAAATCCTGTCTCTCCAATACAATACGGAGGTCGCGTTTTTTATTTACTTTCGTTTCTCAAGTAAACTGTTAACCATCACAGCGGCCGCTCGTCATCCTGGCGGGGGAGCCCGAAAAAGTTTATGGCAGAGCAATTCAATCGCAGCAAGCCGCACGTCAACGTCGGCACCATCGGTCACGTCGACCACGGCAAGACCACCACGACGGCGGCCATTTTGAACGTACTGTCGCTCAAAGGTCTGGCC
>CAYNEL010000068.1:0-2222 GCA_964396225.1 uncultured Bdellovibrionales bacterium | reverse complement strand
CCCTGGACGAGGCCAATTCCCGGCGTTTCAGCCGCCTCCTCCAGGAATTCTCCGGCCGCACCCAGTTCGTGGCCATCACCCATAACCGTGAGACGATGCGCGAGGCCAGCCTTCTCTACGGGGTGACGATGGGGGAGGATGGCGTGTCCAAGATTCTCTCCGTCCGGCTGGACCAGGTGGGGCAGGGGGGAAAGGTGTCGGCAGGGTAGGATCAGGGCTTGCTTGACACCCCATGAGGGGAACGGTATACTGGCAATACCCTTTTTTGGAGCCTTGGCTCCTGTTTTTATTGGCTTATGCTGACCATCCGCTTCAACCGTACCGGCCGCCACAACCGTCCCCATTTCCGGGTGGTTTTGCAGGAGCACACCGTGGCCCCGGGCGGCCGCCATGTCGAGATGCTCGGGAGCTATGATCCCCGTTCCAAGCAGGCCGTCCTCAAGGCTGAGCGCATCCAGTACTGGATCGGCCAGGGCGCCCAGGTCTCCGAGAGCGCCTGGAACCTCATGCTCAAGGAAGGCGTGGTCCAGGGCGAAAAGAAAGCCATCAAGATGAAGCGCCCGGTGAAGAAAGAAGAGCCCGCCCCGGCTGAGGCCGCGGCGGAAGCACCCGCCGCTGAAGCCGCTTCGACCGAAGCGGCCGCCGGAGACGAGTCCGCCTCCGCTCCGGAGGCTGCCGAAGAGCCGAAGGCCTGAACGTGAGACTTCAGACTGGGAGCCAGGATGCGTGATCGGTACCGATCGTGTCTCCCGCTCTCGGAACGCAAGTCCGAGGAGAAAGGTGCGAACACAATTGAATACTTCCGCAGACATGGGGCATCCACCTAAGTCCCCACGAGGAAACGTTTCCGTCACGCACGGGACAGGACCTTGTTTTGGTCGAATGTCTGCGATTGGTTCGCAGCTTTTTTATATCTTTGGAAACATGCATCGCTATGCAGACCAAAGCAGACAAGCAGAAACTGGTCGAGGCGACCGCCGAGGCCGCCCGGGCCGCCAAAGCGATCGTCTTCGCGGATTTCAAGGGGCTTCCCGTCAAGGAGATGACCGCGCTCAAGCGTGAGCTCCGTCAGTCGGGCGCCACGATGAAGGTCCTCAAGAAGACCTTGCTCAATCTCGCGCTCCGCGACGCCGGTATCCCGGTGGACGGACGCAAGCTCGAGGGCCAGGTGGCGACTGTGTTCTCGTCCGACGAAGTCTCGGCTGCCAAGGTGATGGTCGCCTTCGCCAAGAAGGACGAGCATCTCAAGGTGGTGGCCGGCTCGCTCGGGAACAAGGCGCTCTCCGTGGCCGAGGTCAAGGCGCTTTCCGCCCTGCCGACGCTCGATGAGCTGCGCGGCCAGCTGGTCGGCACGCTCCAGGCCCCCATCACGGGGTTCGTCCGGACGCTGTCCGGCAACCTCTCCGGGCTGGTGCGCGTGCTTTCCGCCGTCGCCGATTCGAAGAAAGCCTGATCCATCCAATAATTCCAACCCTATGTCAGAAGAGAAGAAAGACGTCGTGGTTCCGGAAAAGTTCGAGAAGCTCGTCTCGGAAATCGAGAAGATGAGCGTCCTCGACCTCTCGGAGCTCGTCAAGGTGCTTGAGGAGAAGTTCGGCGTTTCCGCCGCCGCTCCCGTCATGATGGGCGCGATGCCGGCCGCCGGCGCCGCCGCCCCGGCCGCCGAGGAGAAGACCGACTTTGACGTCGAGCTGACCGCCGCCGGCGCCCAGAAGATCAACGTCATCAAGGCGGTTCGCGAAGCCACGGGCCTCGGCTTGAAGGAAGCCAAGGACCTTGTGGACGGCGCCCCCAAGGTGATCAAGGAGAAAGTGGCCAAGGCCGATGCCGAAGCCATGAAGAAGAAGCTTGAGGAGGCTGGCGCGACCGTCACCCTGAAGTAAGTTTCTCGCTTCGTTCCGCGAAAAAACCGCCTTTCCGGGCGGTTTTTTCATACCCAAGGAAAAATGTCAATCATTTTTGACAAAATCGGGCGAGGGGAGTAACATGGAGCCGAACTCCACAACCTGATCGAGGGCGTCGTGCACGTTTTCGCCACGCACCCGCAACCTGGCCCGCCGGGTTGTTTCTTTTTTCGCCCACCCAAGACCCATCGTCCTATGGCGCTCGAGATCATCCTCGCCCTCCTCACGCTTCTCCTGGTGGCGCTTGCGGTTTCCGTCCTGGCCGAGCGCTGGAAGGCCCCCTACACCGTCCTCCTGGTCGTGGCCGGGTCGCTCCTC
>CAYNEL010000067.1:0-2329 GCA_964396225.1 uncultured Bdellovibrionales bacterium | reverse complement strand
TCGGTACCACGCCCCCGCGGCGAGGAGGATGAGGAAGGCGATGAGGAGGTATTGGGTGAAACGGAATGGCATAGGAAAGCTATTCGATCGAGGCTTTTTCTCTGACAATCCACCAGTCGAATTCGATCGGCTCGTCCACCGCGTCCTTGACCTGGACTTTGAAACTCTTGCCGTCCTTGATGCGCACCACGGCCAGCGGTTGGGTGAGCGGTACGCGCGGCGTGACGAAGATGCGACTCCCCTCCGCGACGGCCTCGGTGTCCACATAGACGAACGTCCCGTCGCGGCCGCTTACCTGCTCGTCGTCCATATCCTCATCCGTGTAGTCATCTTTCCCGTCGTCGTCCTCGTCCTTGGCCGCCGGATAGAGCGTGGCGGTACCGACAGTGGGGGCCTCGTTCTCCCCGCCCGTGCGGATGGCGATGTTCTCCACCTCGATACTGGCCGCCTTGACCGTACCGTCGGCCAGATCGATGTTACCGAGACTGTCTTTCTGGACGAGTTGATCCAACTCGAGCGCGTTGTAGAAGTCGAGAAGGGCCGAACTAGTGGCGGTGAGCGTATCGGCTTGGGCCTTGAGCGTCTGAGTAAGCGTCTCCAGGGATTCGATCCGGGCCGCGACACTGGCAGAATCCGGGGAAACCCCGATGTTTTCCGGGTCAAGGGCGGCTTCCAAGGCGGCAAGACGGGTCTCATGGTCGGCTACTGACGACTCAAGCGTCGCGATACGGCCGTCGAAAGCCGTATCAGCGTCGGCCAGCTCGTTCAAGCGGTCGCTCGCCAAACCAAACTGCGTGTTCACGAGACTGGTCAGCTCGGCCAGGCTGGTGGATCCCGAAGTCACACGCAGGTCGAGATCGGCCAACTGCGCCTGCTCTTCTTCGAACAGTCTGTCCTTCACGTCGTCGAAACGGGCGTAAAGACCGTGGACCGCCCCGTCCTGGAGGTATTCATCCACGTACGGTACCAGGAAGTCCCCGGCCTTGAGACGCTCGGTGAGATATTCGGGGAAATTGCTTTTGTCGAAAGGCAGGGCGTCCGCGCGCTCCTCTTTGGCCGAGTCCGTGAGCTGGGAGGATGGGGCGGTCTCGTACGACGGGATCTGGAAACCTGCCGTCTGGGCCGAGTAATGCCACGCGCTGCTGTAACGGTAGTAGATACGGCCGTTGGTCGAGTCGATACAGATCGTGCCGTCGGTATCACGGTTGAAAGTGGTGTCGCTGCAGGCGCCGGCGTTCACCTTGGTCACCAGACCGTCGGCTGTGGCGTCCAACTGGACTCCGGCCGTCACCGAACGGGTGGTGGTAAGCAGACCGCCGGTACCGTCGGCTTCGGCGAACAAGGTGAGAAAACTGTTACCGTCGATCATGGCGATATAGCTCTCATCGGTACCAGAGGCTGGGGTGGCGGTAACGTTCAAGTCTATCCATGTCACCACGCCCGCGTCGTCCTCGAAGTGCTGGGCACCGAGGGCGGCCTGGGAGATGACTACTTCGCCGTTGGTGTCGATGACGAACTCGCCGGTGTCGCCGATGCCGTCACCCGAGTAGATCTTGAACTTGTCACTGTCCCCGGCGTCTACCCCAAAGGAGAACTTGACTGTGGGAGAGGCATCGGTGCGGAACTTGATCTGGGGGTCGTAGGCCGAGTTGTCGGCGGCGGTCAGGGTGAAGACGGGGTGGGCCGAGGCGTTGTAGACCTCGAGCATGCTGGCGGGGGTGGCGATACCAATGCCTACCGCTCCGGTAGGATCGATGACGAAGGGGGTGGTGTCGCCGGAAGCGTCGTCCACCCGGAAGACGGAGCCGGTGGAGGAAGAACCGGTGTAGGCCAGGTAGCCCACCGCTCCCCCGGTGGTGAGGGAGTTGGAGGAGGAGGTGGCCGAGAAGGCGTAGCCGGTGGTGAGGGAATTGGCGGTATAGCTGAAGCCAGTAGTAGTGGTGCCGGTGAAATCCTGTGCCCAGGTGTTGCTCCCCTGGTTGAGCGTCAGACTGGCGTCCAGGTCGAGGGTGTCCTCAAACTCGGTGAAGTCGAGGGAATCGGCCGTAATGTCGAGGGTGACCGCGGCGTTTTCCGAGCCGGATCCGCTCACCGTGATGTTGCTGCTACCCGCATCGGCGATCGTGGCCACGTAATTTCCGGTGGTGTCGGTCGCCAAAGCCACGGCGTTCGAGGCGATACTCAACGCTCCCGTATTCGAGATAGTGGCATCACTCGACATCGTGACGAAAGCCGGAGCACCCGAAGAAACGCCGACCAATAGTTGCCCGTCCGTGCCGGCCGCCGTCACCTGGAGGGCTCCGGAGCCGTTGCCGTAGAGGACGCCGTT
>CAYNEL010000066.1:0-2352 GCA_964396225.1 uncultured Bdellovibrionales bacterium | reverse complement strand
ATGAGTTGGACAAACAAATTGAAGGCGTCTTTTCGGAGGCAGGGGAGCCCATCTACCGCACTAGCAGCGGTCGGGACCTGATGGACCAGCTGGGACGAGCCACGCCACGCCTGCTCTGCACGCTTGTCCACAAGTTCGGGCGCAAAGGAGTAGACGACTTCGAGGCTCTCATCAAGGAGCTGGTGGCGCAGCCCTCCCCGACCGTAGGGGAACTGTTTGTCTTCGTAGATGAGTGCCACCGCACACAGAGTGGCATGTTGCACCGCACAATGAAGGCTCTGATGCCAAGCGCGGTATTTGTAGGCTTCACAGGCACGCCGCTTCTGAAGCAAGATGCCAGGACGACATTTGAGGTGTTTGGCGACTACATCCATACATACAAGTTCAATGAAGGGGTGGCAGACGGTGTCGTACTCGATCTGGTCTATGAACCGCGTGACATCGAGCAGAGCCTTGGCTCGCAAGGCAAGATCGATGCCTGGTTCGACGCCAAGACCAGAGGCCTGAACGAGTGGCAGAAGGCCGCACTGCGCGAGCAGTGGGGCACGATGCAACAGGTGCTTAGTTCGCGGGAGCGTATGGACCGGGTGGTCAGTGATATCGTGTTCGATTTTGGTGTGAAGCCACGCCTGTCGAGCCAACGTGGCAACGCACTCCTGGTGGCATCAAGCATCAACGAAGCATGTAGATACTACGAACTGTTCCAGAAAACGGCGTTTAAGGGGAAGTGCGCAGTTGTTACATCCTACAATCCGCACGCGCAGGATGTGACGCTGGAGGAGACTGGTGCGAATACGGCCACCGCCAAGCAGTTTCTCTACAACACCTACACCGCGCTACTAGTAGATGTTGACGCGCAGCCGAATAAGTCGAAGACTGAGACCTACGAGGACAATGTCAAGAAGCTGTTCAAGGAGCAACCTGCAAACATGAAGCTGCTGGTGGTCGTGGACAAGCTGTTGACTGGCTTCGATGCCCCGAGCTGTACCTACCTGTACATCGACAAGAGCATGCAGGACCATGGGCTATTTCAAGCCATCTGCCGGGTCAACCGTCTTGATGGTGACGACAAGAGCTTCGGCTACATCGTCGATTACAAAGACCTGTTCAAGAAGCTGGTCAACGAGAGTGGGACCGGGGCGCTACAGGTTTACACATCGGAGCTGGATCATACCGCCGGTGGGGCTGATCCGGAGGTATTGGTACAGGACCGCCTGGCCAAAGGGCGGGAACGTCTTGACGATGCGCTTGAAGCCGTCGCTTTGATCTGCGAGCCCGTTGTACCCCCAAAAGGCGAACTTGAGCACATCCACTACTTCTGTGGGAATACGGAGGTACCAACGGACTTGGCGGAACGCGAGCCTGAACGCATGGCCCTCTACAAGGCTGTCGTGACCTTGGTGCGGGCCTACGCCTCGATCGCAGATGATCTCGCGGCGGCCGGATACACTGGCGAGGAGGTGGCCCAGATCAAGAGCGCTCTCCAGCGCTATCTCAATCTGCGCGAGATCATCCGCAAGGCCAGTAGTGAGACCATTGACCTAAAGGCCTACGAGGCGGACATGCGCCACCTCATCGATACTTACATTGAGGCTGATGAGCCGCGCAACATATCGCCTTTCGGGGACATGCCGCTACTGGAGTTGATTGTTCGGTCCGGTATCGGTGATGCGATCAAGTACCTACCGGCCGGGATCCAGGGCAACAAGGCCGCCGTCGCCGAGACTATTGCCAACAACGTCCGCAGCAAGATCATCAAGGAGCACCTGACCGACCCTGCGTACTATGAGCGGATGTCGACGCTGCTCGAGGAGATCCTTGCTGACCTGAAGGCGCAGCGCTTGGACTATGAGGCCTATCTCAAACGCATTGCCGACTTGGCGAAGCAAGTGCAGGCTGGGCACTCCGAGGGTACCCCAACAGAGCTGGTGACACCTGGCATGCGGGCGCTCTACAACAACCTGAACCTGCCAACGGAGTCAGTCCAGGAAGGGGTAGTGCGTGAGCGCCCGCCGGAATATGGGGATGCGCGCTTGTCCCTGGCGCTAGCAATCGACGCGATGGTGCGCCGGGTGCGCCCGGATGCGTGGCGGGGGCACCTAGCACGCGAGAATGAGATCAAACGAGCACTGTTCCCGTTACTGGGGAACAGCGTTCCGGAAGTGGAGCGTGTATTTCTGATCATCAAGCAGCAGCGGGAATACTGATGGGATCAACGCTGGACGTTGGCGGGGTCACGTTGGACGTCTTGCGGAAGGACATCAAGAATGTTCACCTGAGCGTATACCCGCCAACCGGCAGAGTGCGGATCGCCGCTCCCCGTCGAATGAGCGCCGATACGATCCGGCTGTT
>CAYNEL010000065.1:0-2432 GCA_964396225.1 uncultured Bdellovibrionales bacterium | reverse complement strand
CCTGCATTCGATTCGAGGAAAGGGGCGGGAAGCCGAGCCCACGGAAAGCCGACCTTTACGATGGGGCGACTCCCTTGGCGGTATTGCACTACGGGGATGCGGCCACCATCTGGCGAGTGAATCTAGGTATGCGACGCCGGGACCTGACCAAGCCCGATGGGTTTGTCCTGGACCTCGAGCGCGGCTATTGGGCTTCGCAGAAGGATCTGGCCGACCAGGAGAACGGGGAAGCCGAGGACATGTCCAGTAACGTTGCGCGAGTGATCCCCTATGTAGAGGATCGACGGAATTGCCTGCTCTTCGAGCCCAGGCCTAGCCGTGAACCCGCCTTCATGGCCACCCTTCAGGCAGCCCTGAAGAACGCCATTCAGGTCTGTTTCCAGTTAGAGGACTCTGAACTCGCGGCAGAACCCCTTCCCTCAGCAGATCCCCGAACCCATATCCTCATCTACGAAAGTGCCGAAGGTGGCGCGGGCGTGCTAAGGCGTCTTGTGGAGGACGGCCAGGCCACGCTGATCGAGGTGGCCAAGACCGCCCTGGATCTGCTGCACTTCGACCGCGAAACCGGCGAGGATCTCAAGTTTCCCAAGGGGTCGAAGGAAGCCTGTGAAGCGGCCTGTTACGACTGCTTGATGTCCTATGGCAACCAGTGGGATCACGAACTCCTGGACCGTCACCATGTCCGGGATTATCTCCTCGCCATGAGCCGGGGGACCCTCAAGGTCTCCTCCAGTGCCAAGAGCCGCGAGGACCACCTCGCGGGCCTGATCAAGCTCTGCGAGTCCAAGCTCGAAAAGGACTGGCTCCGTTTCCTCTACGCCAAGGGTTTCAGGCTTCCTACCCGAGCCCAAGTGCCTTTCAAGCCCTGCATGACTCGGCCCGACTTCACCTATGACGATCACCAGGCCGTGGTCTATGTAGACGGTCCGCCCCACGATTTCCCTGAGCGGCAGAGCCGAGATGCAGCCCAGAACGTTTGCATGGCGGACTCAGGCTTCCAGGTCATCCGCTTCCACCACACGGACAACTGGGATGAGGTCGTGAAGAACTACCCCTCCGTGTTCGGGAGCCAGGCATGACCTTCACCGTTGGCAGCCTAGTCCATGCGCGGGGCCGTGAATGGGTGGTCCTGCCAGAGACCACAGAGGATATGGCCATGCTTCGGCCCCTGGGCGGGGGTGACCTGGAGGTCACGGGCATCCTCCGAGCCCTTGAGGAAATTCGGCCAGCTCGATTTGAATACCCGAAACCAGAACAGGCTGGGGACTACCGCTCGTCCCGGCTGCTTCGAGATGCCCTTCGCCTGGGGTTCCGTGCCAGTGCCGGTCCCTTCCGTTCGTTTGGGCACCTGAACTTCGAGCCACGCCCGTACCAGCTGGTGCCCCTGTTGATGGGGCTCAAGCAGGACCCGGTTCGCCTGCTCGTAGCTGATGACGTGGGTATTGGAAAGACCGTCGAGGCGGCTCTCCTTGCCAAAGAGCTGCTGGATCGTGGAGAGATCACACGGATGGCCGTGCTTTGCCCTCCTCACCTGGCTGAGCAGTGGCAACGGGAACTGAAAGACAAGTTCCAGATCGAGGCCGAGTTGGTCCTTGCCGGAACTGCCCGGCGCTTGGAGTCCGAGTGCCGGGGAGGCGAGAATCTGTTCGAGCACTACCCCTTCACCATCGTCTCCCTGGACTTCATCAAGTCCGACCAACGCCGGGATGACTTTCTTCGCACTTGCCCCGAGCTGGTCATCGTGGACGAGGCTCATACCTGCGCCCATGCCGGCAGGGTCAGCAGCGCACAGCACCAGCGTCACATTCTTCTCCGGAAGCTGGCCGAACGCCGAGATCGCCACCTGATTCTGGTGACGGCCACCCCTCACTCCGGTAACGAGGATGCCTTCCGATCCCTGCTGGCCATCCTGGACCCGATCTTCGCTCAATTGCCTCCGGACCTGGGGGGAGATGCTAACCGAGCCCACCGGGAGCGCCTGGCACTCCACCTCGTCCAGCGGAAGCGCGGGGATATCGAGCACTACCTCAATACCGACACCCCCTTTCCCAAGCGGCAGGAGGCCGAGCTGTCCTACGCGCTTACCCCTGCCTACCGAGCTTTCTTTCAGAAAGTCCTGGCCTTTATCCGGGAGACCGTTCAGGACGAAACCGGAACCATGGTCCGACGGCGGGTCCGGTGGTGGTCCGCCTTGGCCCTATTGAGATCCATGGCGTCCAGCCCTGCTTCGGCGGCATCCACCCTCCGGACTCGGGCCCACAACCTGGATGCGGAGACGGTTGAGGAAACGGACGAACAAGGCCGCCGGGCCGTTATGGACATCAGTGAGGATCACGATGCCCCTGAACCCTCCGATCTTGCTCCAGGCAGCGATTTGGGAGATGGTGACGACGAGGCCCAGCGGACCCGCCGCCGCCTACTGGATATGGCCA
>CAYNEL010000064.1:0-2760 GCA_964396225.1 uncultured Bdellovibrionales bacterium | reverse complement strand
TGGAGAATGATTTTTTAGAAGGGGCGCTCACCAAGGCGGGCTTGCTGAGCGCAAAACGATGATCGATCGAACTCACCCGTTACCGGTGGCGCGACAATGCCAGTTGTTGAAGTTGGCCCGGTCGACCGCCTACTATCAGCCGAGGCCGGTCTCCGACACGACGCTGACACTCATGCGCCGGATTGACGAGCTGCATCTGCAGTATCCGTTTGCCGGAGCGCGGATGCTGCGTGATATTCTCCGGCGCGAAGGGTATGAAGTGGGACGGCGTCATGTGGCCACCCTGATGCGTCGCATGGGCATCACCGCGGTGTATCGCATGCCGCGGACCAGCCAGCGCCATCCCGCTCATCGGATCTATCCCTATCTGCTGCGCCAACTGACGATCACCCGGCCGAATCACGTCTGGGCAGCTGATATTACGTACATCCCCATGCGCCGGGGCTTCGTGTATCTGTGTGCGATCCTCGACTGGGCGAGTCGCCGGATCCTGGCGTGGCGGCTCTCCAACACCTTGACCACGGACTTCTGCATGGACGCCGTGCAGGAGGCCATCACCCGCTATGGCACACCAGAGATCTTCAACACCGATCACGGCTGCCAGTTCACGAGCCAGGAATTCACCGGACTCCTGAACGACCACGGGATTCAGATCAGTATGGATGGGACGGGGCGGTGGCGGGACAATGTCTTCGTCGAGCGGCTGTGGCGGAGTCTCAAATATGAGGAGGTCTATCTCCATGCCTACGAGACTGTCCGCAACGCCCAGGAAGGGGTGAACCGCTACATGACCTTCTATAATGAGATCAGGCCGCATCGCGCGCTTGACGGACGCACGCCCGATCGCGTGTACTGGGAGAGCTTGCCTGCGCGGCCCACCGCTGCGTAGGCGCACACTGCCAGGCACCACTTATGAACGAAAAGATTCTGTCCAAACAAGCGGAGCCACTTCTCCTTATCCTCGTTTTCGTACGACCATCCTGCGCTTTTTTCTTAGCAAGAGCGTTTCTGATTGCCCCCGTCAGTACTCAATTTTGACGCCGAACAATAGGCGTTCACATCGCACCCTGCGTCCCCTCAAAGCAACCAGAAGGTTCAGAGCGCTATGTGTCCCCCTATCTGTCCGAATTCTCATGCTATGAAGGCGCATGGCAAAAACTGAGAAGCGAGAGGCCAATAGGTGATCCATCCTCAGCATAGGAGGGAAGCCGCATGAATACCATGCGATCGACATGGCCGAGTGCCGTGGCCGGCTTCGTCCTCATTGGAGGAGGCGGACTCTTGATGAACTATGGGACCGAAGCTCCATCAGTGGGTACGAAGGCCGCGTCAGCCAATCAAGCCGTTGTGATGGTCGACAAACTCAACCAGTTCATCGCTCACATCGGGGGGGCTTCAGCAGAGCAATCCAATTCTTCGGGGAACACCACCAATTCGTCTACCACTCGCTTCGTCATCGCCTTCCCCGGCGCCGTGTTGGACAAGCAGACGGGATTGGTATGGGAAGAGGTGCCCGACGCCACCCCTCGCAGCTGGACCGACGCGATCCGCTACTGTGTCAACAAGACGGTCTGCGGGACGATCGGTTGGCGGTTGCCTTCGACGGAGGAGCTCAAGAACGTGCAGGATCCCTCGACGGCGCCGCCTTTTGTCCCAGCGGGCAGTTTTATGAGTGTCCAGCCGACCACCTATTGGTCGGCCTCGAAGGCTTCAATCAGTCTGTCGTTCGTGCACTTGGTCGATGACCGCGTGAGCGGCGGCAATACGCCCAACATGTTTCCCGCTTGGTGCGTCCGTGGTGGAGTGAATAGTGAGCAGTATTGAGAAGTCGATGACTTTGAACTGACGCGGAGGAGAGTTCGATGATCGGAACGCGAACTCACGGTTGCTCTGTGGCCGTTCGGCGAAGATGAAATACGGTCTTTGTCGTGATGGTCAAGTACTCGTGGGTGCGTGACGTGAATCAGATTGGATTCACCTGTATCGGTTCGGATTCAGTCTGTTCTAGTCGGTCGGCTGAGGACGGCCAGGTCTGGCTGTACGAGTTTCTGCGAAACGGCATAATTGATACGGTAGTTGTGCTGTTCAGCGGATTGAAGCGTGGCGCGTCGGCAAGGGCACGGGATCTGCTGTTTCTACGTAGCAGCAAGCGTCGGGCCGTGGAAGAAATGCTTCCCGGTCCAATGTGTCCCCCTATCTGTCCTCTGCTCGATGAGAAAATATGAGTATGCCGCCGAAATGAATGGGCGAGGTCTTCTCGCCTATGGGTACTGTCTCAGGTGATGTGATGCGGGAATGGCTGAGTCGGACTGTCGAACGGCATGGAGATGCTTCAAACCCGCACTGCTCCATAAAAGCCGTCCCTTCCCCTCATGAGTGTTGCCGCACTGATCCGGCAATCGTTCTCCTCCGTTCAGTCAGGCCCACAACCGCTCGCCTTACGATCGTAGCTCAATTTATCTGCCTGCAAGGTGTGACCGGTGAGGCTGTCCATTCGGGCGCACAACAAGGAGGTCTCTATGACATCCTCCAAGAAATTGCTGTGTGGAGTCGTACTGGGATGTGCAATAGGAGGTGCGATAGCGCTGTGGCCGGCGCGGGCGTTGCCTGAAGCCACACCGATCAACATACCGGCCGAGTCGGTGGTCGATTACCTCCACGCCGTTATCGCGGCTGACCGCGCAGTGTACACCAAGCATGCCGTAGAACGCATGCAAACGAAAGGGGTCGTTGCGACGTCAGAAAAATGGGAAGAAAGGA
>CAYNEL010000063.1:0-2763 GCA_964396225.1 uncultured Bdellovibrionales bacterium | reverse complement strand
ACCCCGTCAACTCCCACTCAGACGAAAGAGGCTGTTCCAAAAAGGATAGCCTCTTTTTTATTTGTACTTATTATTTGCTCAGTTGGTTTAGAGCATCCCGATAAAATCGGGAGGGTCGGCGGTTCGACCCCGTCAACTCCCACAAAAGGTTCACAATCAGTGGACCTTTTTTCATTTAAATACACCCGGGGTTGACATTTTTAGGGAAAATTCGTCTTATTTTTGTCCTGTCTCATGATGTCATCAAACCCCTATACCAAATACAATGAGCAAACTGAACTGCTCACCGCAGTGGAGGATGCCTGCACCCTCATCGTATGGAATGATGACGTGAATACCTTCGAATGGGTGATCGAGACCCTGATCAAGATCTGCGGCCATACCCAGGAACAGGCCGAACAATGCGCCATCATCATTGATGCCAAAGGCAAATATGCCGTTAAGGAAGGCAGCTATGATATGCTGAAACCCCAGTGCGATGCCATAACCGACCGCGGCATCAATGCCACGATAGAAGTGATCGCAAACTGATCCCCCATGTTCCTGCTCAGCAATGAACTGGTATATCCACCCGTAGAAATGGCGGATGAAGACGGACTGCTGGCCATTGGCGGCGATCTAAGCACAGAACGTTTATTGCTCGCTTACCGTAAAGGCATCTTTCCCTGGTACAGCCCCGATGAGCCCATCTGCTGGTGGAGCCCCGATCCCCGCTTCGTACTATATCCCAAAGAACTGAAAGTGAGTAAAAGCATGAAGGCCGTTCTCAGCAGCGGCAAATTCCGTTTCAGCATCAATGAAGCATTTACGCAGGTGATCCAGAACTGTAAGTCCGTCCCGAGAAAGGGCCAGGAAGGTACCTGGATATCGGCAGCCGTTCAGAAAGCCTATACCCTGCTGCACGAAAAAGGCTATGCCCACAGCGCCGAAGCTTGGCTGGGCAACCGGCTGGCGGGAGGATTGTATGGAATAAGGCTGGGGAATATCTTCTTTGGCGAAAGTATGTTCAGCCTGGAACCCAATGCCAGCAAATTTGCACTGGTCAATTATGTACGTTATCTCGAGAGGGACCATGTAAGCCTGATCGACTGCCAGCTATATACCCCTCACCTCGAAAGTATGGGCGCCCGTATGATCGGCAGGGACCTATTCACCCGGATAATTGCTGAACATACGGGGCAATAAAACCTTATTTTTGCAGCGTATTCAAAACTACGCCTATGCTTTTCCAGCTTACAGAAGAACACCGGATGATCAGGCAGGCTGCCCGGGATTTTGCCGTTAATGAATGCCTGCCCGGGGTGATCGAAAGGGATGAATTGCAGAAATTCCCGAAAGAACAGATCGAAAAACTGGCTGACCTGGGTTTCATGGGCATGATGGTAAAACAGGAATACGGCGGCAGCGGTATGGATACGGTGAGCTATGTGCTGGCCATGGAAGAAGTGAGCAAGGTGGATGCCAGCGTAAGCGTATGCATGAGTGTGAATAACAGCCTGGTCTGCTACGGACTGCAGGAATATTGCAACGAAGAACAAAAGAAAAAATATCTGACCCCGCTTGCACAGGGGAAAAAGGACGGCCGTTTATATATAGGGGCCTTTTTACTGAGCGAACCTGAAGCAGGCAGTGACGCCACATCGCAAAGAACAACGGCCGAAGACAAGGGCGATCATTATTTACTCAACGGTACCAAGAACTGGATCACCAACGGTAACAGCGCAAGCGTATACCTGGTGATAGCGCAAACCGACCCCGCCAAAGGAAGCCGTGGCATCAATGCATTCATCGTGGAAAAGGACTGGCCGGGTGTGGTGGTGGGCGCCAAGGAGAACAAGCTGGGTATCCGCGGAAGCGATACGCACAGCATCCTGTTCAATGACGTAAAAGTACCCAAAGGGAACCGTATCGGAGAAGATGGTTTTGGATTCAAATTCGCGATGAAGACCCTTGCGGGCGGAAGGATCGGGATCGCCTCCCAGGCCCTTGGTATCGCCAGCGGTGCTTATGAACTTTCCCTGGCCTACAGCAAACAACGAAAGGCTTTCGGCACCGAGATCATGAACCACCAGATCATCCAGTTCAAACTGGCTGATATGGCCACCCGTATCGAAGCGGCCAGGTTGCTTTGCCTGAAAGCCGCCTGGGAAAAGGACCAGCACCTCGATTACACATTAAGCAGCAGCATGGCCAAGGTCTTTGCCAGCGAAACAGCCATGTGGACCGCCACCGAAGCCGTACAGATACATGGCGGCTACGGTTTCGTGAAAGAGTACCATGTTGAACGCCTGATGAGGGATGCCAAGATCACCCAGATCTATGAAGGCACCAGTGAAGTACAAAGGATCGTGATCGGCAGGAGTATTTTAAAATAGGATTTATACGGTTTATAATGAATGGTCCATGGTTTATAGTCCGTGGCCAGGGTCTAAGGTCCATGGTCTATGGTCTACTGTCTATGGTCCATAGTTTATAAAAGCAGATTCTCGCTGAGGATTTTCGGCTAATATTCCAATTTTCCGCCCTATTAATTCACAGTTTATTGGTTATTTTTAAAAATGCCGTTTAAATTTGAATCGCTTAACATTTGGAATAAGGCCCTTGATCTTTCAATAGATATGGATAATCTTGCAAAAGGCTTCCCAAAATTTGAAATTTTCAACCTCTGCAGTCAGATCAGGAGAGCATCTGACTCTGTTGTATTGAATATTGCAGAAGGCTCTACCGGTCAAACAAATCCCGAATTCAGGCGTTTTCTGAATT
>CAYNEL010000062.1:0-2894 GCA_964396225.1 uncultured Bdellovibrionales bacterium | reverse complement strand
GCTCGACGGCATGACGCTCCCCGGCAAGCTGGCCGACTGCACCACGCGCGACGTGGCCCGCTCGGAGATCTACATCGTGGAGGGCGACTCCGCCGGCGGCTCCGCCAAGCAGGGCCGCGACCGCATGTTCCAGGCCATCTTGCCGCTCCGCGGCAAGCTCGTGAACGTCGAGAAGACAAGCCTCGACAAGGTCGTGCGTTCGGACACCTTAAAGCCCATCATCATCGCGCTCGGCACCGGCATCGGCGATACTTTTGACGCGGAGAAGCTCCGCTACGGCAAAGTCATCATTATGGCGGACGCCGACGTGGACGGTTCGCACATCCGAACCCTCCTCCTCACGTTCTTCTACCGCTACTTCGAGCCACTGGTCCGCAACGGCAACATCTATATCGCCCAGCCGCCGCTCTACCGTCTCCAGAAGGGCAAGACCGTGCGTTACGTCTACACCGAGGAAGAGAAGCTCCGTGCCATCGAGGAGATGAAGCAGCTGGCCGTCGAGAAGGCACTCGCCCGCGGCAAGGACAAGAAGGCCAAGGCGGAAGCTGTGGGAGTGGACGAGGAAGCGACCACGCCCGAGGCGTTGGCCGAGATCCAGGGGACGACCGAGGGTGAGGAGAAAGTGGCCGGCATCAACATCCAGCGCTACAAGGGCTTAGGTGAGATGAACCCGGAACAGCTCTGGGAGACCACCATGAATCCTGAGAACCGCCTCATGCTCCAAGTGACGCTCGAGGACGCAGAGGAAGCGGACCGGATCTTCGACGTTCTCATGGGCAACGAGGTGGAGCCTCGCCGCCGTTTCATCCAAACCTACGCCAAGAACGTCAAGAATCTGGATGTGTGATCCTGTCTGGGCACCTGTCTTCTTGACGCATTCCGAGTCCGCGTGGTATCGTTTTTTGGCGTCAGTTTCTGGAAAATCCCTGGTTTGCCCCGGACGCATTCTTTGATATACTGGTCGCATGAAGACTCCCTGGGACAACCTGAAACCCTTGATGCGCTGTTCGGTCTGCAACCAGGCCTACCAGCCGGCTCGGGTGTTGGTCCTGGAGACGGAAGAAGACGGACGGACCGCCCTCCACCTCCACTGTGAGGACTGTGGAGCGAGCTCCATCGTCTTCATCAACTCTAGCCAGTGGGGCGTGGCGTCGGTCGGACTCCTCACCGATCTCGAAGCCGACGAGGCCAGACAGTTCTTCGGCAAGGATCCCGTCTCGGCCGACCATGTCATCGAGATGCACTCCTTTCTGAAGGACTTCAAGGGGGGAGTAAACGAATTTATCTAAGGCATTACCATTCATCAGTCGGAAGCGCGGGATGGCGCGGGAGCGCCGTTTTCATTTCCCAGCCGTTCCCGAGAGACCCCTATGACCAAGAGCGAGAAAATCACCCTCAACGCCGCCACCCGTGACGGCGCCAAGAAAGCCCCGGCGCTTCGCCGCGAAGGCCAGGTTCCGGCCGTCGTCTACGGCCACGGCGTCAAGCCGACCTCGCTCCAGATTCCGGCGCTCGAGTTTGGGCGTGTCTTCCAGAAGGCCGGCGAGAACACCCTGGTCGAGCTTTCCGTGGACGGCGGCAAGGCAGTCAACGTTCTCATCGTCGATATTCAGCAGGACCCCCTGACCAACCGCTTCACCCACGCCGATTTCTTCCAGGTGCGCATGGACGAGGAGATCAAGGCCGACATCCCGCTCGAGTTCGTCGGCGAGGCGCCGGCCGTCAAGGAGCTCGGTGGCATCTTCCTCCGCGCCGTCGAGGCGGTGGAGGTGGAGTGTCTCCCCGCCGATCTTCCGCACTCGATCGCCGTCGATGTGTCCGTGCTCAAGACTTTCGACGACCACATCAAGCTGTCCGATCTCTCCATCCCGGCCAAGGTCAAGGTCTTGGGCGAACCCGAGATGATCATCGCCTCCGTTGAGCGTCCGCGTACCGACGAGGAACTGGCCGCTCTGAACGAGAAGGTCGAAATGGACGTCACTCAGGTGGAAGGCGTGGTCAAGGAGACCCCCGCCGCCGAGGGCGAGGCCAAGGAAGAAGAGAAGAAAGCCGAATAACCCTCCCGTGTCCCAGTGTCTGGCCGAAACCGCTCCTCCCCGGGGCGGTTTTTCTTGGTGTGCAGGACTGGCGGGGGCTGGCTTGACAAAAATCCACCCGTTGCTACACTGGTATTTCCTTCACAACCTTCGCGTCCCAGAGTTCCGTTTCCAGGTCGGGTCGGGCTATCCCTCCTTAACCCGTCTCGGTGAAATGTACGTCGGCCGCTTTTGCGGATGGCGTACGGCTGGAGGCGGAACCCTGGACGGGTAAGGTCCCGGATCCGAACCAGACATCCACATCAAACAGCCCCTCCGGACAGGAGGGGTTTTCGTTTCCCGCGCTTGCCAGACGGGCCGGTCGGCCCTAGGCTGGACGGGTAGAGTTCTTTGCTGACGGAGGAGTTGCCCATGAGCCAAGCCCAGAAATCCTGGAAGCCCAAGCCTACCCTGCGGTGGTTCGCGCTCGTCGTTCTCGACGGCACCCGCCGGAACGTGCTGGTCGTCACAGGGACCGACGGCCGCTACACCTTGCCGATGTACCGGGCCGCTGAGCACGAGGCCCATGGGGAGTGTCTGGCGCGGATGCATCGCGAAGGCTGGATCCGTTGGTCGGGCACGGTCGTGTTGCAGAAAAACGACTGGTACTTCATCCGGGGCCAGCGGCTGCCCGACGGGCATCGGGAGACGATGCGCGCCTACCTGGCCCGGTTCGTGAAGCCGCCGGTCCTCCCCGAGGGATGCCGCTGGTTTCCCGTCGCGGAGATCCGGTCTCGGGAGAGCGAACGTCTCTTCGATCCTCTGGCCTACGACATCCTCGAACACGTGCTTGTCAAACAGGGACATTGAGCCCATATA
>CAYNEL010000061.1:0-2946 GCA_964396225.1 uncultured Bdellovibrionales bacterium | reverse complement strand
CGGAGGTCTCGTCCGGCACGGAGAGTTTCGAAAACTGGATGATCCCGTGGGCGTCAGTCAGGCGGTCGAGATGGGACAGAGCGGGTGCCGGTAGGGAAAAAGGCGCCTGGCCAAGCTCGGGACAGACCGCGCCCCAGAGGCTCAAATACTGCAGGGCCACGTTGGGCCAGGTGGCGGCCCGCGTCTGGAAATACGCTTCGTATCCGAAACGTTCCCGGAGCGCCCGGTCGGAGAGGAGGGTATCGAGGGAGGCGACATAGGCCGGACTGTTGCGGAAAGGCACGGTAAAACCCATATCCCGCCCGGGGGCCAGAAGTTCGCGGGCCTGGGCGAAGGCGGTGCTGACCACCGGCCGGCCGGCCCCCAAGGCGTATGAGAGGGTGCCGGAGACCGCCTGATGCGGGTCCAGCCCAGGACTGACGTAAACGTCAGTGGCCTCGAGCCAGGAAAGGAGCTCGGCCAGCTTCATATAGCGGTTATGGAAGACGACGTGCTCGGAAAGATGAAGGCGCCGTACGAGACGCTTCAGCGCGTCTCGGTAACGCTCACCGTCGCGGGCCGCCACCACCGGATGCGTGGCTCCGAGGACGAGGTAGCGGAGGTTGGGGTATTTGGACACGAGCGGCGGCAGGGCTTCGATGACGTATTCGATGCCTTTGCCCGGACCAAGTAGGCCGAAGGTCGAGAGCACCAGACGCTTCTCCAGGCCCCGTTTCTTCTTGCCGGTCGAAACCGGGACGAAACTCCGGGGGTGGATGCCGTGCGGGATGACGGCGATCTTCTCCGGTTGGACGCCGTAGCGTTCGGCCACGATGGTCCGCGCGTTCTCGGTCATGACAATCAGCCGTTCGGCCCGCTGACCGAGGCTTTGGATGATGTCGCGCTGGCCTTCGGAGGGATCGGGCAGCACCGTGTGGAGCGTCACCACATACGGCTTCTCGAGAGCATCCAGGAAAGCGAAGAGGTGGGCGCCGAACGTGCCCCCGAAGATCCCATACTCGTGCTGGACGGAGACGAGCGCCACCTCGGGACGGGCGTTCAGGCGCTCGGCCGCGGACCGGTAGCTTTCGGGATCGTCGGCTCGGATAACCTCGATGACCTCCTTGCCGTATCGACGTAAACGAGGCGCATCCTCCATAGCCACCACGAGATGGCGGAGGGAGCGCCCGGTGAGGTCCTGGGAAGCGGCCACCACGTCGGCGGTATAGGTCGCCAGACCGCAGGCTCGGGGCGGATAGGTAGAGAGATGGACGATGGCGGTCTTGGGTTTGGGGTTGGAAGCCATACCCCATAATGCCTGATTTGGCAAGAAAAGGCAACCCTATGCGGACCCTTGGCGGAACCCCGACGAGCCTCTAGAATGAAGCCATGGCACAAACTCCCAAACTCTCGGTCGTCGTCCCGCTCTACAACGAGGAAGGGAACGTCCGGGAGCTCCACGCCCGCATCGTCTCGGCTCTTGAAAAAATCGGGAGTCCTTTTGAAATCATCTTCGTGGACGATGGCTCCCGCGACGAGACCGTTGCCCGGTGCCGGGACCTCTCGCCGCTCCGCCTCGTCGTCTTCCGCAAGAACTTCGGCCAGACGGCCGCTTTCGACGCGGGCTTCAAGGCGGCCCGAGGAGAGATCGTGGTCACCATGGACGGCGACCTCCAGAACGACCCGGACGACATCTCACTCCTTATCGCCAAGATCGAAGAGGGCTACGACGTGGTTTCCGGCTGGCGCTGGAAACGCCGCGATCCCCTGATGAAGAAAGTGTTTTCGCGCGGGGCCAACCTCCTGCGTACCCTCCTCATCAAGGACGGCATCCATGACTCCGGCTGCAGCTTGAAGGCCTACCGCCGCGAATGCCTCGAGGATCTCGACCTCTTCGGCGAGATGCATCGCTTCATCCCAGCCATTCTGGAATTGGACGGCTTCCGCGTGGCCGAGGTCAAGGTCAACCACCACCCCAGGAAGTCGGGTGTGACCAAGTACAACTGGCGCCGCGCCGTCAAAGGCTTCGTGGACATGGTGACGCTCTGGTTCTGGCGTAAGTACGCCAACCGGCCCGTCCACCTCTTCGGCGGCTGGGGCATTTTCCTCACCACCCTCGGCCTCGCCATTCTCACTTGGATGGCGGCGCTCAAGGTCTTCTATGGCGAATCGCTCTCCGAACGCCTCTGGCCCCTGGTCGGCGCTTTCCTCACTCTGGCCGGCCTCCAGATGTTCATCTTCGGCCTCATTGCCGACATCCTGGTCAAAAGCTACTACAAGACCAGGGGGCGGATGAATTATTCCGTCCGGACCGTCATCGAAGGCTAGCCTTTCCCTAACCCAAGAACCCTAATGAACCTCGCTTTCATCGGGACCGGCTATGTCGGCCTGGTCACCGGCGCCTGCATGGCGGAACTCGGCCACACGGTCGTCTGCGCCGACATCGACAAGAAGAAGATTGCCAAACTGAAACGGGGAGTGATGCCCATCTACGAGATGGGTCTCGAGGACCTGGTGGAAAAGAACGTCAAGGAGGGCCGCCTGTCCTTCACCACTTCGGTCAAGGAGGCTGTTCAGCGGTCCGAAGTGGTGTTCAACGCGGTCGGCACCCCGCCCCATCCGAAGACCGGCGAGGCGGACCTCTCGTACGTCTTCGCGGTGGCGGAAAGCTTCGGTAAACATCTGAACGGTTACAAGGTCCTCGTCAACAAGTCCACCGTGCCGGTCGGAACCGCCGATGAAACCAGGGTACGGGTGGAACGGGCGGCGCGGGGAAAACACGACTTCGACGTTGTTTCCAATCCCGAATTCCTCCGCGAGGGCGCGGCCATCAAAGACTTCCTCAACCCCGACCGGGTGGTGGTCGGGACCGCCTCCGAACGGGCGCGGAAGATCATGGAGAAGATCTACCGTCCGCTGGCCCGGAGCGGCCGGCCGATCGTCTTCACCGACGTCCGGAGCGCTGAG
>CAYNEL010000060.1:0-2988 GCA_964396225.1 uncultured Bdellovibrionales bacterium | reverse complement strand
GTAACGCGATCGATGATGATTGCGATGGTACAGCTGATGACGGATTAACCTTCCTGAATTATTACACCGATGCAGATGGTGACGGTTATGGAGATGCAGGTGCAACAGCAGTTAACTCCTGCTCTGCAATTACAGGATCTGTAACAAACAACACCGACTGTAACGATGCTGCTGCAGCAATTAATCCGGGTGCAACAGAAATATGTAATGCAATTGATGATGATTGCAACGGATCAGTAGATGACGGAATTACATTCATCACTTATTATGCTGATGCTGATGGTGATGGATTTGGTGATGCTGCAGTTTCATCAACAACATGCGACGGTGCACCTGCCGGTTATATTACTGATGACAGCGATTGTGATGATACACAGATTTTATATGCAGATGGTGATGGCGACGGATACGGAGCTGGATCACCGGCAGCATGCGGTGTAACAAACGATACCGACTGTAATGATGCAGTTGCAGCCATTAATCCTTCTGCAACAGAAGTATGTAATGCGATAGATGATGATTGCAACGGTTCAGTGGATGACGGATTAACCTTCACCACATATTATGCAGATGCAGATGGTGATACATTTGGTGATGCAGCAACAACTGCTTCAACCTGTGATGGCGCTCCTGCAGGATATGTATCAGATAATACGGATTGCGACGATACACAGGCAACTGTTTACCCGGGTGCAACTGAAATTTGCGACGGACTCGACAATAACTGTAATGGAGAATACGACGAAGGAACAGTGACGTCAACTATTACACCATCGGGTGTTGTTGCAGCATGTAAGGGTGTCGGCGCAAGTCTTACCGCTTCTACATGTGCCGGCTGTACCTACCAGTGGTTTAAAAATGGTAACCTTATCATCGGTGCAACAGGAAGTACGTATACGGCAATAAAACCAGCTTACTATCAGGTTCAGGTAAATATCCCTGCGGGATGTTTTGCCTTGTCAGATGCAACGCTGGTGAATGTTAATCCTGCTCCGAATGCAAACATAAGTGCTCCGCTCGGAACAAGTCTTTGCACTACAGTGAAGCTGAAAGCATCCTATGATGCCTCGTATACATGGCAATGGAACCTTGAGGGGTCACCCATAACCGGTGCAACGGGATGGCAATATTTCCCGGCAGTTGCAGGTAATTACACATGCACGGTAACCAATACATACGGATGTTACCGCACTTCTGCAGCAATTGCAGTAACCGCATGTCGCGGCGACGAACCCGTTGTTACGGTAACGGATCAGATATCTGTCTTCCCGAACCCGACTTCCGATGCATTTACCATTGAACTTATGCTGGCAGATGCAATTTCCGGCACCGCCGATATCTATATTACAAATATCACCGGCTCGGTAATTTACAGTTTGCAATCAGCTATTACCAATGGAAGCTTAACTGAGAACATTCCGGTAGGCGAGGATATGACCTCCGGTATATATATTGTGAAGATTGTTGCTGACGGAAAACAATTCAATGAACAGATTTCCGTGATCAGATAATCAATCAATAATTCTTTTCAATGCCACTCCATTCGGGGTGGCATTTTTTTATGGGTTTAGTCGGAATTTGGTAAGGTCGGAGAAACAGAAGAATAGGTATCTTTAGAAGAGCGGGAGCTAATAGTAGGTCCCACGCCAAAAAAAAACAGCAATTGTCCCTTTCGAGACGCTTGCTGCTTGTTTATCCCTTAAAAACAGGTCAAATATACTTCGACTTTCAATAGAATGGTAATGTTTTTATAAAAAAATTTATTGACTGTATAAGATCTCCGGGACCGGTTAAGCAGGCGGATTTCCATCACAGATAAATGGCCGGGATTGAGGAAGATTTTACTTGTATATGATTATTATCATACCCCGTGAATTGAAATATAATTCTATTTGACAGTATAAAAACAAGGATCATGACATTCAAATCAATCGCTGTATGGCTCGACCATTCAAAAGCAAAGATCATATCTGTTGACGGCGACCATTTTAAAGTCACCACAATACATTCTCCCTACAACCGGCATATAAGAATACGCGGCAAAGGAAATGACACAAGTATTTATCAGCATTTATTCGGAGGTAACAGGGAATCGGTTAAACATCACAGGAAAGAAAATGAACTGGAGGAATACTTTTCGGCCCTTGAGAAAAAAGCGGATGGATGTTCAGATATTCTGATCATGGGTCCCACCAATGCAAAGGACCAGTTTAAAAATCACCTTCTGAAGAATAAGCATTTTGCACAGACTAATATTCTTGTAAAGAAAACAGATTATATCACAGAGAATAATATACTAGTGCAGGCAAGAAAATTCTTTGTTTCGGTGATAAAGGAATCTAAAAAATAGGAGAGTAGGCTGCAGTCAATTTCTTGTGCTTATTAATTATGCGGATTATAGTCTGCCGTAAATAAAAAGGGAGAGTTCTTTCAAAAAACTCTCCCTTTTTCATGCTAAAGTATGTCACAGGATATGGGTAATATCGTAGTTATATATCCTGCTCACATCTTTATTGGTAATTATTCCTTTTATCATCCCGTTCTTCACAACAGGGACTGCCTGGAACTTGCCGCTCGCAAGTATCTCGAGAACATCTTTCTGTGATGATTCCGGTTCTACTGTTACAGGATTCGCTGTCATTACACGGGAAATATCAAATGCATTGCTTAATCCCGACTTCGAGATGCTCGGATGAAGCGCAAGCTGTTCCGAAATAAAAGTAAGCATGTCCTTCATACTGAGAATACCCACCAGTCGGTCGCCATCGGCAACCGGGAGATGCTGGATCTTATGCACGGTAAAAAAGGTCATAACCTGATCAAATGTGCTCGTTGCATTGGCTACGATCACATTACCGGTCATGAAGTCTGAGGCGTAACGTTTGTATATCATAAGCATTATATTTTCTGCTGTAAAACTATACCTGCATCAATTACACCCGCATGATAAAAGTCATCACGTAAGATGCTTTTTATTATGTTCAATTC
>CAYNEL010000059.1:0-3445 GCA_964396225.1 uncultured Bdellovibrionales bacterium | reverse complement strand
GGATGCCGATGACGGTGGTGTCCTCGAGGACGATCGGTGGCTCTTGGTCGGTCACAGCATCGGCCGGGCAGGCAAGGATGAGCGACAACAGGCAGGCGAGGCGGTGCATGGCAGGCTCCTTTCGGGTTCGGTGGGGTCAAGGTACGATAAGCATTCATACCCTTTTTTATAACATTTGTCAAGGAAAGGGGCGGCCGGCGATGCCCCTCCGTTTCTTCCGCTTTGCGCGCAAAAGGAGTATGCTCAAGGCGTGGCCGATCCTTCTTCTCGGTCATATTCCTCCCTCGGAAGTTCCCAGGCGTCTATACCAAACGCGCCTGGGTCTTTTTTTTGACCAGCGGAACTCTTTTCCCCGCGGGGCACCCTCAGGCTTTCGCGGTACAATGCGGATATGCTTCCGCCTATCCGTCTTTTTTCCCTCCGCCGCGACGGTTCGATGTACCTCGGGGACGGCGCGGCCCCTCTGTCGGACAACCTGGCGCACCGCGAGGCGTATTTCCGCCGGCACCGGATCGATCCGCGGCGGGTGGTGTCGGCTGGCTTGGTGCACGGCGACCAGGTGGCCGTGGTCGAGAACGCGCGGACCAAGTTCTTCCCCGAGACGGACGCGCTCGTGACGCGCAAGCCAGGGATCTTCCTCTCGCTCACGGCGGCCGACTGCGTGCCGGTGTATTTCTGGGATCGACAGGCCGGCGTCGTCGGTCTCGCCCACGCTGGCTGGCGAGGCGTAGCCGCCCGCATTACTACCAAGACGCTTGGGACGATGGTGGGGCTCGGGGCGCGGATTGAACGCATCGAGGCGGCTTTCGGTCCCGGCATCGGCGTTTGTCATTTTGAAGTTGGGGAGGAGGTGGCTCGCGTCTTCGAGGCGTATTCCGATGCTCTCGAGCGGCGCGATGGTCGGACGTTTGTCGACCTGAAGAGCGTCCTCCGGGCCCAGCTAACCCACGCCGGCTTGCCAGCCCTCCGCGTCACAGACGACGACCGTTGTACTTTCTGTCATCCCGAAATCTTCTTCTCCTACCGCCGCGACCGCCCGGATCCGCTCGAGACGATGGTGGCCGTCATCGGCCGGCGTTCCTAAGGCTGTTCAGAGACTCCCTATATGACCGACAAGCAAAAACCCGTTGACCACTCGTCCGAAGAACCGCGGCTCGTCGACCTGACCAAATTCGTCAGGCCGCGGTCAGACATCCAGGAAGAGGACCGTTTTTTCCCGTCGGTCACCCACGAAGACAAACGCGACCGGCTTATGGAACAGGTGGAACGCAAGGTCGAAAGCGTCCTTGAACTCTGGGAGACGGCCGAACGTGAGTCGGGACGCCAGACCCCTCCCGTCTTCGAGCGGACAATGCGCGAGACACTTTCGGCCATTGACAGCCGTTTCCATCCATCCGACCGCCTCCAGGCGCAACTCAAGGCCTTTGGTTTGCGCCGGATCGCCGATGAGCACGAAGTAGTGGAACGGGAATGGAAGAAGATGGTCGAGTCCCATATCGGGTCCTGGAAGCCTCCTCATGCACAGGAATTCACCCTGTCCGCCGATGAGGAATTTCTCATCCGCGCGGACTGTTTCGTGGTTTCGGTGGTGGCGAAAAGACGGTCGGTTGAGCGCAGCCGTTCCCTTTACGATCGGGACCCGCAGTCCTTCTGGCGGCAAATAGCCGATGAAACGGGCTACCAGCGTCTTTTGGCATCGAGCCAGTCCTCGGACATCCGGGTGGAATTCAACGGTTGCGCTGTCGATATCTTCATGCCGCGCGAAGAGTACGAGCGTGTCCACAACCAATTCATCCAGACCAACGGGGTGCATGCCGCCTTCACCCCGTACAATTTCATCGTGAGCGACGGTCCGGAGCCCCGGATCACCCAACGTCATGAGCACCATCACAACCTGACCGAGTCGTTCAGCCAGCCGATCAAGTATCGTAAACAGTTCAAACCGCTTCTCACCGAAGCCATCAAATCGGTGGTGCGGGCCGCCGAGGACGACGAGTATGGCCAAGGGGCGATCGAGGCGGAGCGCCGCCTCGAACAACTGGTCGCCTCCTATTATGCGGAAAACTACGATGAAATCCTGGCCGATTTTGCACGGCCGCCCCGTCGAGGCGTGGGAGCCTACCGCGGCCAGTTTCTCAGGACGCTTGCGCTCATCCGCGATCGCGAGCGGCGCGTTACCCACGCCGCTTCCAAGCGAGTCTTGGCCCGGGCGATCGAACGCCTCGAGAAGAACGAACAGCGCTATCTCGACGCGCTGGCCGATCTTTATTTTGTCGCCGAACAGGCCGGAGAGCTCGATCACGCCCAGGGCGCCCTGATCGTGTTTGGTCCGGGAGCGGTCGAACGCGCGGCCCGTTATCTGAAGCGTCGCGTCGGACCGGAGGCGTACAATCGGCTGGTCGGCGAGCGTCGACGGGACAAGAAGGCTTATTTCGAAGCCCTGCGTTTCGGCCAAGCCGGTGACGCGTCTGGAACCATGACCGAGGACGTGGTATAACGGGGATTCAGCCCCTTGCCTATGGAACCAGCCCGTCCGAGAATCCGCGTATGCGTCAATACCGACTGCTGTAGCCGGGGGAGCGAGCGCTCCGCCGAGCGTCTTCGCGCGGCGCTCGGGGAAGAGGCCGACATCGAGACCACAGGCGACTGTTTCCGCTACTGCCAGCTCGGCCCCAACGTGGCCGTGGATGGGCACGTCCTCCACGGCGTGACCCCGGAGCGGGCCGTGGCCGAGGTGCGCCGCGAGCTCTCGCATCCGAGACGCGTCCGGACCGACGGCGTGGGTACCCGTTCCATCGACGAGCTCGACAGTTTCCTGGACGCGCTCTGAACCGTCTGGTCCGCCATTGGCTGATGGCGTATACTGGGAACAACCACCACGGTCGCCCGCGCCGTTTTTCCGGGCACCTGCTTTCCCGACAGAAATCCAAATCAAAACCCTCATCGTTATGCTCGCAGTGGGAGTGGGCTACAGCTCCGAAGACCACGCCTCGCAGGCCGGCCAGCTGGCTGCCCAGGCCGCCCTCACCGAACTCATCGACCGCGGCGGCAAGACGCCACAGGCCGCCCTCGTTTTCGCCTCGGTGGCGTTCGACCAGGCCGAAGCCCTGCGGGGTGTCCGGGCGGTGGTCCCCGAGGCCGTCCTGGTCGGGTGTTCGACGGCCGGCGAGATCACCAGTGAGGGGCCGCTCCCGCGTAGTTCGGTGACGGTGATGCTTCTTTTTTCCGACAACATCAAGTTCTACGCTGGCATTGGCGAGAACATCGCGGCCGGCGCCCCGGCCGCCGGGGCGATGCTGGCCCGCTCCATCCTCTCGCAGCTGCCGGCGGGAGAGACGCTTTCGAGCTTCATCATGCTGCCCGACGTGTTGGCGGGCAACGGTTCCGAGACGGTGGCCGGGGCGCTCTCGGTGAATGGCAACGTGGTGACGTTCACGCCCGTGGA
>CAYNEL010000058.1:0-3669 GCA_964396225.1 uncultured Bdellovibrionales bacterium | reverse complement strand
TTGGCGTCTTCGCGCCGGTAGCCTTTGATCTCCACGATCAGGTGCAGAAGGTCGTCGCCGTGCCCGTCATCCACCAGCACGATGAAGTCGGGTAGGTACCTACGTGTCTCTGAGCCGTAGCGATAGGGCACTTCGAGGCCCAGGTTGTGATTCTTGACGTAAGCCCGGACGCGCGGGTGCGCCTCGACAACGCGGCAGAATTCCGCCTCCCAATCGCTGTCGAGGATCACCCAATTGACGTGACAGCGGCGTGGGTCCGTCTCCCAGCGCGAGGTCCTCGATGTGTTGAAGTTAACGTGTGCTGTCGAGCCCGTTGGGTTGTAGGGATCGAGCATGGCTTTTATGGGGCGCTCACCTACGAAGGCGCGGGTGATTCCGGCGGTGATGCGGTTGCAGGCTATATCGGCCAATTCCTGATACATCAGTAGTGCGGGATACGTTCCGCCTTTACACACGAGATAACCATCGAGCCATTGCTTCGTGATGCGCTTGAGCTGTCCGAAGAGGTGAAGCTTTGGCGCTTCGCCGGGGTCGCGCCATTTTGTGTAAAGCACCCGCTGCGTGACGTGGAAGAGCAGCGTGGAGGGCCGCATATCTCCGAGATGCTCCAGACTAAGATCGACCGACTCGCCGATGATCCCGGCGTTCTTGGTGATCGAAGGTCCAACCAGGTCTGGCGTCAACAGTAGAATTGAGTCCTCGTTGAATTCCGCGGTGAGCCGCTCCTCCGGCAACTCTACGCGGTATCCCTCCACCCGCGGAAAGCGGATTTCGAGTGCATCGCGCTCGGGTCGAATCGCCTTGACCTGGATGGTTTCACGCGGCGGCTGAGGCGGCGCGACTACCGGCTTGGCCGTGAAATCGAAAGGAATGCCGAGGACGTCGGCGTATTCGACGTTGAAGAGACCTTCTTCGTTCAGATCGTAGGATTGGCGGCGGAGCGCGCGTCCAATCACCTGTTCGCAGAGAAGTTGGGTGCCGAAGGCACGCACACCGAGGACGTGAGTGACGGTATTGGCATCCCACCCCTCTGTCAGCATCGAGACGGACACGACGCATCGGACGGCGCCGCCAAGCTGGCCGTGCTTGCCGACCGTGTTCATGACTTCGCGCAGCAGCGTCACGTCATCGAGTTCTTTTCCTCGTTGTAGCTCATCGGCGAGCCTGCCCCCGCGCTCGACGATTTCGCGGCGGAAGCGATCAATCTCGTCGGTGGCCATGCTGCGGAAGTTGTCGTCCAACGCTTCACCGGATTCGAGCTGCTCGCTGTCGATCAGAAGCGTGTTCGGGCGCGGCAGCGGATTTCCGTGCTCATCGAAGTTTCGGAAGAGCGGGAGACGCCCGTTCTCCAGAGTCGTGGTGCCATCGTCGTTCTGGCGCTGAAAACCGGAGATGTAGTCGTAGACAAGCTTCGACGTGGACGTGTTGTTGCAGACGACAATGAAGCATGGCGGGACGCGGATGCCTGCGTCTTCCCAAAGCTGAAAAGTCTTCTCGTAGTGTCCGTAGAGGGCCTGCAGCGCAGTTTGCAGGCGGGTGGGCAGTGCGAGCGGATCAAGGAATTCAGCTTTTCCGCGCCCCTTTTTCGGCATGTCCTTGCGAATGTTCTCCCACAGCTTGCGGAACATCGGCATTTCGTCGCCGGGGATGTTCTGCGCAACGGGTACGCGCGGTAGTTTGACGATCCCGCATTCAATTGCGTCCATGAGCGAAAAGTCGCTCATCGTCCACGGGAACAGCGTGCCTTCGGCGTAGCCAGAGCCGCTCAAGAAGAATGGCGTCGCGGACAGGTCGATCACGCGCGCGAGGCCCAGTGTGCGGTTCACGGCCTCTAGGCCTGAAATCCAGAGGCGGGCGGCTTCGTTGTTCTTCTCCGCTTCCTTCCTGTCGTCGCCTTTCAGCTCTTCGTCTTCCTCTTCGCCAGGCTTCCCACGATAGCAATGGTGAGCTTCATCGTTGAGCGCGAGGATGTTCTTCAGCCCCATGAGGTCTGGCATCACGCGCTGGAGCATTTGACCCTCGGTTTCGAGGGTGTTCAGCTCTTCGCCGCGTCCTTTGAGCAGCGAGCGTCCGCCCTTAGAAAGCTCAACACGCTCGCGGAGCTTGAAGGCGTGAAAGTTCGTGATGACGATCTTGGCCCGGTTCACCTCGTCGAGCAGGTCGTTCGGGACCAGCTCGCGGCTCGCGTAGTAGCTGTCCGGATCGTTCGGCTGAAGAACACGCAGGCGATCCTTGATTGTCAAGCCGGGGGTAACGACAAGAAAGCCGCGTGTGAACCGCTTGCTCTGCGGTCGCCGTACCGCATTGATTGTTTGCCAGGCGATGAGCATCGCCATGACAGTTGTTTTGCCTGCGCCAGTCGCAAGCTTGAGCGCGAGGCGCATGAGTTCGGGGTTGGCGTCGTTATTGGCGTTCGCCAGATGCTCCAGAAAGCCCTCGCCTATCTTGCCCGTCTGGGGCGCAACTTCAGTGAGCCAGATAGCGGTTTCGACCGCCTCGATCTGACAGAAGAACGGACGGATTCCGCTGAAGTTGTGATGACGCCAATGCTGAAGCAGGCGCGCCGTTTCCGGCGTTACGCGCCAGTCATTGGAGTTCTGCAGATTTCGCCACTGGTCAATCTGTTGGCGAACCGAGTTGATGATTGCAGTGTGGTCGTACTGCTGCTTCGCCGTGGAGAGCCCTTTGCCTTCGTCGAAAACCAGGGCCGCCTGCTCAGTCGAAGCCCTTCGCTTCTTGGGCTTCGGAATTGGGGTGATGAACTCCGCGCGGCGGCGGCGTTCGATGATCTGCTGGGTCGGCTGTCCTTGGGCATCTAGCTCCCAATGGCGAGAGGGGTAGCTATATGGCGAATTGAGGATAGGCCTCTCATAGAAATGGTTATCCATGGCTTACAGTGAGTCCCCTCGCGGTCGCCGCAGGCGGCATCGAGGGCGCGGGCGATCAAGTCTTCGCTCCCCCATTTATCGTTCTGCGCCGACATTCTCACCGGAATCTGCGGCTTAGCACGGCCAGTTGCGGTGGTGGATCGACGACCAGTTGTTCTTTGGGACCCCCGGCGCGCGATTCCGCCAAGTTCGCTGGCAGACTTTGTAAGTCGTTGATTTAACGTAATAAACAGAACAAACAACAGCCGGACTTCGCAGAGCTTTATTGATATAATTCAGATACTTACGTTGACTTTGCATCCGAAGTTGTCACTGCCGGCCAGCTTCTTGGCCAATGGTGGACGGTCGCTAGACCGGAGCGGTGGGTAGGGGCCCCGGGGTCCTGCGCCACCACGACACCAACCGCGTTTCACCGCACCTCCCGCAATACCAACCACGGCGTCAATCGTCCGGCTTTGCGCGCCGGCGGTTGGTGCTCGTTCGTCTTTCGGAGAGCAATGATGAGCAACGCTTTTGAGAGGGGCCTTCGTCCACCAGTTGAGTTTGAAATGAGCCCGCCGCGCTTTCCGGTAGGGCGCGTCCTGGCGACTCCAGGTGCCCTGGCTCTGCTTGAGCGCACCGAGATGAACGCTCTGATGCTCCTCGCGCGCCACCAAAGCGGCGATTGGGGTGATGTTCCGCCAGAAGACGCTGCCGAAAACGAATTTGCAGTCATCAATGGCCTGCGAATTCTGTCGAGCTACTGGCTATCGCCGACCGAGCGGCTCTGGATCATCACCGA
>CAYNEL010000057.1:0-3846 GCA_964396225.1 uncultured Bdellovibrionales bacterium | reverse complement strand
GGCCAAGCGGCTTGGAAAGCGACTCGACCCTCATCAGTTGGGTCACCGCTAGGAGCTTCTTGTCCAGAAACAGTTGGGCCCGGTCGTAACGGAGGACGCTGGTGACAATCCCCAGCCCTTCAAACAAGGACCGTTCCAAGGCGTCAACGAAGCGGTCGGCCGGACCGCGTTTACGGAGCATGGCCGCCACGTAAGCTTCGTGGATTTCCGTCCAGAGCCACGTTTCCGTGAAAGATCGGTCCCGGCGCTTGATCCATGGCAGAAACGGCGCATAGGAACGGAAAGCGACCACTGCCATCCACTGGTACATTTCCACCAGCAGGGCGGCCGCTTGTTCGTCGCCGCTACGAGCTTGATCCCAGAGAGTCGCTTCGCATTTTGGAGTGAAACAGTAGCAGGGACACCCTATTTCCTGTTCCAGTCCCGTAAGACGTACCACGACGGACAGGTGGTCCTGATTGGTCATGACCTTCCCCTTTTATAATGTTGTCAAATAACCAGAATACGTGCCTCAAAATTGGCACGGATCCCACATTTTGTCAACCTCTTCTGACAGGCTCGCTCACACCTTGAACACCATCACGTCACCGTCCTGGACGACGTACTCCTTGCCCTCGAGCCGGACCTGGCCGAGCTCGCGGGCCTTGGCCCAGCTCCCGGCAGCGATAAGCGTCTCCCAATGGATCACTTCGGCCCGGATGAAGCGCTCTTGGAAATCGGTGTGGATGGCGGCACCAGCTTCCGGAGCGGTGGATCCCTGCCGGATCGTCCAGGCGCGGGTCTCTTTTTCGCCCGTCGTGAGGAAGGTCATCAGGCCGAGGAGTGAATAGGCCTCCCTGATGAGCAACGGCAGACGCGACTCGAGACCGAGTTCGGCCGCCTCCTCCGGCGACATTTCGATCAGCTCTTCCTCGATCTTGATGTCGAGTGAGACGTGCGGACGCGCGGCCAGCGCCTGTGGCAGCGCCGCGTCGAGATCGGAGACATTGTAGGCGTAGAGGAAGGACTTCCCTGTGAGGAGCGAGAGCTCCCGCCAAGCAGTACGGAGCGTTTCGTCCTTCGGATCGAACGCCAGCGTGTTGGCCAAGTGCCCGGCGTGGAGAGTGCTTTCCAATTTTTCCAAAAACGCCATCTCCTCGGCTGCACCCTTGGTGCCGGACTTCACTTCTTTGTGCGTCCGGAGTTTGCGTTTGGCTAGCGTCTCGAGGTCGGCCAGGATGAGCTCGGCGTTGATAACGTCGATGTCCGACACGGGATCGATCTGGTTGTGCACGTGGATGATGTTCGGGTTCTCGAAGACGCGCACCACCTGCACGATGGCGTCTACCTCGCGGATATGCGAGAGAAACTTGTTGCCGAGGCCCTCCCCTTCTGCGGCGCCTTTGACGAGACCGGCGATATCCACGAATTCCACCACGGCCGGGATGATCTTCTGAGTGTGCGAAAACTCGGAGAGTTTCGCGAGCCGTTCGTCCGGCACCTCCACCACGCCCACGTTGGGCTCGATGGTACAGAAGGGGTAGTTGTTGATGTCCACCGGTTTCCGAGTGAGCGCCTTGAAGAGCGTGGATTTACCCACGTTCGGCAGGCCGACGATGCCGACTTTGAGTCCCATAGCAGGATGCGCTATACTAGTTCTTCACAGCCTAGCGCAGTGGAGTTCCTTTGAAAAGAGAGGGCGGCCGGAGGGGCCGTTACCCGATTGACAGATACGGATTGAGATGGTATGGTTTCTGGTCTGACTTTTACTCCTCCCGCCCTATGTGGTCCCGCTTGAAACGCCCGTTCGCTTTCGCTTCCCGTCGCCCGATGACGGCTTTTTTCATGCTCCTGGCCGTCTTGGCCGGCCTCATGTATCTGAACCAGCGGTGGCAGCGCGAGGCGCCCACCGTCGAGACCGTGATTGAAAGCACGCCGGCGACCGTCTCGGTCTTCCGGGTCGGGTTCGACCGGGTGACGGCCGCCGTCACGGGCGAGACCAAACAGGCCGGCATCCTCCGCATCTACGCCCTCGCCAGCGGGACGGTGTCGCGCGTGGCGGCCGAAGATGGCGCGGCCGTCCAGGCCGGCCAACCCATCGTCATCCTTTCCGACACATTCGTCGGCCGTTCGCTGGCTGACCTCTCAGCCCTGACCGCCGAAGAAAAACTGCGGCTCGAGCGCGAAAACCGCCCCCTCTCACGCGAGCTCCTGGAGCTCGAGCGCAAGATCGCCGTGGCTGCCACGGCGAGCGACCGCGAGGAGGAACTGGCCCGCGGCAACGAACGCATCGAGGCCCGTACCCTGAAGAGCGATCTCCGCTTGGCCGAACTTGAAGCCGAGCGGGCCAGGTTGGCGGCCGCCCTCTCGCGTCCGGCGGCCCTCCTCCCTGGTACAGTGGAACACGTGTTCGTCCGGACCGGCGATTACGTCTCCCCCGGCACGCTCGTGGCCACCGTCCGCACCCAACGCTCGGCGGCCGTCGTGGAAGCCATGCTCCCCGTGTCGGAAGCGCTCCGCGTCGACACGGATCAACAGGCCACCCTCGTCTTCGGAAGCCGGACACTGGAGGCCAGCATCCTGTCCGTTTCCCAGGACGCGGTGGCGGACGGCCTGGCCGCCATCCGTTTCAACCTGCCTGACGGCGCCACCGTCCCGGACGGAACCTTTGTTTCGCTCTCCGTCCCACTCCGGCCCGCCGCCACGGGAGAGCCGGTCCTCATCCCTTTGGCCGCCCTGCGTGAAACCGCTGACCGCCGTTTCGCCATGGTGGCGGAAAACGACCGGGCTGTCAGCCGGACCATCACGCTCGGACCGATCGTCGGTAACGCCGTGACGGTGACCGACGGGCTCAAGCCGGGTGATGCCGTGCTGCTCGACCGTTCCCTCGTCGAGGGTGACGCCGTGGCTATCGCCGAGTGACCGCTCCCGCCATGTCGCTCCCCTCCTCCCTCCAACGTCTCACGTTCGACGAACGCCTCCGGCACTCGGCCGTCGGACGCTATTTCGGCAACGTCCGCGTAGCCATCCTCATCCTCTCGGTCCTGACCGCCGTCGGTGCGGCCAGCTTTTTCACGCTCAAGCGCGAACTCAACCCCGAGATCAAGATTCCCATCGTCAACGTCTTTACTCCGTTTCCCGGCGCCGATCCGGAAGACGTGGAGAGCCTCGTCACCATCCCCATTGAGGACGCCCTCCAGGGCGTGACTGGACTCGACAAGATGACCTCCTCTTCCCGCGAAGGTGTGTCGGCCGTGACCCTCGAATTCACTTCCGATACCGATCCCGACAAGGCCCAGACCGACGTCCAGAACGCGGTGGACGGCGTCTCGGGTCTGCCGGAAGACGCCGAGGATCCGATCGTCCGAGTGGTCGACTTTCAGGACCAGCCGGTGGCCCAGTTCGTTATCGCCGACGGCGACGACGACTCGAGCCTGGAACATCTCTCATTCGTCCTCGAGGAACGCCTGAAGGATATCCCCGATGTCACCCGCGTCTCCGTTTCTGGACGCGGCGACCGCGAAGTGCTCGTCCTCATCCGGCCGGAAGCGGCCCGCACGTTCGGCCTGTCCGAGAACGCCCTCGCCGCCGCCATCCGCGACGCAGTCGGGAACTTCCCGGGCGGCACGGTCAGGAGCGAGGGACTGACGCTGTCGCTCGCCCTCGATCCGGCGGCCGAATCCGCCGACGAACTGCGCCGTCTCCCCGTCCGGGCAGGCGGACGCGTCGTCACCCTCGGCCAGGTAGCCGAAGTGCGCGAGCGTGAAGCCAATGTCGGCATCCAGCGGCTGGGCACGCCCGACAAGGCCGGCCGCCGCACCATCGGCTTCGCCGTCTACAAATCCAAGGACGCCCCAGTGGACCAGG
>CAYNEL010000056.1:0-3993 GCA_964396225.1 uncultured Bdellovibrionales bacterium | reverse complement strand
CCTGATCCGAACAGCAATATTGAAGACCTGACTGAGTTGCGCCAGCAGTTGCGGGTGCTACATAAAGAAATTCAGCGCCTGCCGCATAAGCTCAAGACCGCTCTGATCCTGTTCGCACTGGAAGAATATTCCCAGGAGGCCTGTGCTGAAATCCTCGGTGTAACGCCAAAAACCGTGGAAACCCGCGTCTATCGCGCCCGTAAAATTCTCGCCGGAAAGCTTGCCAAACATTTTTGAGGGATTGATGATCCGAAAGCGTACTAGGGGTGCTTATCCACCGATAAGCGTGGCATAGACCACTCACTCAATAAAAAGGACGTTTTATGAAGTCTTCTCTCACAAAAGCGATGGCTGTGGCTATTCTGGCTTCCAGCCTCGCATCCCAGGCGTATGCGGAGCACCCCACTTCCAGCCAGGGCAAGCGCGTTGAAGCAAACGAGGCGTACTGGAAAGCGCATCCACAAAGCGGCGGCGCTCATGCCGGGACTTCTGTCTCTCAAATGGCAGTTACGCCAGAACAGCGTATGGCGCAACGCAATGCGGAGTATTTTGCCGCGAAGGGCAATACCAGCAGCGGCACGGCTGCTATGCGGAACTCCGACTATGAATTCAACACACAGCCTGCACAACGCACAGCCAAGCGCAATTACGATTATTTCAGCAAATAGTCTAATATAAAGGGGCTTACCGATTATTGCGGTAGCCCCATTTTTTTGAGGGATAAATATATTTCGCGCGTATCAGCTCAGTTCTATTAAAGCGGAGTTCCGAATGAAATCATTAATGACGGCTATTCTTGTCGGTGCAGCGTTGTTTGCCTCGCCCGCCTTGGCGGGAACCTATAACCTCGATATCGCACGCACGGAAGTCAACATTACCGGCACGCCGATGGAGAAAATTACCATCAATGGCGGCATTCCGGGACCAACCCTACGCTTTAAGGATGGTGAGGATGTGACCGTCAATGTCACCAACCACCTGAAGGAAGATACGTCGATTCACTGGCATGGGCTGCTTATCGACCCGGCGATGGATGGCGTGCCCACCTTTAATAAGTTTCCCGGCATTAAGCCCGGCGAAACTTTCACCTATCATTTTAATATCAGGCAGACCGGCACCTATTGGTATCACGCCCATTCCGGCGGGCAGGAACAGGACGGCGTGTACGGCTCGATCATCGCCGCCCCCAAAGGTAAAGACCCGATTCAAGCCGACCGCGATTATGTCGTGGTGCTGTCGGATTTCTCGCCGGAAGAATCAGGAGACATCATGGGTAATCTCAAAATGTCCTCGGATTACTATGCAAATGCCCGCCGCACGCTGGGCGATTTCTTCCATGACGTAAAAACGGACGGTTTTGACAAGGCTTGGAAAACAGCCCGTGATTGGGGCAAAATGCGGATGATGCAAACCGACCTCGCGGACGTGACCGGCTATACTTTTCTTGTGAACGGCAAATCCCCTGAGCAGAACTGGACGGGGATATTCAAGCCCGGCGAACGTGTGCGCCTGCGTTTTATCAACGCCTCGGCCATGTCGTTTTTTGATGTGCGGATTCCCGGCCTGAAAATGAGCGTGGTGCAGTCCGACGGGCAGAATGTCGAGCCGGTATCGGTGGATGAATTCCGCTTCGGCGTGGCGGAGACCTACGATGTAATCGTTACGCCGAAAGAAGATAAGGCATACACCATTGCCGCCGAACCCATCGACCGCAACGGCTTTGCCATCGGCACGCTGGCAACCCGCGAAGGTATGAAAAGCGAAATCCCCGCACAGCGTCCCCGCGCTTTACTCTCGATGGCCGATATGGATATGGAACAGATGATGAAGGATGATCCCGACATGGAGATGACTCCTGCCGACATGATCAGCGGCTGGGCGAAAACCGGCACGCCGGAAGGCCAGAAAGCCCTATCCTATGCGGATTTGCGTTATGCTGGCATCCAGAAAGACCAGCGCCCGCCGGAGCGCACCATCGAGGTGAATCTCGGCGGTAATATGGAGCGTTATATCTGGACGATCAACGACAAGAAGTTTTCCGAGGCCGAGCCGATACGCCTGAAATACGGGGAGCGAGTGCGACTGAAATTCACGAATCACACCATGATGGCGCATCCGATGCACCTGCACGGCATGTTCGTACAACTGGAAAACGGCCAGCCTGCCGCAAAGCTCCCGAACAAGCACACGGTGATCGTACCGCCCGGCGGGTCTTATTCGGTACTGCTAACCGCCGACGAAGCGGGTGAATGGGCGTTCCACTGCCATCTGCTGTACCACATGATGTCGGGCATGATGCGCAAGGTGGTCGTTGCCAAACTCGATGCTGCCGATGTTCCAGCGGAACCGGCGTCAGCGCCGAGCACAGGAGGTCATCATGCGCATTAGAAAATTACTCATGGCGTCGTGCCTGATGCTCCCACTGGCGCAGCCCGCGCTTGCAGCCGATGACATGCACGATATGTCAACCGAGATGATGAAAGAGCATGGCGGTGGCATTTTCCACATGTTCCGGCTTGAAACTGATGTTGGTATGAATAAGGGTGACGCTGTACAAAGCTGGGATCTGGATGGATGGATCGGCACGGACGAAAACAAACTCTGGCTGAAAAGCGAAGGTGAACGCAATGACGGCAAGCTGGAAAGCGCCGAATTCTGGGCACTCTACAGCCGCAATATCGCTACCTTCTGGGATGCTCAGGCGGGTGTCCGTTATGATAACAAGCCGGAATCCACCACCTACCTGACACTTGGGTTTAACGGCCTTGCCCCGTACTGGTTCGAAACCGAGGCGCATCTGTTCATCAGCGAACATGGCGATGTCAGCGCGCGCTTAAGAGAAGAAAACGACTTCCTGATTACGCAGAAATTGATTTTACAGCCTTATGTCGAGGTCAATCTGTTCGCGCAGGATGTGCATGAACAGGACGTCGGTGCCGGTATCGCGGACGGTCAGATCGGTTTGCAGACGCGCTACGAGTTCACTAAAAAATTCGCGCCGTATGTGGATGTCCATTATGGCCGGAAATTTGGTGAAACCGCCTCCATCGCCCGAAGCAACGGCGAGGATAAGGATGAACTGGTCGGCGCCGTCGGCCTGCGTTTAATGTTTTAACCAAAGGAGAATGAAATGAAAAAGCTGCTACTGACGACCGCGCTGATGCTGGCTGCCACGCCCGCCTTCGCCAAGGAATACACCATCAAGGAAGTGACCGATTACGATGCAAAAAAACAGAACTTCTTTTCACCCGATAAGCTGACCATTCAGCCCGGCGACACGGTAACCTTCGAGAATGCGCAGGATGAACCGCACGAAGTGATGTTTATCAGCCAGCCAAAGGGCGTGGATGAAATGATAATGTCTCCTATGCACGAAAAGAAGGGTGATAAGTTTACCTACACCTTCACCGTTCCCGGCACTTACAAATTCCATTGCCATCCGCACGAGGCGCTGGGCATGGACGGCGTGATTATCGTCGGCCAGGCGTCCAAGCCAGGCGAAACCAAAAACATGGATCACCACAAGCTGGCAAAGAAGCTGGAAGATGGCGAAGAACATCAACATGACGGCACCGAAGCCGCTGATCACCATGACGGCAACGCTGCCACCGCTGGCGAAGCACAAGGCACCGGAAAAATCATCAGCGTGGATGCGGGAAAGCATACACTCAAGATGAAGCACGATCCCATTAAGGCGCTCGGTTGGCCGGTTATGACGATGACATTCACGGCAGACAGCAGCGTTGACCTTTCTGGCTATCGGCCTGGCGATGCGGTATCCTTCACCTTGAAGCCGAAGGGAAAGGACGACTATGTCATCTCCAATATGAAGAAGGGACAGTAGTCAGTGCCGCAAAAGAAAACTCTTATTGTTCTGGCCGCTGCTGTAAGCACTATCACCGCTTATAGCAGCGCCTTTGCCGCCGACAAGCTCTACTACCCCTACGTCACGCCGGGAGAACTGGAAGTGGAGTATTTCGGCAGCCGCAGTTT
>CAYNEL010000055.1:0-4012 GCA_964396225.1 uncultured Bdellovibrionales bacterium | reverse complement strand
TCACCAGCGACCAGGCCGCCGAGATCTACCGGATGGGGACGTCGGCGACGATCAATGCGTCGCAGTACGACCGATACGCCACCAGCGCGCTCGGCATCTATACTTTCGACGGAGGGGACTTCGCCACTTCCACGACCGTCACCAACCGTGGCAGTCTGGGCGGCACCATCACCGTCAGCAGTCCGAGCAAGGCGATGGGTAAAGTAGGCCAGGCGATCAACTTCAACGAGACGGGTTTGACGGAAAATGACTCCGTCACCATCAGCAGTGCCGGAGCCACTGACTACGACCTCACCTCCCTGACCGCTTTTTCCTTTACCGCCTGGATCTATCCCCGGAGCGAGGGAGAGACCAGCAACGGCTTCATCCTGAGCAAGGACAACGGCAACTGTTTCGATGGCTGGAACCTCGCTTTCGATTCGGGAGGTACCAATCGGCTCGAATTCTGTAACGGCCTATCTACTGATATGGTCCGATCTTCCTCGAACAGCACCATCACACTGAATGCCTGGAACCATATTGCGGTTACCTGGAGCGATACCAGCAGTACTACAGCTACCAACGTCAAGATCTACGTCAACGGGACAGAGACTTCCTATGCCGAGACGACCAATGGATCCGGCACCAATGCCGAAAGTGGCTACGGATTATTTATGGGAAGGATGGCAGGGGCCACGTCTCGAGATTATGATGGCCTGATAGACGAGGCTCGCTTCTACAACGTCGCCCTCACCGCTGACCAGGTGGCCGAGATCTACCGGATGGGCTTATAACAGGTTAAACAGATTTTTTATTCCTTCTATTTAACAGAGCGCAATCACCCATTATGCCCTCCCGCCCCATCGATGCCAAAGTCCACGAGAGTCTCGGCTGGCTCGGCCGGACCGTCCGCCTTCTGAAGCGGAACGTTCGCCCCCTTTCCGCCATCATCATCCTCATCTTCGTCGGGGGATTCGTGCTCGGCCTCGTCTGGACGGTGTCAGGAGAGATGTCCACCTGGTTCTCAGAATAGGCGGAAAAGCCCCTTGCCGGCCGGCTTGTCCCTCCCTCCCGCATACCATATAATAGAGGGAGTCCTGCCACGGGGCTCCCCTGGCGCCGTTTTTCATTAAATGCTCCCCGTATGGAAATGGGAAAACCGTCCCCCGGATTCGGTATGAATCGCAGCCCCTCGTTCGTCCGGCCCGTCGCCTCGTCCGCCCCGGCCGAGGGCGCCGCGACGTCGTCCCGTTCGTCCGACGCCGGATTCGCCGCGCGTTTCCTGGACGGCCTGGCCACCTTCTCGATCTTCATGCTCTTCCTCGGGGTGCCGGTCTTCTTCACCGGCCTCTCGCTCCAGGGCATCGCTTTCGACAAACAGCTCTATTTCTATTTCTGGCTCCTCCTCGGCCTCGTGGCCTGGGTGTCCCGCGGCATGATCGTAGGCGAGCTGCCCGTGCGCCGCACCTTCCTGGATCTGCCCCTCGGGGCGTTCGTGGCGGCCTATGTGGCGAGCGCGTTCTTTTCCGTCGACAAGTGGCACAGCTTCTGGGGGCCGTTCAACGACCCCTCCCGCGGCGTGCTCTCCGTCCTGGCCCTGGCCGCGGCGTACTATTTCATCCTCTCGCATTTCAATCCGCGCCGTCTCTGGATCTGGCTTTCGGGGCTGCTTGCGGCCGCGGCCTTCCTCCTCCTCTGGACGTGGCTCGCCATGTACACCGTGCCGTTCCTCCCGAGCGGTCTCCGGCAGGTCGCCCCGTTCTCGCTCGTGGGCGGACTCTCGAACCTGATGCTCTTCGTGGGCATGACCATCCCATTGGCCGTCCTGGCTCTCGCCAAAGCGGGTGACATCGGACGCGGGCCGTTGCGCACGGCGGTCCGGGCCGTCCTCTCGCTCATGATCGCATCCGCGCTCGTCCTCCTCCTCGCCCTCTACAACTCGGTGCCCTGGCCGGCCTTCTTCATCGGCAGCGGCTTCATGGTGATCTTCATCCTCTCGCAGATCGTCTCCTTGGGCGAGAAACTCAACTTCGTGCCGATGGTGGTCTTCGTGGCCATCCTCGGGTTCTTTATGATCGGGCCGGTGGGCTTGGGCGACGCCCGTCTGCCGCTCGAAGTGATGCCCAACTCGGGCCTCTCGTGGAAAGTGGCCCAGTCCTCGCTCAAGGATCAGTTCTTCCTTGGGAGCGGCCCCGGCACCTACGGCTACGCCTTCTCGATGTACCATGGCGCCGAACACAACCAGAACAACCCGCTCTTCAATCTGCGCTTCTTCCAAGGGTCCGGCCTCTTCTTCGAGGCGCTGCCCACCCTGGGAGCCATCGGCACGTTCTTCTTCGTCATCCTCATCCTGGCCTACCTGTCCTTCGGCCTGTATTTCCTGATGCGCAACAAGGAACAGAACAAGACCCTCTCGCTCGGCCTCTGGAGCGCCGCGGTGGTGCTCATGGCCGGTTCGCTCCTCATGCCCGTGTCCGGTGCCCTCGTCATCCTCTCCGTCCTCGTGGCCTCGCTCGCCCTGGCCGCGCTCTTCATGGAGTCGCGCGTCGAGACCCGCCAGTGGAACCTCTCGCTCAAAGTGTCTCCGAAATTCGCCCTGGCGCTGGCTTTCGTCTTCCTGGTGGTCTCGGCCGGCGTGGTCTACCTCTTCGCTTTCCTGGCCCGTGCTTGGATCGCCGACATCACCGCCGGCCGCGCCCTGGCCGCCCGGACGGTGACGGTGGATACGGCCAACGCCTTGAGCCGCGCCATCCAGTATATGGACAAGGAGAGCCGCTACTACAGCATCCTCGGCCAGGCCGATCTGGCGCTCGCCAACCAGGAGTTCGCCAAACCTGAGTCTGAGCGCAATGTGGAAGCCATCCGCACCTACGTCCGGAACGGCCTCCAGCTGATGGTCCGCGGCCGCGAGCTGGCCAAGAACGACATCGTGGCCCAGGAACTCCTCGCCCAGGGGTACGAGAACCAGGTCTTCCTCGGCGGTCCAGACCCAGCCCTTCTGACGCCGCTCGAGTCCGCCTACGCTCGGGCCAAGGAGCTTGAGCCGGACAATCCGCTCCACACCCTGAAGCTCGGCCAGGTGAGCCGCCTGCGTTCCAACGCCGCCCCGGCCGCGGAGAAGACCGGCCTGGTGGATGCCGCCCGCCAGTCGTTCCGCACCGCCATCGAGCAGAAGCGCGACTACACTCCGGCCTATCTCAACCTGGCGCTCCTCGAGGAAGCCAATGGCCAGAATGCCGATGCCGCCATCGCGGTCCTCGAGGAAGGCTCCAAGATCGGCGTCGTCCGGACCAACCAGGACGTCCGGTACCACCTGGCCCGCCTCTATCGCATCCGCGACGAAGGCGAGGACTTGGCCAACGCCGAGCGGATGTTCCGCGACCTCGTGAACCAGAACAACCGCTTCTTCAACGCCTACCTGAACCTCGCCCTCGTCTACGAGAAGCAGAACAACGATGACCAGGCCATCGAGCAGTACCAGAAGGCGATGGACCTCCTCACCGGCGACAACGCCCAGGCGGCCAGGGACCAGCTCCAGCGCCTCATCGACAACGTCCGCGCCGGCCGGCCGAACAATCTCGACCAGCCGCTCGCCACGACGAGCTCGGAAGCCACCACCGCTCCGGCGGCCCAACCGGCTGAAGGCGGTTTCCCCGAGCAGGCTCCGGCTCCGGCCGCGCCTGCCCAGGGCCAGATCGAATCGCGCCCATCGACCACCGCTCCTACTCCCGCGTCTGCTCCGGCCGCGACTACCGAACCCGCTCCGGCCGTGGCCCCGGCTCCTTGATTGACACTGATCGTCAGGCGATTTTTCCGGATCGAACGGGCCCGACATCCAGGCCCGTTCGTTTTTTCTCCCGAACAAGGGGCTTGAATACGCGAGGTCACGCACGCTGGGGGCGCTTGACAGATTCCATGGAGAAGGGTTGCCGAGAGGTATAATGAAACCAAACCCATAAACACTAAAACCGCGTTCCCTATGCCCCGTCTCCTCTGGGCGTTCGCTTTGGTAGCCGTGGCCGCCTCCCTCGGC
>CAYNEL010000054.1:0-4126 GCA_964396225.1 uncultured Bdellovibrionales bacterium | reverse complement strand
GAGGAAGATGCGCCACTTGTGCCCGGTGGTCACCTTGCTGCTCGCCTGAAGCGCCTCGACCGCTCCCAGGTTTCGGTCCACGAGGAAGTAGTTGAAAAACTGGAACTTGATGGCCCAGATGAGGCCCGGAACGATGAGGAGCAGGAGTCCGAGAAAGACGGTGAGCCCGTAGAGGATGCTCGCCACGATGTAACGGAGCACCTTGTCTGGCTGGGAAAAGATGTCGGTGAAAAGCGCTGGCTTGCCGTCGTAGAGCTTGAAGGCAATGGAGAGGACGCCGAGATAGAGGAGGCCACCCACAAGCAGGACGATGAGGTTGGCTAGTATCGAGAGCGGCATCGAATCCTGGGTGGCCCCGAGGATCGCGCTCGAGAACATGTTCACGAGGAAGGAAAAGGCGAGCACACCAACCACCAGACCGAGGTGCTGCTTGGTCAGCTCCCAGCCGCGCCCGAACATTTCCTTGATGGAGAAGGTCAGTTTCTTCTCCGGAGGGACGTTGAGGTCGGTCTCCATAGCCGTGGTGTTTGAAATTCGTTAATACGTCAGTCGCTGTTTCGGCTGCTTGCCCTTTCCAGTATACACCGTCAGGCCGAGCGGGACCGGCGGGCGGCCAGGGATGCAGCCAGCCGTGCCAAGGCTTCGCGGTCGTCACCGGAAGCGGCACGGTTCCGCTTCTCGTGGCCACAGGCGACGCACCGATGGGTGAGGACGTACGTATCCTTCTCGAGAACCACCTCGACCGGTTCCATCAACCCCAGGCATTCCGCCGCCCGGTCGCCCGGATCCACGTCCACGTGCCGGCTCCACAGACAGTACGGGCAATGGTTGGTATAGCCATCGCCCCCGACCGCCTGGCCGCAGTGTCTGCAGACGAAGTCCTCTCTGGTCCTGGTGAATCCCATAATGGCCGACTTCATTCCACCCCGCAACGCGCGACCAACAGCTCCCGATCGGCGGCGGTCAGGCCGGCCGTCTGCTCGCCTACCAAGGGAAACATGAGCGCCGTCCGATCGCCGGTATGTTCCAAACCGAGCGCGTGTCCGAACTCGTGCGCCAGGATGAGCGTCAGTCCGCGCTGGTCGTCGAATTGGAAGACGGTGATGCGCTCGCCGCGATCGTCGCTCTCATAGAGCCCCGCCTCAAACTCTCCCAGGTCCGCCCCCGTCTCGTTGTACGTATCCACTTTCTTGTTGAGCGTGCCGGCCAGTTTGTTGACGGCCGCCGCTAGGGCGTTCAGCTCGTTGGCCAGCTTGTTGAGGTCGTCCCGGTCGTCCTCGAGCGCGTCGTACCGGTCGTCGAGTTTCTCCTGGCGCGCCTCGAGCTCGCGCCGTTCGCGCTCGAGGGCCGCATACTCGCTCTCACTGGCCCCACCCCGGGCGTTAGCCTCGCGCACTTTCGCCTCGTAGGCCCGGGCGTCACGGGTGAAGTCATCCTGGGCTTCCTGGAAATCCGCGGCATCCTCCTCATAGGCCCGCTTGGCCTTGTCGAAGGCGGTTGAGACGGTCTCGTGCTTCTTGGTCGCCGCATCGTATTTCTTTTGGTCGCCGTCGATCTGACTGAGGAGGAGTTTCAATTCCTCGGTGGACTGTTGGCGTTCGTCGTAGGTCAGGCTGACGGAGATGGTTCCCTGTTCGTCATAGGCGAAGAAATCACGGCCAGAATCCTTCTCCCACAGGTCCTCAGCCTCCTTGAGCTGCCGGACCAATTCCTCCTGGCTGACGCCGAAACGCTCGTCGATCTCGCCCACGCGATAGGTGACAAGATCGCTGCAGGGTCCCGTGTTCGTGATGCGTTGGAACGTGGAGATCAGTGGGGTCGCTTTTTCGGTCACGACCTGGAGCGGTGCCGGGTATTCGCCGAGGAGACCGGTGAGCAAACCGAAGCCAGCCATAACGGCCGATTGGAGGAGAGACTGGAGTACTTCGAATATACCCATATTCCGTGGCTTATCTAAGCCTCAAATACTATTGACTAAAATCTAATTTTATGCTATTATGTGATATTCCGAATTCAGTACCTTTTTCAACCAACGAGGAGGTCTCGTGAGAAACAGCAATGGTGTCGGATTTAAAGTGTTTTTCATCGTCATTATCATCGGTCTCGTGTATGCGGGACTGACTGGTGGATTGACCGGTTGGCTGGACGGTATGAAGGCAACGACCGCTACCGTCAACATAATCGAATGACCTCCTAACGGAAGCGGAACCCCGCTTCCCTTCCAACCGGCGTCCAACGTGATAGCCGGTTTTCTTTTTTCCAAGGACCCTCCCCTATCCTACACCATCCCGGAACAAAAACGGCTCCCCTCGCGAAGAGCCGTTTTCTTATTTTCTTATTTCTTCCGAGCGGCTTTGACGCGGTCGTTTTCCGTCAGATACTGCTTGCGGAGGCGGACGTCTTTGGGCGTGATCTCGAGGTATTCGTCGGCGGCCATGACTTCCAGACCGCGCTCGATGGAGAGCGTCCACGGCGGGACGAGCTGGATAGCGTCATCCGAGCCGCTGGCCCGCATATTGGTGAGCTGCTTGCCCTTGATTGGGTTGACGGCCATCTCGTTGCCCTTGGAGACATTGCCGATGACCATGCCCTCGTAGACCTCGACGCCAGGGCCGATGTAGAGCACGCCGCGCTCCTGGAGATTGGCCAGCGAGAAACCCAGCGCCTTGCCGGTGGCCATGGAGACCATCGAACCCACGTCGCGGTGCTCGATCTCGCCGGCGTACGGCTTGAAGCCGGTGACGCGACTCGCCATGATGCCCTCGCCCTTGGTGTCGACGATGAACTGGCTCCGGTAGCCGAGGAGCCCGCGGGTCGGGATCTCAAAGACCATGCGGGTGACAGTGCCGCGTTCGGTGCGCATGTCGAGCATCACACCTTTGCGCTTGCCGAGACGCTCGATGACGGCGCCCGAGAATTCCTGCGGCACGTCCACGGTCAGCTCTTCGAACGGCTCGAGTTTCTGGCCGTTTTCCTCCTTGATGATGACCTGGGGCTGGGAAACGCTGATTTCATATCCCTCGCGACGCATATTCTCGAGGAGGATGGCCACATGGAGCTCGCCGCGGCCGGAAACTTTGAAGGCTTCGCCGGAACCAAAGTCGATCTTGAGACCGACGTTCACTTCGAGTTCCTTCTCCAGGCGTTCGCGGAGCTGTTCGCGTGTGACGAACTTGCCCTCGCGCCCGCCGAAGGGCGAATCGTTGACGAGGAAGTTGAGCGTGATGGTCGGCTCGTCGATGGAGATGGCCGGCAGCATCTCGGCCTCGGGCGAAACAGAGATGGTGTCGCCGATATAGATGTCGGGGAGGCCCGCCATGATGACGATATCTCCGGCTCCCGCCTCAGTCGTCTCACGCCGCTCAAGACCATGGAAAGTGAAAAGCTTGGTGATACGACCGGACGAGACTGAACCGTCCTGCTTCTTGGCATAGACCGTGTCGCCCACCTTCATCCTGCCCTCGTAGATGCGCGCGATGGCCATGCGGCCGAGGAAATTGTCATAGGCCAGATTGAACGGCTGGGCGCGGAGCGGCGCCTCGGTGTCGGTCGGCGCCTTAGGCACCTTGAGGAGAATAGTGTCGAGAAGGGGCGAGAGGTCGCGCGACTCGTCTTTCAGATGGAGCTTGGCCACACCCTCACGACCGATGGCATAGACCGTGGTGAAGTCGAGCTGTTCGTCGTTGGCGCCGAGGTCGAGGAACAGCTCGAAGACGCGCTCCTGGGCGAGGTCGGGATCGGCGGCCGGCTTGTCGATCTTGTTGATGACCACGATGGGCTTCAAGCCGAGCTCGAGCGATTTCTTGAGCACGAAGCGGGTCTGCGGCATGGGGCCTTCTTGGGCGTCCACGATGAGGAGCACACAGTCGATGGAGCGGAGCACGCGCTCGACCTCGGAACCGAAATCGGCGTGGCCGGGCGTGTCCACGATATTGATCTTGGTGTCGCGGTAGAAGACGCTGGCGTTTTTGGAATAAATAGTGATGCCACGCTCCTGCTCGAGCGTGTTGGAATCCATGGAGACGCCTTCCTGGGCCACCCCCGTCTGGCGGAGGATGGCATCGGTGAGGGTCGGCTTGCCGTGGTCGACGTGCGCGATGATGGCGATGTTCCTGATTTCCATATC
>CAYNEL010000053.1:0-4135 GCA_964396225.1 uncultured Bdellovibrionales bacterium | reverse complement strand
CTTGTCCGCTGCGCATTACAGTTGCATTGGCCAAGATCGCACCTTGCGGCAGGCTGTCTTTGATGTCGACTGACTGGACCGCCGATGGGCCGTGATTAGTGACGACAATGGTGTAGGTGATCAGCTCACCAGCAATCACGCTGCTCTGTGCGGATTTGTTGAGTTCGAGCATTGCCTGACCAATGATCGATGTATCGGCGCTGGCATGATTGTTTGCCGGTTCTGGATCTGGCGTGCTGGCTCCCACCGTTGCTCGATTTTCCAGACTGGCGCCCGGCTCCACACCGCTGTCAGCCTTCACCGTTACTGTGAATGACCTGCTGTCGGTGGCAGCAAGGGTCGTCAGCGCACATGTCACCACCCCGTCGGAGTGGCTGCATGGGCTGCTGGCTGCAACGAACACGACGCCAGTTGGCAGCGTGTCGGTGATGCGCACAGCCTGTGCATCAGATGGGCCATGATTGATGACTGTCAGCGTATATTGGATCATACCGCCAGCGATAGCTGTGGGTGTCGCATGCTTGAACAGTTCCAGGTCGGCGCTGAAGGCGACGACGGTGCTGAGCGAATCGCTGTGGCTTCCGCTTGGGTCGGTTGGGCTGCTCACCGTTGCCGTGTTGGTGATGACCCCGTTGGCATCTGGCAGGAGCGTCGCCTCGATAATCACCATGATCGTTTCATCGGGCGGCAGGCTGGCGATCGTGCAGGTCACTCTTCCCGCAAGCAAACCGCAGCTCACGCCAGGAGTTGGCGATGAGACGATGATGTTGGCAAGCTCAGCCGGCAGTTGGTCGGTCACGGTGATGTTGCGTGCCATCGACGGGCCGGCGTTACTGATCAGCAGTGTATATCGGATCGCGCCGCCGGCCGTTGCGGCGGCATTGCCGCTCTTGTAGATGCCGAGCGCCGCACTCACCGTCACCGGCGTGCTCACGGTCACGCTGTTGTTGGCGCTCAGCGGGTCGTTGCCGCTGAACACCGCCGCCGTGTTCACCACCGAACCCGCTGCCACGTCGCTCTCCACCCGGGCCACCACTGTCATGGTTCTGGTGGCCCCGACGGTCAGGTCGCCAAACTGACACAGCGCACCCGCACACACACCTCCGTTGGACGCTGCCACCGTGTACAGGCTCATGCCCGGCGGCAACTGGTCCTTCACGTCCACCCTGCGCGCTGTCGCTGGCCCAGTGTTGGTGACAACAATGGTGTAGGTGACGAGACTGCCTGCTGTCACTGCGCCAACCGGACTGACCTGCTGTTTCCGTATCACCAGGTCGCCCGAGGCCAGGATGCTCGTGTCGGCGTTGTCCACGTTGTCCAGCGGGTTCGGATCCGGCGTCGTGGCTCCCACCTGTCCGCCAAACTCGATGCTCGTCCCAGGCTGGATGTCGGGGCCAAACACCACCACTCCCGTGATGACCACCGTCTGACCGGGCGCCACATCCCCCACGAAGTAGGTGTACACATTGCTGGCGCCCACCTGCGTCCACCCCGGCGGCGGCGTCACACCGGCCGGGAACGTGGCCGTGACCACCACATTCTGCGCCAACGATGGCCCGCTGTTCGACACCGAGTACGTCACCACTCCGCTCTGTCCCGCTCCGACCGTGGGCGTCGAACTCATGTCCAGGCTCAGATCCGCAGACGAGCTCACCGGTGTCACGACAGAATCGCTGTCATCCCCCGTGTTCGTGAGCGGCGTGCTGCTCGTCACGCTCGCCGTGTTCGTCAGCCACCCGGTGACAGTCGGGGCGACGGCGCCAACGATGACGATGCTCGCCTGACCACCCGCTGCTATCGTCCCCAACGCACAGGTCGTTCCTGTGCAGCTTCCCTGGCTCGGCGTGGCCGCAACCAGCGTCACGCTGGCCGGCAGCGTGTCCGACACCACCACGTTCTGCGCATCCGACGGGCCGGCATTGCTGACGATGATGGTGTAGACGATGTTCTCACCCGGCACTGTCGGGCTGGGCGCGGCACTCTTGCGAATCGACAGGTCGGCCTGTGTCACAATCGGCGTCGTCACACTGTCCTGGTTGTTGGCCGGGTTGCTATCAGGGTTGGCCGACGCCACTCGCGCCAGGTTGAACAACGTTCCTGTCTGGTCGCTGTTGACACGCACCACTACTGTGACCGTCGCCCGGCCGTTGACCGCCAGGCTGCCCAGTTCACAACTCACTCCTCCGTTGCACAGCCCCTGGCTGGCACTGGCGCTGATGAACGTCACTCCCCCGGGCAGCGCATCCACCACCTGTACGTCGGTGGCGGGCGCCGGCCCCAGGTTGCTGACCACCAGCGTGTACGTCAGTAACTCTCCCGCAACCACCGGGTTCGGCGCACTCTCCTTGACAATGCGCAGATCCGTGGGGTTCAGCGGCGACTGCTGCGCTGTCGTCGTGACCACGTCGCTGTTGTTGGCCGGGTTCGGGTCCGGCGTGCTGCTGTCCACTCCCACCGTGTTGGTCAGCGTGGTCGGCTCCTGGATCGCCTCGCTTACACGCACCTGGATGAACAGGCTGGCCGACGCTCCTGCTGGCAAGACGCCAAGTGTGCATGTCACCTGGCCGTTAGCGTAACCGCACCCAGGCGAAGCGCCCACATAGGTCGTGCTCACGGGTATCGTGTCCGTCACTACCACATCGAGCGCATCCGACGGGCCGCTGTTGGTGATGACCAACTGGTACAGGATGACCTCCCCAGCGATGACCGGATCCAGCAGGTCCACCTTCACGATGGACAGATCCGCACTCACCGTCACCGGCGTGCTCACGGTCACGCTGTTGTTGGCGCTCAGCGGGTCGTTGCCGCTGAACACCGCCGCCGTGTTCACCACCGAACCCGCTGCCACGTCGCTCTCCACCCGGGCCACCACTGTCATGGTTCTGGTGGCCCCGACGGTCAGGTCGCCAAACTGACACAGCGCACCCGCACACACACCTCCGTTGGACGCTGCCACCGTGTACAGGCTCATGCCCGGCGGCAACTGGTCCTTCACGTCCACCCTGCGCGCTGTCGCTGGCCCAGTGTTGGTGACAACAATGGTGTAGGTGACGAGACTGCCTGCTGTCACTGCGCCAACCGGACTGACCTGCTGTTTCCGTATCACCAGGTCGCCCGAGGCCAGGATGCTCGTGTCGGCGTTGTCCACGTTGTCCAGCGGGTTCGGATCCGGCGTCGTGGCTCCCACCTGTCCGCCAAACTCGATGCTCGTCCCAGGCTGGATGTCGGGGCCAAACACCACCACTCCCGTGATGACCACCGTCTGACCGGGCGCCACATCCCCCACGAAGTAGGTGTACACATTGCTGGCGCCCACCTGCGTCCACCCCGGCGGCGGCGTCACACCGGCCGGGAACGTGGCCGTGACCACCACATTCTGCGCCAACGATGGCCCGCTGTTCGACACCGAGTACGTCACCACTCCGCTCTGTCCCGCTCCGACCGTGGGCGTCGAACTCATGTCCAGGCTCAGATCCGCAGACGAGCTCACCGGTGTCACGACAGAATCGCTGTCATCCCCCGTGTTCGTGAGCGGCGTGCTGCTCGTCACGCTCGCCGTGTTCGTCAGCCACCCGGTGACAGTCGGGGCGACGGCGGCAACGATGACGATACTCGCCTGACCACCCGCCGGGATGATCCCCATTGCACAGGTCGTTCCTGTGCAGCTCCCCTGGCTCGGCGTGACGGACAGCGCCGTCAGGCTCAACGGCAGGCTGTCGCTGACGACCACGTTGGCTGCATCCGACGGGCCGCTGTTCGTCACAATGATGGTGTAGACGATGTTCTCACCCGGCACTGTCGGGCTGGGCGCGGCGCTCTTGCGAATCGACAGGTCGGCCAGCGTCACAACCGGCGTCGTCACACTGTCCTGGTTGTTGGCCGGGTTGCTGTCAGGGTTGTTAGCGAAGACGCGTGCGCTATTGGTGAGCACTGCACCGGCAGCCACGGATGGATCGACGTTGCCAAACACGGTCACCGTTACCCGTTCGCCCACCTCAATGTTGCCAAACTGGCACAGCCCGCTCAACAGCGTCGGCAGGCACAGGCCCTGGCTACTGTGGATTCTGTCGAGGGTGACGCCAGCCGGTAATACTTCTTTCAGATCGGCGCCGGTGGCAATCGCCGGGCCGTTGTT
>CAYNEL010000052.1:0-4292 GCA_964396225.1 uncultured Bdellovibrionales bacterium | reverse complement strand
TCCTCGCCCGCCAGGTGGGCGTCCCGGCCATCGTCGTCTTCCTGAACAAGGTGGACATGGTGGACGACCCCGAGCTCATCGACCTCGTCGAGGCCGAAGTGCGCGAGCTCCTCTCGAAATACGAGTTCGATGGCGACAACGCCGCCGTCATCCGCGGTAGCGCCCTGAAGGCCCTCGAGACCAAGGATGCCGACAGCGCCGAAGCCAAGCCCATCCTCGACCTCATGGCGGCTCTCGATGAGAAGATCCCCGAGCCCGTCCGTGACACCGACAAACCGTTCCTCATGCCCATCGAGGACATCTTCTCGATCGAAGGCCGCGGCACCGTGGTGACCGGCCGCATTGAGCGCGGCGTCATCAACATCAACGAGGAAGTCGAGATCGTAGGCATCCGCCCCACCTCCAAGACGGTGGTGACTGGTATAGAGATGTTCAACAAATCCCTCGACCGCGGCCAGGCCGGTGACAACGCCGGGCTCCTCCTCCGCGGCGTGAAGAAAGAAGACGTCGAGCGCGGCCAGGTGCTGGCCAAGACCGGCTCTATCACCCCGCACACCGAGTTCGATGCCGAAGTCTACGTCCTCTCCAAGGAGGAAGGCGGCCGGCACACCCCGTTCTTCAAGGGGTACAAACCGCAGTTCTACATCCGCACGACGGACGTGACTGGCGAAGTCGAGCTCCCCGAAGGAACCGAGATGGTCATGCCGGGCGACACCGTCAAGCTCAAGATCAAGCTGCTTGCCCCCGTGGCCATGGAGGAAGGCATGAAGTTCGCCATCCGCGAAGGCGGCCGCACCGTCGGCGCCGGCGTGGCGACCAAGATCCACAAATAAGTCCGGTGGAAATAGGGAGCGGAACGCGCGTTCCGCTCCCACTTTTCCTCCGAACCGAGGAAGTACCTGAGACTGAATAAGAGTTCCACATGACCAAGAAAGCAGACGCCGCGGCCATCCGCGTGCGGATCAAGATCAAAGCCTACGATCACAAAGTGATCGATCAGAGCGCCCGGAAGATCGTCGAGACGGCCGAACGCACCGGCGCCTCCATCACGGGGCCCGTGCCGTTGCCGACCGAGATCCACCGGATGACCGTCAACCGCTCGACTTTCGTGCACAAGAATTCCCGCGACCAGTACGAGATGCGGGTGCACAAGCGTATGATCGACATCATGAATCCGACGGCCAAGACCATCGACCAGCTGACCAATCTGGATTTGCCGGCTGGTGTGGATGTGGAAATCAAGATGTAGTTTGGAGGTTTTTCTCGGCGCACCGCGCCGTTCCGGATCCTGCTCCTCAACCGAGGCCTCGCGCCGCACCCGAGAAAAACTTCCAAATGAAAGCAGCGAACACTCGTTAAAGTCCCCAGAAGACCGGAGACAGTCGTCCTTCTGCCAGGGATACTCAACGAGCCAGCACCGGGACCCCTCTGGGTCCTCCCTGGCTGATGTTGAGGCCAGGTTTTTATTTGTAGTGCGGACAACGGTATGAAATTCCTCTTGGGCAAAAAATTGGGTATGACCACTCTCGAGGACGCCGACAAGGGCGCCCAGAACGTCACGCTCATCGAGTGCCAGGACAACACCGTCCGGCTGGTCCGGACCCCTGAGAAAGACGGCTACGTGGCCGTCCAGCTCGAACTGTCCAAGACCAAGAAGCGGACCAAGCGCGAGGAATTCCGTCTCGACTCGGCCCACCTTTCGAAAGAAGAGGCGGCCAAGGAGCTGGAGCAGTACGCCGTCGGTTCGTCGGTAACCGTCTCCGCCATCACGGTGGGTGACATGGTCTCCGTCACTGGCATCACCAAGGCCAAGGGCTTCCAGGGCGTGGTCAAGCGCCACGGTTTCAAGGGTTCCCTGCGTACCCACGGCCGCAAGCACGACCTGCGCGCTCCGGGTTCCATCGGCGCCGTCTGGCCCCAGCACGTCATCAAAGGCATGCGCATGGCCGGCCGCACCGGCGGGGTGAAATCCACCTCCCGCAACCTCGAGGTGGTGTACGTCAATCCCGAATCCAAACTGATCGGCGTCAAAGGCGCCGTGCCCGGTATCCCGGGCGGCATCGTGGCCATCCGGACCAAGATCACGCACTAGACTGACCCATCCGTATGCTGAAACTGACCGTCCACAACTGGCAGGGCAAGAACGTCGGGGAGCGCGAGCTCCCAGAGGCCGTCTTCGGCGTGCAGCCGAACGACGTCCTCGTTTCCCAGGTGTACAACGGCATCCAGGGTAACCGCCGCCAGGTGCTGGCCCATACCAAGGACCGCGCCGAACGCGCCGGCTCCGGCAAGAAGCCGTGGCGCCAGAAGGGGACCGGCCGCGCCCGCGTGGGTTCGGTCCGTAACCCGTTGTGGCGCAAAGGCGGCGTCGTCTTCGGTCCGACCAAGGACCGCAACTTCAAGGTGAAGATCAACCAGTCCATGCGTCTTTCGGCCGCCCGGGCCGTCCTGTCGGCCAAGCTCGCCCAGGAAAAGATCATCCTCGTCGAGAAGCACGATTTCGCCGAGACTAAGACCAAGCTCGTGGCCGCCGGTCTCCGGGCGCTCAAGTGCGAACGCGGCAGCCTGGCTTTCGCCCTGGCCAAGGATGAACGCGGCATCGCCCGGGCCGTGCGCAACCTGCCCCGCGTCTCGCCCCTCTCGGCTGAAACCCTCTCCGTCGCCGACATGCTCGACCACGAATACCTCCTCCTCTCGGAGGACGCCCTCTCCGCGCTCGAGGCCCGGCTCTCCCCGAAATCCTCCAAATAATCCGGCACCGTTATGGCCCTCTTCGGCAAGAACCAGTCCAAGAAAAAGCCCGCGGCTTCCTCGGCCGCCCCGAAGCGTCCCCTGGAAGGCGCCGCTTTGGAGCGTCTGGTGCTGGCGACGCTCGTGGCGCCCCGCGTCACCGAAAAGGCGCACCGTGTCATGGCAGCCAACCAATACGTCTTCCGGGTCAATCCGCGTGCGACCAAGCAATCCGTCAAGAAGGCCGTCGAATCAGCCTATCAGGTGCACGTCACCAAAGTCAACATGACAGCGACACCTTCACAATGGCGCTTTTTCCGTGGCAAGATGGGCCGCACCCAGCGGACCAAAAAAGCCGTCGTCACTTTGAAGGCCGGCGAGAGCATCGACGTCTTCAAGTCCGCCTAGCGCAATCGATCCTCCCCATATGGCTATCAAGATCTACAAAAGGAATACCGCCGGCCGCCGTAACATGTCGGTCATCAAGCCTGACGGCGCCACCGACAAGAAGCCGGAGAAGAGCCTGACCGTGCCGCTTCACCGCTTCTTCGGGCGTTCACGTGGCAAGATTTCCGTTCGCCACAAAGGGGGCGGCCACAAGCGCCGCTACCGCCTGGTGGACTTCAAGCAGGTGCGCAAGCTCGGCATCCCCGGCACGGTCATCGCGCTCGAGCGCGATCCCAATCGCTCGTCCCTGATCGCTCTCGTCCAGTACCAGGACGGCGAGAAAGGCTACATCCTGGCCACCCACGGTATGCGGGTCGGCCAGACCGTGCTCGCAGCCGAGCGGGCGCCGGTGGCTTCGGGCAACCGTCTCAAGATTGGCCACATCCCGGTCGGTACCCAGATCTGCAACATCGAGCTCTTGCCGGGCAAGGGCGGACAGCTGGTGCGGAGCGCCGGTTCCGCGGCCACCCTGATGGCTCTCGACGGCGAGTTCGGCCAGGTCAAGCTGGCTTCCGGCGAGATCCGCTTGGTCCGCCAGGAATGCTATGCTACCATCGGTCAGGTCAGCAATTTCGAGCACAACACCCGCCTCATCGGCAAGGCCGGCCGGGCCCGCCACCTGGGCCGCCGTCCGTCCGTCCGCGGTTCGGCCATGAATCCGGTGGACCATCCGCACGGTGGTGGTGAGGGCGCCCAGCCGCTCGGCATGCATCCCAAAACGCCATGGGGCAAGCCCGCCCTCGGCAAGAAGACCCGCCGCAAGAAACACCGCAGCAACCAGTACATCCTCCGCCGCCGCAACCAGAAATAACCTATGTCACGCAGTCTCAAGAAAGGCCCCTACGTCGATGAGCGCGTCCTCAAGAAGGTCCGCGACAAGAAACCCGGCGACCGCTCGGTCATCAAGACCTGGTCGCGTGCCTGCACCATCGCTCCCGAGATGGTCGGTTTCACGTTCGGCGTGCACAACGGCAAGGACTTCGTCCCGGTCTACGTGACCGAGGAAATGGTGGGGCACCGCTTGGGCGAGTTCTCACCCACCCGCAAGTTCACCCGCCACGGCGGCGTGAGATGAGCTGAAAGAACAAGTTGGCCCCGGTGCGGTCAATGGGCAG
>CAYNEL010000051.1:0-4476 GCA_964396225.1 uncultured Bdellovibrionales bacterium | reverse complement strand
CTGCGCGCTCTCCTTGAGCTCCGAGAGTTCGCGGTCGATGGCCACACGTTTCTTTTCGGTGCCGGATTCCTTCTCGAGGGCACGTTTTTCGATCTCGAGCCGCCGCACGGAGCGCTCGAGCTGATCGATCTCCACTGGCCGGGATTCGATCTCGAGCCGCCGGAGCGAGGCAGCCTCGTCCATGAGGTCAATGGCCTTGTCGGGGAGGAAACGGTCGGTGACGTAGCGGCTCGAAAGACGGACCGCGGCGGCCAGAGCGTCATCCTGGATACGCACGCCGTGATGGAGCTCGTACTTTTCCTTGATGCCACGGAGGATGGCGAGGGCGTCCTCTTCGGACGGCTCGCTCACGAAGACGGGCTGGAAGCGCCGCTCGAGCGCCTGGTCCTTCTCGATGTGTTTCTGGTATTCACGCAGGGTCGTGGCTCCGATGGTGCGGAGACGGCCGCGGGCGAGCGCGGGCTTGAGGAGGTTGGCGGCGTCCATGGCGCCTTCTACCGCGCCTGCCCCCACCAGGGTGTGGAGCTCGTCGATAAACAGGATATAGCGTCCTTCGGCCTGGTCGATTTCCTTCAGGACCGCCTTCAGGCGTTCCTCGAATTCACCGCGGAATTTGGCTCCGGCCACGAGCGCTCCTAAGTCGAGCGAGAGGATCTCCTTGCCTTTCAGGTTCTCTGGGATGTCGCCCGACACGATGCGTTGGGCCAGGCCCTCGACGATGGCCGTCTTGCCGGTACCTGCCTCACCGATCAGGACGGGATTGTTTTTGGTGCGGCGCGAGAGGACCTGCATGACACGGCGGATTTCCTCGTCCCGGCCGATGACGGGGTCGAGCTTCTCCCTGCGGGCCTGTTCGGTCAGGTTCTGGGCGTATTTTTCGAGGGCTTGGAACGTTTGTTCGGGCCGGTCGCTTTCCACCCGGGCGCTGCCCCGCACCAGGGCCAGCGTCTTGAGTACGGCGTCATACGAAACACCGTGCTGGGCCAATAGTTTCTTGAGGCGCGTCTCGGCCGCGAGCATGCCGAGGAGGAAGTGTTCGGTGGATACGAATGTGTCGCTGAGCTTCTTCATCTCCTTCTCGGCTTCGGAAAGGACGCGTGCCAAATCGGGTGTGCCGTAGAGCTGGCCCGTGCCTCCCCCGCCCCCGGCGTGCGGCAGGCTTTCGATCAGCTCGAGGAGGGCGCCTTTCAGTTTCTCGGTGTCGACCTCGAGTCGTCTGAAGACGGTCGGTACCAAAGACTCCTCTTGGATGGCGAGGGCGTACAGGAGGTGGCTCGCGTCCACCGCATCCGTCCCCCGGGAGAGCGCCATCTCCTGGGCGGTCTTCAGGGCTTCCTGGCTTTTTTGGGTGAAATTCTGGGGCGACATAGACGTTATGGATATGGATGCCACTACTCTAGCATGCCGAAAAAAAATTAGCAATCTCACGAAGAGATTGCTAATCCAGAACCGGAAAGACGAAAAGGAAGGCTTATTGGGGCCTTTCTTCAAGGGTGACGGTCAGGGTCTTCGTCTCGCCCTTATGCCAGACCTTGAGAATCACGGCGTCCCCGGGCTTGGCATCCGCGATGAGGTCCCCGAGCGGATGCTCGCTGTCCACCCGTTGGCCGCCGATCTCCAGGATGATGTCGTTTTCCATGAGACCGGCCTTGTCCGCAGGCGAACCGGGGATGACGGCAAAGTCGGTGACGGTGTCGCCGCGGGCGATGAGCGCCCCGTGGTCGAACGGCAGGCGATTGGCGGCGGCCAGCTCATCGTCGATGAGGACATAGCGCACTCCTAAGTACGGGGTGGCAATCCGGCCCAGCGTCTTGACCTGCTCGACCGACTGCTTGACCTGGTTGATGGGAATGGCGAAGCCGATGTTCTGGGCGCCCTGGGCCACGGCCACGTTGATGCCGACCACTCGCCCCTCGAGGTCGAGGAGCGGTCCGCCCGAATTGCCCGGATTGATGGCGGCGTCGGTCTGGATGATGTCCTGGAGGCGCTCTTCGTCTCCGAGACGGGACGAACCGGCCACCACGTCGCGCTGAAGGCCCGAGATGATCCCCCGGCTCACGGTGTTGGAGAACTCTCCCAGCGAGTTGCCGATAGCGATGACCGTCTCCCCCACCCGGAGTTTCTCGGAGTCGCCCCATTCAAGGACCGGGAAGCCGGATCCCTCGACCCTGATCAGGGCGAAATCCCGGTTCGGGTCGCGCGCCACCACGCTGGCCGGCAGCTCTTTGCCGTCCTGAGTGATGACCGTGTAGTCGGCGCGTTCCGATGAGACGACGTGCTTGTTGGTGGCGATGAGGCCGTCCGCCGTGACGAAAAAGCCGGTGCCGGCTCCAACCTCCTGGCGGCCACCCAAGGACTCCTCGTCGAACGGCGTGTCGAAGAAGAAGCCGAAAGGGTCGCTGTACCGGCGGAGACGCGGTACGTCCGCCGTGACCACGATGCTCACCACGCTCGGCGAGGCGCGCTCCACCGTCTTGACCACCTGGTCGTCGCTGACGACGATGCTCTTGGTCTCGGTGGTGACGAGGCTCGGCCGGCCGAGGTGCTCGAGGACGGAGGGATTTTCGATGAGGCCCCAGACCGCGAAGGCGCCGCCCAAAAGGCCAAAGAGGAAACTCCCAATCCAGAGCTGGAACGGCCCGGGCCGGCGAGGGGGACGGACCTGTGGGGCGGCCGGCTGATTGTCGGGGAGAAGGGTGTCGGGTTGCATAGGTTTGGTGTCGGGGATGGAAAACTGGCAGGTACGATTATAGCACGGTCATTCCCGTCCGTCAGCGGAGGGCTGAGACGAAGACTTGGAAACCCATGGCGCGTTTCTGTTCGGCCAGCCAGTCCGCGAAACCCGGCTTGGGTGCGGACAGGCGGTCGACCCGGTAGAAGACGGCATCGTCTTCGGAGCGTTGCTCGAGGAGTTTCAGGAAATGGTAGCCGTCCTCGGTCTCGACCAGGCCGCTCCACCGGCCAATGTCGAGGGCAGCCAGTGTTTCCGCCACAGCGGAATCGAGGTAGCGGACGTCAAGCCATTCGCTTTCGTAGAGGGAAACACCGCTCGCTGCGTCGAGCGTACCGGTCCCGAAGCGCTCGGCGCTTTCGGAGAGCACGCGCCGGGCCGCTTCGCGACTTGACGCGGTTTCCTTGGCGAACTGGGCATAGGTCTTCTCGCGGTACAGGAAGGGTCGGACGAGGAATTTCTCGCGTTCCTGTCTGGTTAGGCGGTTCTTGGCCGTGGCGTCCTTACCGAAGAGGGTGTTTTCAATGCGACTGGTTTCCGACCGGACCAATTCTGGAGTGACCGCGAAACCAGACGCCTGGGCCAGGCGCTCGATGACGGTCTCTTCGACCGCCTTGTCGAAGAGGGTTTTCCGGTCGGGCACGCCCTGTTTTAGGCCGTCCGAAAGACGGATAGCCAGATCCTGACGCAAGGCCAGCTCCCGGAACGTGATGAGGTGGCCGTCCACCACGGCCGCGGGCAGCGGGACGAAGCGGCCGATGCCGGGCACAAGGAAGGGCTGAGGGACGGCATACACCATCGCTCCGAGAGCCATCAGTGTCACTCCCACGCCGCCTGTTCCCACGAGGAAAAGCCTAAGGAGGTGCCCCCGGCGGCTCCGTTCGGTGACGAGGTGTTTGACTGTTTCGGTCGTCATAGCGAGGGACCAAAGAAATACTCCCACCAGGCGCGGTAGACGGGCCGAGGGAAAGAGACCTCGGCCGCCGCGACGCTCTCCGGCGCGGGAGCGGCGGCGACGGAAGGCGCGGGCTGGATGACCACCACCTGCTCCCCAACCCGCTGGTAATTGAACTTTCGCTTGCCTTCCTGTTCCCGGAAATTGTCGGTCTTCAGGTAGCCGATGCGGTCGGTAAGCGAGGCGTTCTCAGTCTCCAAGGAGCGGTTGGTTGCCTCGAGTGAACCGATGTCTTGGGCGATATCGGAGCCGCGCCGCCACTCCCCCACGGTGCGATAGCCGAACCAGGCCGTCCCAGCCAAGGCGGCGCCGACCAATAGGAACGAAAGGGCGTCGCGCCACCGCATAGGCCTGGACATCGTTTGATTAATAGTAGCCGAAGAAGGGGGCGATCAGGAACAGTACCATCGAGAGGGCGACCAGGATGGAGATCACGGTCCAGACGATGCGGATGGAACGGCGGCGCTTGGTCCAGGTCATAGGGGCGGGGTTGGGGCGGATGATGGGGAGGGATCGGGATGGCGTGGCGGGATCTCTTTTGCCGGTGCACGACCGGCGGCTCGATGACGCCGACCTCCCGGATCGAGGTGACGATGGCCTTGTAGGTCGAGGTCGCCTTGAACGGCGCGCCGAGCTGTCGCGTCGGCAGGACGGCATCCAGGGGCAGTGTGACGAGCTCGGCCTCGCACGCGTCTTTCACGGGCTTCTTCGAGCGCCCGGGCGAGCGGCCCTCGTCGATGGGCGGAGCGCGACGACGTCCCATCACGAGCTCACGAGGCGGTCGTGTAGG
>CAYNEL010000050.1:0-4537 GCA_964396225.1 uncultured Bdellovibrionales bacterium | reverse complement strand
TACCTACTATTCGCTCGGCAACTTCGTTTTCGACCAGTATTTTCGGCCGGAGACCAGGGAGGGATTGCTCGTCCAGGCGACCTTTGATGGGGAGCGGCTCAAATTCGAGGAATTCCCCTTGGTGCTCGGGACGAACGGCGAGACGAGATTCCGCGAGCCCCAGCCTTGACAGAGGAGCAGTTTTATAGTAAAAATGGAACACCGTTTACAGAGTTCCTTTCCCCATACGAACGAGGAGGTGTCCCGTGACGCATTTCCAGGAAGTGACGGCGTCGGCCGTGCTCGGTTCCGAACAGGCGGAGTGCCTGGCGCGTTTGGTCCAGCGCAGTCTTCCATACGAGGAGGCGAAGAGGTTTATGGAAGCCGCTCTGCCTCGGATCACCTCCGACGAAGCGATAATTCTCTTTGTGGAGGAGGTCTTCTCTCGGCTGATGCCAGACGTACCGGACGAGGAGCGGCAGGCCGCTCTCTTCAGGGCGGGTCTGCTCAATACGTATCACCACCAGCTCGTCAGCCAGGAGGCGATACGGAGGATCTGGGACCAGCTCGTCCTCGTGGACAGGGAGTCGGCGACGCTCAGGCAGATGTTCAAGCGCCTGGCTGCCGACGCCCGTCGGAGCGCGGAACGGATCCGATCCGGGAAGTTCGATTTCCGGATGCGGGTCCCTCTCGGTTTCGACGCGGTAGCGCCGGAATGCCGGTGGCCGCCGGGCACGGTCGTCAGGGCGCGTCTCCTCCGGGCCGATCCGGATATGACGCCGCTCGACGCCTGGGTCGCCCTGCGGAGCGGGGACGGCATCTTCAGCCCCCATACGGCGGGCCTCAAGTTGCTCGAACGCAACTGGCCCCAGCCGCCGGCCATCGGTCTGCCTGAGCAGTTCACGGTCGCCGGCATCATCTCTCCGCCAAGGACGGATCGGGAGATTGCGCCCCGGCCGCCGTGCGAGGTGCAGGTACTGGAGATGCCCGCGCGACGCCTGTCGACGATCCGGGTGATGCCACAACATCGTATTCCGGCGCACCATAACCTCTACGTCCTGGGGCTGGCCCGACCTGAGAAGAGCGAGGCCGCCTGAATCCTCCCTCAACTCTGAGCGAACTTCACCCGCGTTCCGTTGCATCGGACGCGGGTTTCTTTTTGCCTTGATTCCGCCAGGTCGGCGGCGTATACTGAAGCGACTGCCTTTGCCTATGCCGACCCGCTATTTCATCCAGACTTTCGGATGCCAGCAGAACACCGCCGACTCGGAGCGGCTGGCGGCTTTCTACGAGGCGCGCGGCTTCGTCCGAGCGCCGGCCATGGATGAGGCGGACCTCATCGCGATCAACACTTGCGTGGTGCGTGAGAGGGCCGCTGAGAAGGTGTTTGGCCTAGTGCGCAACCTCGAGCCCTTGCGAACGAAGCGACCCGACCTCTCCATCGTCATCACAGGATGCCTCATCGGGGCGGCCTCGCGCGAGCCGTCCGGTAAGATGATGAAGAAATTGAAAGCCCGTCTCCCGGACGTGGAATTCCTCCCGCTCGAGGAAGTGGGCTTCGAGCACAAACCGCTCCGTACGCCGGGCCGCCTCGCCTCCATTCCCATTTCCAACGGCTGCAACAACTACTGTACCTACTGTATCGTGCCGTTCTCCCGCGGGCGTGAGCGCTCCCGCCCGTTCGCCGAGATCGTGCGCGAAGCCGAAGAAGCGGTGCATGAGGGCAAGGACGAGATCCTCCTCCTCGGCCAGAACGTCAACTCGTACGGCGCGGATTTCCTGATGGGCGCCATCCGCGAGGGAGGGGGATACGTCATCCCGGGCGGACGGGCGGTGAAGCCGGTGATGGTCAAACACCTGAACCGCCACCGCATCCCGACGCTCTTCCCACATCTCCTCGAGGCGGTGGCTCGAATCCCAGGGGTGGCCAAGCTTTCCTTCATCTCCTCTAACCCATGGGATTTTTCCGACGAGCTCATCGACGTGATCGCCCGCCACTCGAACATCGACCGCCTCCTCCATCTCCCGGTCCAAGCGGGGAGCAACTCGGTCCTGAAGGCGATGAACCGCTGGTACACGCGCGAGGAATACCTCGCCCTCATCGCGCGCATCCGCGCCAAGGTGCCGGAGGCGCGCTTCACCACGGACATCATCGTCGGTTTCCCAGGGGAGACCGAAGACGATTTCAGGGGGACCCTCGACCTGGCGCGCCGGGTCGGTTTCACCCAAGCTTTCCTGGCCTGCTATTCGCCGCGTCCCGGCACGGCCGCACTCAAGATGAAAGACGACGTGCCGCGCGAAGAGAAAAAGCGCCGCTTCCGGGTCCTGGACGACCTCGTTTTCCGCGGCATCGTGCCGGCGGAATTGGTCTCTTCGGGAGGTTGACCATGGACCACTGGTCCGGTAATATGGTGGCGAGTCGTGTAAGCCGGTTCTTTCCCCTCCCCACAACCGGCTTCCACCGCACTCCGCGTTGGGACCTTTTGGCGCCACAGCGGCAACACCGCTCCCTGGCGCCGTTTTTCTTGTTCCGCGTCTGTGGATGGTAGACTGGACCTATCCGTCTTTTATCCCCTTATGTCTAAAAAGCAGACCCTCACCCTCATCTCGTGGAATGTCAACGGTATCCGGAGCATCCATCGCAAAGGACTCTTTGTCCCGTTCGTCGAAAAATACCAGCCCGATATTTTCTGTCTTCAGGAAACCAAAGCCGAGCAATCCCAGTCTGAAGTGGATCTGCCGGACTATGAAGAATATTGGAACTCATCTCGAGGGCGTAAGGGATATAGCGGCACGGCTATTTTCACCAAAACAAAGCCACTGGCCGTGATCAATGATTTCCCGCCCACTGTCGCCAAACGCCACGGACTTATGAATGACGGGTACGGCGATCCCAACGCCGAGGGCCGGGTGATCGCCGCGGAGTACGATCGGTTCTACGTGGTGAGCGTCTACACGCCCAATGCCAAACCGGACCTCTCGCGTCTGCCGCTCCGCCATAAACACTGGGATCCGGCGTTCCTCGACTACGTCAAACGGTTGGAAAAGAAGAAGCCGGTCATTTTCTGCGGCGATCTCAACGTGGCCCATACCGAGATCGACCTGGCCAATCCGAAGCAAAACGAAGGCGAGCACGGTTTCACCCGCGAGGAACGCGAGGGAGCCGACCGCATCGTGGCGGCCGGTTTCGTCGATACCTTCCGCCTGTTCACCAAAGAAGGCGGACACTATTCCTGGTGGACGCATTTCGCCAAAGCGCGGTCGCGCAATATCGGTTGGCGGATCGATTATGTGTTTGTGAGCGCCGCGCTAAAAAAATCAATCAAAGAAGCCTTTATCTTGGAAAAAGAAATGGGTTCCGACCACGCGCCGGTAGGCATCCGCTTCGAGATATGAACACGCGAGACTGGGGCGAGGCGGCCGCCGTCATCGGGGAAGGCAAACTCGGGGTCATCCCGACCGACACCCTGTACGGTGTCGTCTGCCAGGCGCTCCGCCTAGAGAGCGTGGAGCGCCTCTACCGGGTGCGCGGCCGTAGTCCGAGCAAGCCCTGCATCGTGCTGATACCCGCGATCGAAAGTTTGGAACATTTCGGAATAACCCTTGGAAGGGATGTGAGAGCACGGCTCGCGGAATGGTGGCCCGGGGCGGTGAGTGTCATTTTGCCTGTTCCGGAGGAGCGGTACGCATATCTCCATCGCGGTCTCGAGACGGTGGCGTTCCGCCTCCCGGACCATTCGGGACTTCTTGGACTACTTGGGCAGACCGGACCGCTCGTCGCCCCCTCAGCCAATCCCGAAGGGTTGCCGCCCGCGAAAACAGTCGACGAGGCCGAAGCGTATTTTGGGGGGAACGTGGATGTCTATCTTGACGGTGGCCGGCTTTCCGGCGAACCCTCGACCTTGGTGGCTTTCGAGGAGGGACACCTGACGGTGCTCCGTCAGGGGACGGTGCGGATTATAGAACGGAGTAATAAATAAAAAGGAACACCGCTCCGGGAGCGGTGTTTTTCATGGAGATGACTTCACCCACCCGGTTTCGGTGGATGGAAGACTACATATAGCATGAGCGGGGTGAAGACCAGCAAGACGATTGTGCTGGCCGGGTTGTGTCGCGCCCATTCGACCACTTTTTCTCTCCAGTCAGTGCCTGCCTGCAGAAGTGCATCCCAGGCTTCACCAGGAGTGATATCGTCCTTGATGGCGTAGGTTCCGTCTGGGTTGGCCGTCGTCTCGACTGAAGCGGCCGCGGCTGATGGGCAGGCAAGCGTCCAAAATACCCTGGTGCCGAGATAAATCAGAGAAAAAACGACGACAACACTGATGATGGCAATACACGCCATGTGTCGCACATCGTAGGTGTCGATTTCGTTGCCGTTGGCTGACGGTTTCATGAGCAGCTCCTCGGGAGGTTGGGAAGGAACGTACACAATAAATTATACTAAAGTGACATATTTGTCAATAGAGCGGATACTCTACTCATATGCCTGAGAAATCCGTCGCCAACAAAGGCCACCATCTCTTCTCTCGGATCCACGAGCCGCTGGCCGAGCGGATGC
>CAYNEL010000049.1:0-4784 GCA_964396225.1 uncultured Bdellovibrionales bacterium | reverse complement strand
CGCTCCACCAGATCCTGGACATTCTCGACGGACGGGGTCTCCCCGAGAAAAGGCTTCTCGAGCTGGGCCACCACCTCACGGGCGATGGAATGGACGATGTCTTCATCCGCCGAGCCCCTCACTTCGATGAAGGCCTTTTCCATGGCAGCTTCGATTTTTTCCGGCTCGAACTCGACGATCGAACCGTCCCGCTTCTTGATCTTGGCGATGGTGCTCGTCATACGCGACGGACAAAAAATCCCGCGCAGGCGAGGGTCCCCGGCCTCGCGCGTGATTTCCGCATGTTTAATGTTTTAACTCCCCCGTCACTCTTCCCCGTTTCTCACCGATATCTCCCCTGCGTCGCTCCGCTATCCCATGAACCGCTTCTCGGCAGCCGTCCAATCGAGCGATCGGAAGAACGCCGCGATGTAATCCGCCCGCTTCAGTCCGTAGTCCAGCATGAAAGCGTGTTCGAAGACGTCCATCACCACGAGCGGCCGAGCGCCGGAGAGGTGCCCCAGGTCATGCTCGTTGATCCAGGTATTGAAGAGCATCCCTTGGTCGGCATCGTAAGCCAGGATCACCCAGCCGATGCCGCGCATCAGCCCGGAAGCGGTGAAATCCCGCTGCCATGCCTCAACCGAGCCCCAGGTCTTCTCAATGAGCGGACGGAGCTCCCCTGCCGGCAGGGCGGGAGCTGCCTTGGCCATGTTGCCGAAGTACAACTCATGGAGACGCATCCCGTTCCACTCCCAGGCGAAACGGCGGCGGAGTTCGTTGTATTCGGGACCGCCCGGGCCTTCGGCCGGTACCAGTGCCCGCAGCTTCTCGATGAGTGCATTGGTGTTCTTCACATAGCCCTCGTAGAGGGTGAAGTGGTTGGACAGGAGAGCGTCGCTGAAACCGGGAAGCCCGAGTAGGTGTTGGTAGTTCTGCGTCTGGTACATAGGGATCAGATCTTGCCGACGAGATCCATGCCAGGCTTCAGGGTCTTCTCGCCCGGCTTCCATTTGGCCGGACAGACTTCGCCGCCGTGCTGACGGACGAATTGGGCCGCCTGCAGTTTGCGGAGCAGTTCCTTGGCGTCGCGGCCGATGTTGTTGGCGTGGATCTCGACGGTCTGGAGGACACCGTCCGGATCGATGATAAAGGTGCCTCGCCGGGCCAAGCCCGCATCGCCCCCCTCCTCGATGTAGACGCCAAAGGCACGGGTGAGCGTCCCGGTCGGGTCGGCGATGAGGGGATACTTCACCTTCTTGATGGCGGTTGAGTGATCATGCCAGGCCTTGTGGGTAAAGACGGTGTCGGTACTCACCCCGAACACCTCGGTGTCGAGCTTTTGGAACTCGGCGTAGTGCTCGGCCAGGTCCTCGAGCTCGGTCGGGCAGACGAAAGTGAAGTCGGCCGGGTAGAAAACAAGGATCATCCACTTCCCCCGGTAGTGCGAAAAATGCGAATGCTTCTCCTCGCCCTCGTGGTACATGGTGATCTCGAAATCAGGCAGCTCCTGGCCGATGGCGGGTACGATGTTCTCCGGGAGATATCCCTGGTCTTGGCAACATGACATAGCGTCGTTTGGTGTGAGGAATTACTGACCGAGCGCCCTTCGGATAGACGCGGCGATGCCCCAGAAAAGGATGAGGGCATCGCCGCTGATTCCTCCAAAAATGACTGTCGGTTTCCTCATCATAGAAGCCCCGCAAAAAACCTGTCAACTCTCCTTTCCCCAAGCCAAAATACGACCATCGCATCAGGCCACTCTCGTTTTCAAGTGTCAAACAATACTATATGTTGTGTTATTTTTTAAAAATAAAACACAACTCGGTCCGGTCGGACCGAGGAGCGAGGAACACGTTTGAGGATGCCCCCGAATTACTTCGGCCGGACGAGGTGGACCGGTGCTCCCGCCTCGAACGCGCGGATATTCTCGGCCGTGGTTTCGAGGATGCGCTGGAGGGCTTCCGCGCTGTAGAAAGCGATGTGGGGGGTATAGACGACGTTGTCCCGTTCGAGCAGCATATGCCCCTTCACGAGCGAGGCCACGTCCTCCCGCTTCACCGTCTGGTAGAGGAGCTGTTTCTCTTCCTTGATGAATTCCTCGCCCTCGAGGACGTCCAGGCCGGCCCCGGAGAGGATCCCTTGGTCGAGCCCCTCGATCAGCGCATCCGTCTCCACAAGCGCCCCCCGGGCGGTGTTGATGAGGATGGCCCCCTTCTTGAATTTTCCGATATTGGAACGGTTGATGAGGTGGTGGGTGCTCTCCATATAGGGCAGATGGAGAGTGATGATGTCCGATCGGGCCAGAAGCTCGTCCAGATCGGTATGTTGGTAATGGAGGACTTCCGAGAGGAACTGGTTCTGGAATTGGTCATGGACCAGAACGTGCATGCCGAAGCCCTTGGCGATGCGGATGACGTGGAGGCCGATGTGCCCCGCCCCGATGACCCCCAGGGTTTTCCCCTTGAGGTCGAATCCTTGGAGTCCGTCGATGGAGAAGTCGTTCTGGAGGGTCCGGACGTAGGACTTGTGGACGTTGCGCGAGAGGGCGAGGATCAGGGCAAAAGTGTGCTCGGCCACCGTATTTTCGCCGTAATACGGGACGTTGGCCACCGCCACTCCGGCCATTTCCGCGTCGGCCAGGTTGATATGGTCATAACCGGTCGAGCGGGTGGCGATGAGGCGGAGTTTGGGCATGAGCCGGAGCTCCTCCTGGTCCACTTTCGAATAGATGAAGACGGAGATGGCCTCACAGTCAGCGGCCTGGGCGGCAGTGTCCGTGGAGAGCGGCGCCTCGATATAAACGGCGTCCGGAAATATCCCCTTGAGGTAGGCCTGGTCTTCGGGGGTGGTTTCGAAAAAGGCGATGCGCATAGGGCGACAATAGACAAATGGTACAGTTGTAGTATACTCCGCCTTTGTCTCAATTGTCCCGAACCCCTGTGTCCTCCCGCCGCCTCATCGCCAACCAACAGTGCTCCGGGGAACGCCTGGACGCCTGTCTGGCGCGCCTTCAGCCGCTCCAGACCACCCACGGCCGCCTGAGCCGGGGAGCCTATGCCGCCCTCATCGAAGCCGGCCGCGTCCTCCTGAACGGTCGTCCGGCCTCGCCCCGGGTGGTCCTGAAAGCCGGCGACCGCCTCGAAGTCGGTGAGCCCCTGCCGGACGGACGGCCGCCACTCCCGGACGCTCTCACCCCCCGCGTTCTCTTTGAAGACGAGGGCCTGATCGCTGTCGACAAGCCGGCCGGCCTCCCCGTCCACCGGGCTCCCGGGGTCCGTACCGCCACCCTGGCTGACTGGCTCGCCGAAACCCGGCCGGCAATACGCGGCATCGGTGAGGATCCGAGCCGCCCGGGCATCGTCCACCGCCTCGACAAAGACACCTCCGGCGTGATGGTAGTCGCCAAGACCGCCGATACCTACTGGAAACTCAAGGCACTCTTCCATTCCCGTGAGATCGCGAAAACCTACCTCGCCTTGGTGGCTGGCACCCCGAAAGACGATGCCGGTGTCATCACCGCTCCCCTCTCCCGCTCCCCCGTTTCAGGCAGATTGACCGCCCTCCGGCCCGGCCAGGCCGCCGCCGGACGGTTGCGGGAAGCGGAGACCGCCTACGCCGTCCTGGAGCGCTTTCCTGAAGGCGCGCTCCTCGAAGTCCGCCCCCGGACCGGCCGCACCCACCAGATCCGCGTCCATCTGGCCTCGATCGGACACCCGATAGCCGGCGACCGCCTCTATCGGCAGAAAATCTCTTCCCAGGCCTTTCCCGAGACCCCGCCCAGACACCTCCTCCACGCCGCCGAGCTAACGTTCACCCTAGACGGGACGCCCTACGCTTTCGAAGCCCCTTTGCCGGCCGATTTCAGCGCTTTTTTGGCCCGGATTCGCTCGGGAGACCAGTGAATCGATCCCTTCGGTCCCCTCTATTGACGAACTCCCCGCTTCAGGCTATCTTGGGGAAGACCAGAACACAGGCCGCTTCGGCCTGTTGTTTTCTCTCCAAAACCCTATGGACAATCGCCTCATCGCTTTCAACCGGGCGCTCCGCCGCACCGACCTGCCCGACCTCCGGGCCGGCGACGTCGTGCGCATCCACCGCAAGATCAAGGAAGGTTCCAAGGAACGCGTCCAGGTCTTCGAAGGCATGGTCATCGCGGTCAAGGCCGGCCAGAGCGCCGCGCCGAGCATCACCGTCCGCAAGGTTTCCTTCGGCGTAGGCGTCGAGATCGTCTTCCCCCTCCATTCCCCCCAGGTCGAGAAAGTCGAACTCGTGAAACGCACCCGCGCCCGCCGCTCCAAGCTCTACTATGTCCGCGACAAGTCGGCCAAGGTCCTGAGCAAGAAGCTGAAGGAGGTCAACCTGAAGATGATCGGCATCGAGGAAGCCCCGGCTCCTGCCGCGGAAGCTCCCGCGCCGGCTGCCACGGAGCAGCCCGCCGAAGCTGCCGAGTCAAAACAGGAGTAGCCGCTCCTGTTTTTCGATAGCGGAGGGCGTGTTACAATCGGAAAGTATTTTGCCCCGATGGTGGAATTGGTATACACACACGTTTGAGGGGCGTGGCCTTTATGGCATGTGGGTTCGAGTCCCACTCGGGGCACCATCACGGATTCTTTCAGAAAAGTCTGCTTAACAGTGCGACATGGAATGGCAGGGGGAACCGGACGGTTAGCTCAGTTGGTTAGAGCACCTCGTTTACACCGAGGGGGCCGCTGGTTCGAATCCAGCACCGTCCACTTGGACGGTCGAGCCGGGGTAGCTCAGTGGTAGAGCAAAGGACTGAAAATCCTTGTGTCGTGAGTCCG
>CAYNEL010000048.1:0-4794 GCA_964396225.1 uncultured Bdellovibrionales bacterium | reverse complement strand
ACAGAGCGGGAAGTGAATGCAATCGAAAAAATCATGCAAACATCCGGAGTAAAGACCAAATTGAAAAAAGCTTATGAAGCTACCGAAGAATCCTTCAAAAGTATAGGTGTAAATAATTCAAGTTCACCAAGAATTTTGCATATTGCTACTCATGGCTACTTTTTTCCAGATCCAAAGGAAAATTTAGCTAAAACGAATCTAGTGGCTGAACAACAACCAGTTTTTAAGATTTCAGAACACCCTATGTTGAGAAGTGGATTGATTATGGCTGGAGGTAATGCTGCTTGGCAAGGAGCACCAACATTAGAAGGAAGAGAAGATGGAATATTGACGGCGTATGAAATCTCTCAAATGAATTTGTCTAATACAGAATTAGTAGTACTGTCAGCATGTGAAACAGGGCTAGGAGACATACAAGGCAATGAAGGTGTATATGGTTTGCAACGTGCCTTCAAAATTGCCGGTGCAAAATATCTGATCATGAGTCTTTGGCAAGTACCGGATAAACAAACATCTTTGTTGATGACGACATTTTATAAAAAGTGGTTAGAAGATAAAATGAGTATTCCGGATGCCTTTCATACAGCGCAGAAAGAATTGCGCGACAATGGTTTGGATCCGTATAATTGGGCGGGGTTTGTTTTAGTAGAGTAAATTATGAACTATAAACTATTAATGATGAATTTTTTTAGCTTATCGTCCATAACTCATCGTATATCGTTTAAAATTCATTTTGTATTTTCTGGCTGGGTTTGTATTGATGGAATAAAATTTAAACAAGTAGCGATGATCTATATGTTATTTATGCTTGAATTACTTTATTAATTTTAATTCTATCTGCACTCCATGAACGCTGATAAGAACTATCGGAGCTGATTGTTCTATTGCCAAGTTGTGTTTTAAGTTTAGATTTGTTCTAGCATTTAATATTTAAAAAATTAAGTTCAAGGATTAAAAAGTCAAAATGAATTTTAAAGTTTACTTATTTATATTTCTTTGCTTTTCAAAAATATCGGCGCAGATAATCGATTCAATAGCTATAAAGCAAGTGGATAGTCTTGTCAAGGTCTCTATCGAATTCACCGCCAAACGCAACTTTGAAAAAGCCTTCGAAGTCAATGGCGAAGCCGAAAAAATCAGCTTGCAAAAGTTTGGATCGGTATCGGCTTCTTATGGTAAATCATGTTCTAACCGTGGAAGAATTTTTTTAATGAAAAAGGATTATTCAGAGGCTGAAAAATGGTATCTCGAATCAATGGCAATTTGGGAAAAAGTGTTGGGAAAAGTAAATCCAGACTATGCCGGATCACTGATTAACCTTGGAATTGTATATAGGAATACAGGTAAATTCGGAAAAGCTGAATTGCTACTCCTGGAGGCCAAAGATATTTTCGAACAAAGTCTAAGAAATCAGGAGCATCCATACTATTTCAACTGCCTTAACACACTTGGTATTTTATATATGGACAATGGCGATTACGCAAAAGCAGAAAACTTCTATCTCAAATGTATTGATCTTCGAAAAAAAATCCAGGGTAAAGAACATGTAGACTATGCTTCAGGACTTCAAAACCTTGGGAATTTGTACCTGGTCATGGGTTTATATGAAAAGGTTGAGCCGCTATACCTTCAAGCTCTGGACATTTGTGTGAAAGCTCTTGGTAAAAATCATCCTCAATACGCACAAATCGTGAATAATTTAGGTAATTTTTATTACCGAAGTAGTCAATATGACAAAGCAGAAACCTTTTACTTAGAAGCTAAGGCCATCAGAGAAAATATTGAAAAAGATAGTCCTGAGTTTTGTGGAAATCTTATAAATCTGGGGAGCTTTTATACTGATATGGGTAATTATGAAAAAGCAGAAATGCTGTATCAGCAGGCTAAAGATATTTTTAAGCAAAAACTCAACAATAGGACTCATCCATTCTACTTTAATTGCTTAAATAATTTAGCTCAACTTTACAATCAAATAGGCCAGTATGAAAAAGCTGAGTCTCTTCAATTGCAAACAAAGGAAAACCTGGAAAAAACACTTGGATCTGAACATCCCAATGTTGCTACCAGCCTAAACACTTTAGCTATTTTAAACCTTCAAATGGGGAAGAAAGAAAAGGCAGAGTCACTTTATCTTCAGTCAAAAGAGATTCGCGAAAAAAAGTTGGGTAAGGAACACCCTGTTTACACAGAGAGTCTCAATAATTTGGGAAATTTTTATACTAACACAGGAGACTTTGGAAAAGCTGAATCGTTATTCCTCGAATCTAAAGCTATCCGTGAAAAAGTTCTTGGAAAAACGCATCGCGATTACTCCATGAGTTTGAACAACCTTGCATATTTATATGAGAAGGAACATAGGTTTTCGGAATCTAATTCCTTATTAGCTGAGTTTTTTCCATTACAACAAGATCGAGTAGTGAAGTCCGCAAACTTCCTTTCGGAAAGGGAGTTAGCATTTTATAGTGCAACTTTTCAAAGATTTGGAAATACATTAAATAATTACATTCTTAACCGTTCACAATATCAAGACCTATCAAAGCATGATTTTTTACCTTCACTTGGATATAACTTGGCCCTTTTTCAAAAAGGCTTTCTGCTAAATGCTGCTACCCGACTTAATAGATTGGCAGAATCAAAACCTGAGGCAAGAGAAATCAATATCCAACTAAAAGCTTACCGTCGACGCTTAGCTAAAGAATACGCCAAACGACTTACTGAACAAAAAAATACAACTGAGTTGGAAGAGAATGCCAATAAAGCGGAAAAAGAAATTGCTCGCCTTATCAATGGTTATAGCCAGGCAATACAACAGTTAAAGTGGGAAGATGTAATGGCAACCTTGAAGAGCGAAGAGGCATCCATAGAGTTTATTACTTTCAAAGTCGATTTTCCGAGTAACACAGATAGTATAATGTATGGCGCATTGTTGCTGAGACAAGGAGTTGATCAACCTCGATTTATTCCACTTTTCGAAGAAAAATCTCTGGACTCTTTGTTGCTAACTAATTCTGTACGCAAAGCGGATTATGTAAATAACTTATATACCCTTGCTGATCGTGGCGCAGTGGAGGAGCAAGTTTCAAAAAGATCGCTTTTTGAATTAGTGTGGAAGTTGCTTGAGAAGGAATTATCCGGAATCACAACCATTTACTATTCACCTAGTGGTTTGCTGCACAGAATTAATCTTGATGCCATTCCTGTTTCTGAGACGGAAACATTAGCAGATAGATATAATTTAATCAAACTAAATACTACGCGTCAATTGGTTATACCAACTCAGCAAAAAAGTGTAAATAATGATGCTGTATTGTACGGTGGAATTCAATTCGAACAAGATAGCTCTACAAAAATTAATGAACCTTTGTTTGCTTCTCGTTCAAATGGTGATTTTTTATCGAGTAAAATTGATACAAGCAATCGAGGAGATGCATGGACTTACCTTTCTGGTACAGAAAGGGAAGTAAATACCCTTGAAAAGATTATGCAGACATCAGGGATGCAGATTAAATTGAAGAAAGGTTATGAGGCAACTGAAGAATCCTTTAAAAGTATTGGAGTCAATAATAATCCATCGCCAAGAGTATTACATATTGCTACTCATGGCTACTTTTTTCCAGATCCAAAAGAAAATTTAACTAAAACGAATCTAGTGGCTGAACAACAACTTGTCTTCAAGATTTCAGAACACCCAATGCTAAGAAGTGGATTGATTATGGCCGGAGGCAATGCTGCCTGGCAAGGAGCACCAACATTAGAAGGAAGAGAAGATGGAATATTGACTGCATATGAAATCTCTCAAATGAATTTGTCTAATACAGAATTAGTAGTACTGTCAGCATGTGAAACAGGGCTAGGAGATATACAAGGTAACGAAGGAGTTTATGGATTACAGCGCGCATTCAAAATTGCCGGTGCAAAATATCTCATCATGAGTCTTTGGCAAGTACCAGATAAACAAACATCTTTATTGATGACGACTTTCTACAAAAAATGGTTGGAAGAGAAAATGAGTATTCCGGATGCCTTTCATGCCGCACAGAAAGAATTGCGCGATAACGGATTGGATCCTTACAATTGGGCGGGATTTGTGTTGGTTGAATAGCCTATGTGCATTTTAGGGAAGGTATGGATTTGAGTTCTAAGCTGTACGATGAGAATTCATTTTTCGATTTTCATTTTGTGCTTTATGGTGTGGTTTGTTCTGGTTGAATATTATCCTAAAAAAAACTAATATTGTGATCAAATATTCAACACGATGAAAAGCAGTTTGCTTTATTTATCTGCCTTAATCTTAAATATCCATATCCATCTAAGCGCTCAGCAGAAAGGAGCTACTCCTCTTGCTAGTCTTACAACAAAACCAAGTGGATCATCCTATGCGCTTGTGGTAGGTATTTCGGATTATCAGGATTCGAAAATTCCCGACTTAAGATTTGCAGATAAAGATGCAGAAGCTTTTGCTAATTTTCTCAGATCACCGGCAGGAGGTTCTCTGGATGAAGATCATCTCAAAGTATTAATAAACAACAAAGCTACAGGAGCTCAAATCGGAATGGCTTTGGATTGGTTGATTGAAGTGAGTAAAGAAAATAATCAGGTTATCATCTATTTCTCAGGTCATGGCGACGTGGAGTCTAAAAGAATTTCTACTCCCGGATATCTATTGGGATGGGACGCACCCTCAAGAGTTTATATGACCGGAGGTACTGTGAATGTGCGTGACTTACAGGATATAATTTCTACTCTTTCTGTTCAGAACAAAGCGAGAGTTGTGTTGATTACTGATGCCTGCCA
>CAYNEL010000047.1:0-5043 GCA_964396225.1 uncultured Bdellovibrionales bacterium | reverse complement strand
AGCGACAACGTCTTCCGCTGCTACCAGGACACGGGCTGGACCAACTGTATTGGGACGGGCGGATCCGGCTACGCCACCATCCAGGACGAAACGACTGGCCTGACCGCCCGGACCATCCTCAACTTCACTGGCGCTGGCGTCTCCTGCGTGGACAACGCCGGAAGCTCGCGGACTGACTGTACCATCTCGGGCGGATCGGGCAGCGATCTCCAGGGCACCTACGGGGCCGACGCCGATGGTTCTGACGCCACCATCTCCCTCACCACGGCCGACGATTCACTCATCTTCACCAACCCCACCTCGAGCGGCACCGATTCGGCTTTCCTTCTCCAACTTGACCAGCAGCACACCACGGCCGCCGTCGTGGCTCTCGACATCGTCCAGGATTCGAGCGGAGCCAACGGCCTCAACTTGGCTGCCAACTCCATCGACACCGAGACCGGCCTCTCCGTCACTACCAACGCCCTCACCACCGGCTACGCCTTCTCGGCCACCTCCTCCTCCAACGCCCTCACCACCGGGGGAGCGGTGGGCTACCTCGCTTACACCGGTTCTTCCTCCACCGGCTCCGTCTTCCGGGTGGACGACGCTTCCGGCGACACCACCCCCTTCGTCATCGATCCTACCGGAGCGGTAGGCATTGGTATCGCCACCCCCGCCAGCATGCTCGAGGTCTACAACGCCTCCGCCCATCCCGTCTTCACCCTGACCGCTGCCGACAACTCGGCCTACGACCCCCAGATCAAGTTCCGCACCGACGCTTCGCCATCGGTCAAGTTCTCGATGGGCGTGGACGGAAGCGACGACTCCTTCAAGATCTACTCGGGCGACGGCATCGGCGACACCGGTGAATTCGTCATCAGCAGCACGGGCGAGGTGGCCATCTCCCAGGCCGCCCTCGGTGCCCAGCACTTCGAGGACGACGCAGGCATCGTCTCCTGGGTAGACCTGACCGTCACCACCACCCCGGCCGACAACACGGTCGAGAGCTACAGCGCCCAGATCGACGGCACCAACCTCCTCACCGTCTACGCCCTCTCCAACGGCTCCGGCGGCATCGACAACAAGCGCATCCAGATCGGCGACGGGGGAGCGGGCACCACCACCCCCACCCTCTTCGGCCTGGACGTCAAATCCTCCACTGGCGATCCCACCGAAGGCTTCGAGGGCGCTATGTACTACAACACCTCGGACAACGTCTTCCGCTGCTACCAGAACGCCGGCTGGACGAACTGTATCGGGAGCGGCGGCTCGACCTCCTGGGACACTATCGGAGACGCGGGCGGCAACGGCGCCATTGCCATGGGCTCGACCGTCCAGACTCTCGACTGGGGGACGATGGACGCCAACGCTTCCTACCTGTCCTTCAACTTCACCAACGCCGGCACGGCTGCCGGCACGGACTCAGGCATCGTCATCAACAACGCGGTGACCGGCTCCTCGACCGACACCGACACGGAGAATCTGCTCCTCCTCCAACAGCTCGACACCACCGCCGCAGGCACCACCGACGTGGACAACTTCATCAAGATCGACGTGGCGGCCAACGCCGGCGCCACCGACGGTATCGAGATCACCAATTCCGGCGGCAACCTGACCAACGGTCTGAACCTCGTGGACACGGCGGGAGGCACGTTCGCCACGGGCATCCTCTTCTCAGGCACCTTCACGAGTCTCATCGACGCGCCCAACTTCGACGTGGACAACTCAGGCAACGTGGACCTGGCCGGCACGCTCACCGCCGGTTCGGGCAACGAAGTCCTCACCCTCTCCACCGGCAAGATCGACGCCGATGCCCTCACCCTCACCTCGGCGGCCGACGGCGGGACGGGCACTTCGTCAGGCTCGGGCCTCATCGTTCGGAGCGACGGCATCGGCCTCCTCCAGGGCTGTAGCGACGGGCAGGTCCTCCAGTGGGTGGAGAGTACGGACACTTGGGATTGCGCCACCCCGTCGGCTTCGGCCAGCGGCGTCACCATCAAGCTGAAGACCGCGGACGAGAGCCTCCAGAGCAACACCACCGTCCAGAACGACAACCATCTGAGCTTCTCCATCGCGAACTCCGAGAACTGGGTGTTCCGGTTCGATCTTCAGATATCCGTCGGCAACTCAAGCCCTGATCTTAAGGTAACTTTCGGCACCCCCGCATCGCCAGTCAGTTGCCAGTGGTATTACGATGACGCGGAGGATGCGATTTCCATCGGCAGTACGACGTGTGGCACCACAACAGCCTCCAACCACACCGTTTCAGGGGCTGATGTGATTTATGTTGGAGGCGCCATAGAAAACGGGGCAAACTCCGGGTCGGTCGTCCTCCAATGGGCCCAAAATACCGCCAGCGCCTCCACAGTGACCGTCAAGCGTGGGAGCTTCATGACCGCCTTCAAGGCGCAGGGCGCCGACCTGGCCGAGTTCTATACCACCAAGGACGCTAGTCTCGAGTATGGTGATATCGTAGCACTCGACGCGGAGACCGAGGACCCCATCGATGTCAAGAAATCGTCCGGCGTTTCTGACCCGCACACTATTGGCATCGTTTCCAAACAGCCCGGCATGGTGCTCGGCGACTCGCTGAACCTGACCGGCGATATCCAGCTCCCCATTGCCCTCTCCGGACGCGTCCCGCTCAAGGTCAATACCGAGGGAGGGGAGATCAAGCCCGGCGACTACCTCACCCCGTCGTCCGTGCCGGGGGTGGCGATGAAGGCCACCCGGGCCGGTCTCATCGTGGGCCAGGCGCTGACCGGGCATCGGGCGGCCCATACCTCGAACACGGGGATGGTCCTGGCGTTCGTGAAGACCAGTTTCTACAACGGCCCGTCGCCGGGCGCTCTCATCGCCGGCCTCGAGGGGGAGAGCGCGGCGGACCCTCCTGGCAAACCGCCGGGAGCGCGCATCCTGGAATACGTCCTCACCGAAAAACAAGCCCTCGACTCGGGCGCGCGCCTGCCCTCCGAGATGTTCACCGACCGTCTGGTAGCTGGGATGGAGCTCATCACGCCCCGGGTTCTCACCCAGGAACTCCTGGCGGACCGTATCCGTCCGTCACTCACCAACCGTCTCTCGCTCCTCGTCGGGCCTGATGGCCAGGTGACGATCGGCGAGGACGGCAAGCCGCCCACGACCGTCATCGACGCCGACGGCAACGCCACGTTCGCCGGGACCATCACGGCGCGGCGCATCCAGGCGGATAGCATCGCTGGGCTGGAGATCTTCACCGACTCGCTCCGTAGTCTCGAAGAGCGCTTCTCCGGCCTCTCAGCCGAGTGGCCGGTGGCCGCCGCCTCGTCCGATGCCGCACCAGCGGAGGAGACTATCACTCGGACGCTTGAAAGTCTCGAGACGGGGACGCTCGCCGTGCGTTTCGACACGACAGTCGGGGGCCAGTTGGCTCTCGCTGGCGGTCTGACCGTGGGCGGCGATGCCGATTTCGTAGGGAGCGTCTTCTTCCGTAAGCTGGCCACCTTCTTCGACGGCGCCGTCTTCAAGGGCGATGTCGCCTTCGAGAAGCCGCCTGTCTTCGCCGAGGACACCGCTGGTTTCGCCGTCATCAAGCAGGGCGATCGGAAAGTCACGGTGCGCTTCACCACCGCTTATACCGATGAACCCGTGGTGGCCGTCACGCCTTCCCGAGGGCGCAACCCGCTCCTGGACGGCGCGGACGATGCCCTCAAGGCCGACCTCGCCTCTGTGGAAGACGAGTTCGTGGCCGAATACTTCGGGGCTGACGTCCGCTATGTCGTGACGGAGCGGAGCGCCGAGGGCTTCACCATTGTGCTGAATGATACCGCGCCGCGTGACCTCGAGTTCTCGTGGGTGGCGCTGGCGGTGGACGGCCCGCGGACGGCCAAGAGCGAGGCGTCCGAGGAGTCGTCGGCCGGAGAGGGGTTCATCCCGCTTGATCCAGCGCCGGCCGTGCCGGAGGTAGCGGGGGAGACGGAGGAAGCTCCGCCGGACGAGTCCGTACCGCCTGCGACGGAGGAAACTATCCCGACCGCCACCGTCCCGACGGAAAACACGACGCTCTAGAAAACCCTCCGACCAGGAGGGTTTTTTATTTCAGTCATCCATGCGGAAGCAGGGATCCAGGCATAGCCGTCCATTTTTTTGCCGCCAAAAGAAAGTGGAAGTGGTGTTTCTTTTGGTGGCAAAAGAAATGGACATAGATTGGGCCGCCAAAAGAAGTGGGCATGGAAGTGGCTGCCAAAAGCCATGGAATATATCTTTGGATTTTTCTGGAAATAGGAAAGGGAACGTTATAAATTCCGCGGTTCATCCGCGGGGTCAGTCGTGATACAATGGATTACGGCTTATCTGAGCCATCGCTTATGTCGAAAAAGACCCTTTTTCTCCTCTTCCTCGGCTTCCTCTCCTTGAGTTTCGTCCTCTACGGCAACACCTTCAGAGGCGAGTTCGTCTGGGACGATACGTTTTTCACCCAGCGGACGGACCTCATGGCACCGGGCGCCCTCGGCAAAATCTGGTTCGAGGGCTTCCTGCCCGAGAGTCCCCAGGCCAACCTGTACCGCCCGATGACGATGTTCACCTTCGCCCTGAACATACTCATCGGCGGTCTCGATCCATGGGGCTTCCACCTGGTGAGCATCGTCCTGAACGGCCTGGCGTCATTTCTCGTCTTCCTGGTGGTCTTCACCCTTTTCAAGAATCGGACGCTGGCGTTCTTCACCGCCCTCTTCTACGCCTTCCTCCCCATCCATACCGAGGCGGTGGCCCTGATGAAGGCGCGGGACGAGCTCCTCTCGGCCTGCTTCGCCCTCCTCGCCTGGCTTCTCTTCCTCCGGGCGGAGCGGAGCGACGGCCGGCTCCATCCGGGCTGGCTCACGGCGAGCGCCCTCGTCTTTTTCCTCGGGCTTCTTTCCAAGGAATTCACGGTGATGGCGCCGCCTCTCTTCTACCTCGCGTATTGGGCGGGGCGCGGCATCAGGCCGTACGCGGCACGAGTGTTTGACCTTGGCCTCGGCCTCTTCCTCTACGGCGGTTTTCTCCTCGTCTACCTCTGGATGCGGCAGATCGCCATCCCCA
>CAYNEL010000046.1:0-5474 GCA_964396225.1 uncultured Bdellovibrionales bacterium | reverse complement strand
CACCGAGGCTTCCGGGTTATCAATCAGGTGGGTGATGCCGTCCACGAGCTCGCCGAGGTGGTGGGGCGGGATGTTGGTGGCCATGCCGACCGCGATGCCGACCGTGCCGTTGAGCAGGAGCTGCGGGAGTTTGGCCGGGAGCACCACTGGTTCCTCGTGCACGCCGTCGAAGTTGGGAATGAAGTCGACGGTGTTCTTCTCGATGTCGACGAGCATCTCCTCGGCGATGGGGGTGAGTTTAGCTTCGGTGTAGCGGTAGGCCGCGGCGTTGTCGCCGTCCATCGAGCCGAAGTTGCCCTGGCCCCAGACGAGCGGGTAGCGCATGGAAAAATCCTGGGCCAGGCGGACCATGGTGTCGTAGACCGCCGAGTCGCCGTGCGGATGGTATTTACCGAGCACCTCGCCGACCACCGTGGCGGACTTGCGGAACTTGGCGCCGGAGCGCAGCCCGGTCGACCACATCGAGTAGAGGATGCGGCGGTGCACCGGTTTCAGGCCGTCGCGCACGTCGGGCAGGGCACGGCCGACGATCACCGACATGGCGTAATCGAGGTACGACTGGCGCACCTCGTCGGTGATGTTCCGCGGGGCAAGCTGTCCGGTGACGGGGGCGGTTTCCTTCTTGTCCATATGAGGGGTGGTTCAGGAGAGCGTTCAGGAAGCGGGGGCGGAGGCTCCGGCGGCCGGGGCCGGCGTTGCGTCCTGGCGGGGCTCGGAGAGCACGAGAGCCCAAGCGATCCAGAGGGCGACGATGAGCGCCATGATCACGCCGGTGCAGATCCGGACATAGCGGCGGCGGACCGGTTCCGGTTGGGCGAGGACGTGGTTTTTGAAATTGCTCCACCAACCCATAGACGTGCGATACGAGTGAGGGGCTTCAGACTTTTTCCAGGAGCACCACTTCCAGTTTCTTTTCGACGAGGTCCTTGGCCTTGACGATGAGTTTCGGAAGGGCGTCCTTAGGACAATTGCCGACGGCCGTGCAGAAAGGCTTGGTGTCGTTCAGATCGAGGGTGAGGCCGGGCATCTTGTAGTGCATGGGGATGACAATGGCTGGTTCGACTTTGCGGAGGGTGTCCTCGAGATGCTCCGCGGCGAGAGTGTCCTTGTTCCCTACCGGCAGGAAGAGGATGTCGATGTGTTCGAGGTGCGAGAGGGAGTCCTGGGTGAGGGGATGCCCGAGCGCACCGAGGAAACACAAGTTCATATCCTCGACGTTGACGGTGAAGACGGTGTTGGGTCCGCGTTTCGAGCCGCTCTCCTCGTCGCGGAAGCTGGCTAGTCCCTGGATGGCGAAGCCGCGGGCGCTGTACTCTCCCGGAGCGTCAAGGACGATTGGTTCGTTTTTCATGAGGCCGGAGAGGCGGTCACGCTCTTCGATATCGTGTGACAGAAGGACGATGTCCGCCTGTCCCACGGGGGCGCGCAGGCCGGAACGCTTGTCGCAGGGGTCCGTCCAGAGGACGACGTCGTCAGTGGCCCGTCCGCCCGGTTTGGCGGTGATTTTGAAGCAGAAATCGCCGTAATACTGGATCTGCATAGGGTCAAGAAAAACAAACGAGCGTCCCCGCTCTTAGGCAGAGGATAGCATGTTTTTGGGGTGGTGTCGAGCCGGAAAAGGGGCCCGAAAGGGCTCCCCTTTTGACATTCTTTGGGGTTTTCGGTAGACTGTCTTCGCTCGTGACGGAGCTCTCCGTCCCGGCTCTCGATAATCAGTAAGACAACTGAATCAAGGGGATGGCTCAATCCCCTGGAGACGCGTGGAGGCTTTTTCAAGCCATTCTCGCGGTTATCGGGAAACGCTCGCAACGGCGTTTCTTTTGTTTTGTCGGCCGGACTTAACCTTTTATCCCCCTGTCGGCCGGGGGAATCAGCCGATTTATTTATGACTACTCAGCAACAGGCCACCTCGGTAATGGCCGAGCTTTTGGAAAGCCATGCCGTCGAGGTCCCGGAAGTGGGCGACGTGCTCGAGGGCACCGTCATCGACGTCACTTCCAACCAGATCCTCCTCGATCTCGGGCCGCTCGGCACCGGCGTGGTGCTCGGCAAGGAGATGAAGGACGGCTTGGTAGTGGGAAAAATGAAGCCGGGAGACCGGGTCCAAGCCACTCTGGTCGAGCTTGAGAACGAAGATGGCTACATCGAGCTGTCCATCCGGGCCGCTTCCTATGAGAAGACCTGGGACGATCTCGAGCGGAAGCGTGACAACAAGGAGGTGGTGACCACCAAGGTCCGCGAGGCCAACAAGGGTGGTCTCATGGTCGAGGTCAACGGCGTTTCGGGTTTCCTCCCCGTCTCCCAGCTGGCCAGCGAGCACTATCCTCGGGTCGAAGACGGCGACAAGAACAAGATCCTCGAGATGCTGAAGCGTCTGGTGGGCATCGAGCTCTCGGTCCGTATCCTCGACGCCGACCGGGTGAACGAGAAGCTCATCGTCTCAGAAAAGGCCGCCCAGAGTGAGAAGGAACGCTCCCTCATCGCCAATCTCAAGGTGGGCGACGAGGTCGAGGGCGAAGTGAGCGGTGTGGTGGATTTCGGCGCCTTCGTCAAATTCCCCGTTCCTGGCACACACCACGGCGAGAAACTCGAGGGGCTGGTGCACATTTCGGAACTGGCTTGGCAGCTCATCGACGACCCCCGCGAGATCGTGAAGACCGGCGACCAGGTCAAGGCCAGGATCATCGGCATCGAGGACACCCGCATCTCGCTTTCGATGAAAGTGCTCAAGGAGGACCCCTGGACCAGTGTCGAGAGCCGCTACAAGGTGGGCGATAAAGTCGAGGGCAAGGTGGACAAGATCAACCACTTCGGCGCTTTCGTCTATCTCGACAAGGACATCCATGGCTTGGCGCACGTGAGCGAATTCCAGGAAGTCTTCCCCGGCAAGAAAATGGAAGAGATATTCCAGGCCGGCGGGAGCTACCAGTGGAAGATCCTCTCGATCGACCCCAAAAACCATCGGATGGGACTGGTGCCCGTCAAATAAGATGGTGATAACTGGTGGATAACCCCGCTTGATCCACGAAAAGAGGCTTCATGAAGCCTCTTTTCGTTTGCATCGGAAGGCAAACCATGTTTAGATGGGGATATCCCAAAACTGTTGTACATCCATGGTTCATAAACCCGATTATTCGAAAATCTTCATCCTTTCCGGTTTTTCTGGCGTCGGTAAGGACTCGATCATCGCCGGACTGGGGCGGACTCTGCCCCTCGAGCGGGTGCGGACCACTACCACTCGCCCGATGCGCCCCGGGGAGTCCCAGAGCCACCCCTATTATTTCGTCAGCCAGGAGGAATTCCTTCGGCGCAAACAGGCCGGGGAGTTCGTCGAGGCGGCTCAGCAATACAACAGCCAGTGGTACGGGGTGACGCGGGCCGAGCTCGACCGAGTGGCTGGCAGCGGCCGGCCCGGAATCTGGAACATCGAGTACCAGGGCGTCCTGGCCGCCAAGAAGCTGTTTCCGGAGATGCACTCCATCCTTATTACCGCCCCCCTCGACATGATCGAGCGCCGGATCAGGGCGCGGGACGCCCATGTTTCGGAGGCGTACGTCCAGGAACGGATGGCGTATACCAAACAATGGCTTAAATACACCGACATGTACGACCATGTCGTCGAGAATCCGGACGGCGGCCTGCTCCAAGCCATTGCCAACATAGCGGCCATCATCGGCCACCCGGCCGGTTCTTCGCCCAAAACAAACGCTTGAAGACGGCCCATCCTTCACTAGTCTTGTTTTGTGGCTTCTTTCGTCCGATCAACTGAGAATTTCGCCTCAAGAAACGCCCTTTTCGACCGCGGGGCGGGCTTGGTCGTGGGGGTTTCGGGGGGTCCGGACAGCACTGCACTCCTTTCCATTCTTGCCCAGATCCGGGAGAAATACGCCTTGAAAATCCGGGTGGCCCATCTGAACTACGGTCTCAGAGGACGATCCTCCGATGCGGACGAACGGTTTGTCCGGGAGCTGGCCTTCTCCTTGGGCATCCCCTGTTCGGTGAAAAAAGCCCCTATTTCAAGGAAAACACCCAATCTCGAGGCCAAGCTCAGGGAAATTCGTTACGCTTATTTCGAACAGATCCGGAAACGCTATCGGATGGAAGCCGTAGTGGTGGCCCATACGGCCGACGATCAGGCAGAAACCTTGCTTTTTCGCCTTTTCCGGGGTGGAGGAATGCGTAGTTTGGCCGCTATGCGGCCTAAAGCGGGGCATGTCGTGCGTCCCCTCCTCTGGGCAACAAGAAAAGATGTCATGGCTTATTTAAAGCAAAATAAATTTGGATATCGTGTGGATAAGTCAAATACTGACCTGAAATACACCCGGAATCGCATCCGCCACCGCGTTCTCCCCTACCTTGTCCGGGAATTCGGAGCGGGACTCCCCCGGTTGTTGTCCGGCGAAGCTTCGGTTCTGGGCCAGGAATACGCCTTTCTTGAGTCCGCAAGTCTGAAGCATGAGCGCTCGATCGGCCTTGAGTCTCATGGCTCGGGGAGCCTTTGGTTCACTTGCCGGTCCTTCCTTCGGCTCCCTCCGGCTGTCCGGACGACCCTCCTTCGGCTCTGGACAGAGCGCCTCTCAAAGGGCGCCCAGGGCCTGACGGCTCCCCAGGCGGAAGAGGCGATCAATATGCTGGTTCGTTTCAAAAACAAACCCCAGGAAGCCCGTTTCGGACGATTGAAAATTCTCCGCAAAGGTGCTAAGGTTATGCTGATATACGCCTGATTCTGGCTTTTTCACACTTTTCCCACACTTATGGACAGACTGTTCAAGAATTCCGGCCTTCTCCTCTTCATTATCCTGATGTTGGCGGGGCTCCTGGTGCTGCGGCAAGGCGGTGCCCCCAAGGAAGAGGCCCTTTCCCTCAACCAGCTGGTCCAGAAGATCAACGCCGGGGAGGTGAAGTCCATCGACATTTCCGGCAATACCCTCGAAGTGGTGCTTCGGGATGACAAGAAGGCTAAGGCCATCAAGGAGTCCGAGGCTTCGCTGACCGAGACCCTCTCCAATTACGGGGTGGACAAGGGCCGCCTCGGCGAGCTGCCCATCAGCGTCAAGGAGGATTCGGCCGCCGCGTTCTGGCTCGGCGCCATCCTCCCCATCCTCCTCCCCTTCCTTCTCATCGGCGGTTTCCTCTGGTTCATGATGCGTCAGGCCCAGCGCGGCAACGCCCAGGCGTTGTCGTTCGGGATGAGTCGGGCGCGCATGGTCAATCCGAAAGACAAGAACAAGCGGGTCACCTTCGCCGACGTGGCCGGCGCCGAAGAGGCCAAGATGGAGCTCCAAGAAATCGTCGAGTTCCTCAAACATCCGAAGAAATTCCTCCAGATGGGCGCCAAGATCCCCAAGGGCGTGCTCCTGCTCGGCAATCCCGGCACCGGCAAGACGCTCATGGCCAAGGCTGTGGCGGGTGAAGCGGGCGTGCCGTTCTTCAACATCAGTGGTTCGGAATTCGTCGAGATGTTCGTGGGCGTG
>CAYNEL010000045.1:0-5539 GCA_964396225.1 uncultured Bdellovibrionales bacterium | reverse complement strand
AGGACCCGCTCGCCCAGGACATCCAGGCGCTCATCCCCGTGATGCTCGAAAGCATGCACGCGGCGGACGGTATCGGCCTGGCCGCGCCGCAGATCGGCGTCTCGCTCCGGCTGTGCGTCATCGAGATCGAAGGCGTGCGCCGCGTTTTCATCAATCCCACCCTCCCCACCCTCTCTCGCGAAAAGATTGTCTTCGAGGAAGGCTGCCTGTCGCTTCCCGGCCAGTACTTCCCCATCGAGCGTTCCGAGCGTGTTACCGTGCGCTATCAGGACGAGACGGGCCGGGAGCGCAAGTGGAAGACTGACGGTCTCTGGGCCATCGCCCTCCAGCACGAGCTTGACCACCTCGAGGGCGTCCTCATCTGTGATCGTTTCAAGAAGCAGAAAATCAAGCGTTATGACCAGGCAGGCGAAGACCGCCCCCGCATCTGAAGCCCCTTTGCCGGCCGGCCACGACCGGGTGCCCCAGGTGCGGATCGTATTCATGGGGACGCCTCGTTTCGCGGGCCGCATCCTTGAGGATCTCCTGACCGACGGCTACAATGTCGTGGCCGTCTATACTCGTCCCGACCGGCCGACGGGCCGCGACCAGGCGGTCGCGGCCAGTCCGGTGAAGGAGGTCGCCACAGCCCACGCCCTTCCCGTTGAGCAACCGGAACGGTTCGACGAGGAGACCCTCTCCCGTCTCCACCAGTGGCGTCCGGACCTTGTCATCGTGGCTGCGTACGGACGCATCTTGCCGGAAGCGGTGCTGCGCCTGCCTGGCTTCGGATGCCTGAACGTCCATGCCTCCCTGCTCCCCCGCTGGCGAGGCGCCTCGCCCGTCCAGAACGCCATCCTAGCTGGCGACCGTGAGAGCGGCGTCACTCTCATGCAGATAGATGCTGGTCTCGACACGGGGCCGCTCCTGGCCCGCCGGGCGGTTCCCCTGGCCGCGACTGAGACGGCCGAAAGCCTCTTGGAGCGCCTGTCGTCCACGGGGAGTGAGCTCCTCCGGGAAACCCTCCCCCGTTTCGTGGCCAGAGAGCTCGAGCCGGTGCCCCAGAACGAGGCGGAAGCCACCCTCTGCCAGATCATCGAGCGCGCCGACGGCCAGGTCTTCTGGAACGAGGAGGCCGAAGCCATTGAGCGCAAAGCCCGAGCCTTCACGCCCTGGCCGGGCATCTTCTGTTTCTTCGAACAGGACGGCATCCGGAAGCGCCTCAAGTTGCTCTCGGTGGCCTGTCAGAAGGTCCAGCCGGAAACCAAGCGCCGCCTGGGTGAGGTGTTCGAGCTCGGCGAGCGGGTGGGCGTCCAATGTGCCACGGGGGTGCTCTTCCTCGAACGCGTCCAGCCCGAAGGCAAGACGCCCATGGATATCCGGGAGTTCCTCCGAGGTTATCCCGCTTTTTTGGGTTCCGTGTTATCGTAAAGACGTTTTTCGGAAATCGGTCAGTTCTTTCCCCGTATGCCAGAGGAGGTCTTGCCATGCTGGATGTCGCAGTTTCTTTGGGTGGTCCGGAGCGCTGGTGCGTCGGCGATGTCTTCAACGCCCTCAGGGTATTGCTTGACTTCGCCAGGGAGTGTCGGGAGGAATTCCTCTCCCTCGTGGACCATGAGCTTGGACGGAGGCCGGCCGAAGAATGGCCTTCCAAACAGGCCGAAGGCCTGGTTCTCTGGAAAGTCATCGATCCCGCTGGTGCCGTGACCGCTTTCGGCCGGGAACTCTTGGTCGGGATCCGGTTCGGCGAGGCGGAGCCTTTGGATGACCAGCGGATCTGCGGCTTCGCCAACCCAGTGGTCACGGACGACCGCGAGCACTTCGGTCCATACTGGGGGTTGTTGCGCTATCGCTGATCCCCGCGCGTCACTTGCAATCATAAAAGCCCCGCGACACTGGATGGCGCGGGGCTCTTTTTTATTCGGGCTTGACGGCTGCTCAGCCGATGACGGCCAGGATGTCTTCGGCTTTGACGATGAGGTAGTCGGCGCCGTCAATCCTGACTTCGGTGCCGCTGTAGCGGGCGTAGATGACCTTCTGCCGGGGTTTGACCGTGACGGCCTTGTCGTCGCCCACGGCCACGACGGTCCCCTGGTTCAGCTTTTCACCGCTCGCGTTGTCCGGCAGGACGATGCCGGAGGCGGTCTTCTGTTCGGGCTTCTCGGGCCGGAGCAGAACGTTCTTGCCGAGCGGTTTGACGGTCGTTTTGGACATACGCGCGAAAAATTTAGGGGTTAGGGTTCCCTTTCAGGATAGGCAGAGGTTAGCACTTTGTCAAGAAGAGTGCTAACCACGGGAGGGAGGTGGTCAGAGGGAGATCGGGAGGCTCCGCTCCTCCCCATTGCGGACGACGAGGAGGGTGGCCATCGTCCCCTTCTTCAGTTTCCCCAAGGCCACCGAGAGAGGCCGGGCCAGATTGATCTCATCGCCATTGACGGCAATGACGATGTCGCCGGCTTGGAGACCGGCCCGGGCCGCGGGCGAACCGGCGATGACCGCCAGGCCGCTCTGGCCGCCAGGCGAATAGATGAGGGCGCCCCGATCGCGGACCAGTCCTTCGGAGAGGGCGTATACCTTGGTGATGGGGAGATAGTAGGCGCCGAGCACGGGCCGGGTTCCGAGTTCGTTCCGGATGGCCAGGGTGAGCGAGTCGCGCACGGCGTTGCTTGGGATGACGAACGAACGGGTCTCGTTGTCCATCACCGCGCTGCCCACCAGGCCCACCATCTCGCCGTTGAAGCCGATGACCGGTCCGCCGAGGAAGTCCGGGGAGGCCGAGAAGTCCGTTTCGAAGACGCCCTCCCATTTCTCAGACGAGGCCACCGTCTTGCCGGAGAGGTTGAAAGTCTTGTTGAGATTGGAAAGGAGGCCGGTGGAGAAGCGGTTCTGGTATTCCTGGGGGGCGTTGGCGAGCGCGATCAGACGTTTGCCCGGCCGGGCGTCGTCGGAGTTGGCGAGCGCCATGGCTGGGAGGTTGCCAGCCGAGACCTTGAGGTAGGCGATGTTGGTGAGTTCGTCGACGCCGACGAAGGTAGCCGGATAGCTCCGTCCGTTGTAGAGGAGGACGGTGTAGGCCGCATTGTTCTCCAGAATGGCGGTGCGATAGGTGGCGATGAGCCCGTCGTTGGTGAGGAGGGTGCCCGAACCGACCCGGGTCTCGCCCCGGACCCCCGGACGGTCTTCGCCGATGCTGACGATGCTGACCACGGCCGAGGCCGCTTGGGCGGCAATCTTTTCCACAGTGTCATCCTCGCGGATGACCACCTGCTCGGTGCGGTTGATGATGGTGGTATTGGTGGCGGCCTGCCGGATGAGGGGCAGTTTGGCGAGGTTTGGGAAAGTCGCAAGGTACGGTACCAAGGCGCGGTCGAAGACCACGCCGGCTAGCCCGCCCAGGAGGAAGACGGAGGCGGCGAAGAAAGCGAAGCGTCGGAATGAGGTCCAGGGAAACGGCATACGGTACAGGGTCATGGTAGCGGCTTTCGGCTTCGGCCGCAATCGGTCCGCGCCTGCCGGAAAGGGTGTTTTCAGAAGGCTGGGAACCAGCGGCTGGTGGCCAAGAGGAGGGCGGCCAGGGAGAAGAAGAGGAGGATCCGCAGGAGAGTCTGCCGGACGGAGAGGTGTCCGCGCAGCGCGCTGTCGGCGAGATCGACGAGAGCGTGGTAGAACATAAGCGCCGTCACGCCGCTCATCAGGTACCCAAACGGCCAGAGGCTGGTCGCCCAGCCGATTTCAGCCATGACGAGGGCGATGATGAGGGCGTAAAGTGAGGCTTCGCGGCCTTTCCCCTCCCCTGCCGCCAGCCGGAGGTGCCAGCCGGACACGAACCAAGCCGAGAGGCCGTAAGCCAGCATCAGCGCGGCCGCCGGGATGTCGAAATTAAGATAGATCCCGTAGGCACCGGCGAAGGCGAGGAACAGAGTCACTGTGGCGGCGGTGTCGAGGAAGGCCTTGGCGGTCGTGTCCCGGGGCGTCTGACGCAACCGCACCAGCCCGAGGAGGAAAAGATAATGCGCCAGGGCGGCCAACCCGATGAAGACCGAGCGTTCGGTCGGGTGGTCGATGAAAGAGAGCAGGACGGTCGACGAGACTGCGAACAGGGCGGCTTCGGGCAGGGCGCGGAGATGCCGGTCCGCCGTCCGGGCGTTGCGGAGAGCGAGGAGGACGACGCCTCCCATGATCCAGAAGAAGGTTTCCGGCCGGACGGCGAGGAGGTGGAGGAGGAGTCCCAGGAGGAGGGCTGCGATGAACGAGGAGGGATGGAAGAGCATGCAGGAGATTTCAGGCCGGTTGCTGACGGGAGCGCGCCTTGGGCCGGCGGACCTCCGTGAACGTCAGTGTACCATTTTTGACGGTGACTGTGACCGTCTCCCCCGAGGCGCCCGAGAGCGTCCCGTCGAGAAGCTTCAGGGAGAGCGGGTCGAGGATCTCGCGCTGGATGGCCCGCTTCAGGGGGCGCGCCCCGTAGAACGGATCGTAGCCTTTTTCGAGGATGAGAGCGCGCACCTTCGCGTCGAAGACGAGGGAGAGCCCCGCCGTCCGGGCGAAGCGCTCGGCCACCCGTTCGAGTTCGCGCTCGGCGATGTCCTCGAGCACCGTCCTGGAGAGCGGATGGAAAATGACGATTTCGTCCACGCGGTTCAGAAACTCCGGCTTGAAGGTCTCTTTCAGGCTCCGCATCACCTGTTCACGGACCTCGTCTTCGCGGACGGCGCCCGCCCGCTCGCGGGATTCCGAGAAGCCGAGGCTCCCCGCCCGCTCGATGGCGGCCGAACCGACGTTGGAGGTCATGACGATGACGGTGTTCTTGAAATTCACCGTCCGCCCCTTGGCATCGGTCAGGCGGCCGTCATCCAAGATCTGCAGGAGGATGTTGAACACTTCCGGATGCGCCTTTTCGATCTCGTCGAAAAGGACCACGCTGTACGGCCGCCGCCGGATCTTCTCGGTTAGCTGGCCGCCTTCGTCGTAACCCACGTAGCCGGGCGGCGAGCCGATGAACTTGGCCACCGTGTGGCTTTCCATGTATTCGCTCATGTCCACCCGGATCAGGGCCTTCTCGTCGTTGAAGAGGAATTCAGCCAGGGCCTTGGCCAATTCGGTCTTGCCCACGCCGGTCATGCCAAGGAAGAGGAACGAGCCGATGGGGCGGTCTTCTTCGGCGAGGCCGGCCCGGGAACGGCGGATGGCGTTGGCCACGGCCTGGACAGCCTCGTCCTGGCCGATCACCCGCGTCTTCAGCGCCTCTTCCATATGGGCCAACTTGGCGCGTTCGCCTTCGAGCATGCGTTCGGCCGGGACGCCGGTCCAGCGGGAAACCACGGCCGCGATGTCGTCCGCGGTAATCTCCTCGCGGAGCATGAAGCTGTCCTTCTGGAGGGAGGCCAGTTTGCGTTCACTCTCGCGAATCTCCTTCTCGAGGGCCGGAATGCGGCCGTAGCGGATTTCGGCCACCTGGTCGAGCCGGCCCTCGCGTTCGGCGATTTCGGCCGCTCCTTTCTCTCGATCGATGTTTGCCTTGGCCTCCCGGATACGGAGGATGAGCTCCTGCTCCCCTTTC
>CAYNEL010000044.1:0-5753 GCA_964396225.1 uncultured Bdellovibrionales bacterium | reverse complement strand
CATTTCTCGAGGATGCCTTTGGCATCCTGCGGGTGCGTCTCGAGGAATTCGGCCAAGCCTTCGGCGGTGATGGAGGAGACGATACCGCGCACCTCGCTGTTGCCGAGCTTGTCCTTGGTCTGGCCTTCGAACTGCGGGTTGGGCAGCTTGACCGAGACCACGGCCGTGAGCCCCTCGAGCACATCCTCAGAGGCAAAACTCCCGTCCTTTTCCTTGAGGAAGTTGTTCTTCTTGGCGTAGTCGTTCAGGACGCGGGTGAGCGCGGCCTTGAAGCCGGTGACGTGCATGCCGCCGCCCGGATTGACGATGTTGTTGGCGAAGGCGAACAGGTGTTCCTTGTACGTGTCGGCGTACTGGAGGGAGACCTCGACATAGGTGTCGCCCTCGGTCTTCTCGATGTAGACGGGGGTCGGATTCTTGACCTCGCGGTTGCGGTTCAGGAAACGCACGAAGGAGACGATGCCCGAATCGAAGTAGAAGCTGTAGCGGCGTTCCTCGTGCGGGACACCGGTGCGCTGGTCGATGGCGGTGATGCGCACGCCCTTGGTGAGGTAGGCCTGGTAACGGAGGTATTCGAGGATCTTGGACCAGCTGTACTTGATTTCGGGGAAGATCTCATGATCGGCCCTGAAGGTGATGGTGGTGCCGGTGTCCGGCGCCTTGCCGGCCTCTTTGACCTTCGCCTTGGGGACGCCGCGCACGTACTCCTGGACGTAGAGCTTGCCGTCGCGCCGCACTTCGGCCCGGGTCCACTCGGAGAGGGCGTTGACCACCGAGACGCCGACGCCGTGGAGACCGCCGGAGATCTTGTACCCTCCCCCGCCGAACTTGCCGCCGGCATGGAGGATGGTAAGGACGGTTTCTAGGGTGGATTTCTTGGTCTGAGGATGGATCTCGACGGGAATGCCACGACCCTCGTCGGAGACCGAGACGACGTCGTCAGGCAGGAGGCGGACGGTAATCTCCTTGCCATAGCCCGCCATGGCCTCGTCGATGGAGTTGTTGACCACTTCCCAGATGAGGTGATGGAGGCCTTCGGTCGAAGTGCCACCGATGTACATGCCGGGACGCTTGCGCACCGGGTCCAGGCCCTCGAGGACCTGGATGTTCTTGGCACTGTAGTCGTTGTTCTTGGAAAGCGGTTTCTTGGGAGACATAACGGGCGGACGTTCAATAAATTCAATTTTCAACGCTCAATCCCGCCATCCTTTCTGACGTCCGAGGCTGGGAATTGGCAATTGGAATTTTCGGGTCAATGCTCTTCGGGACTGGGACGTTCGCGACGGAGGAACCACAGCTCGACCAGGAGGAACGGCACGGCCACGAGGGCCGCCAGCCACCAGGCGAACACCCGGTACTCCTGGAGACCGAGAAGCACGATGCCATAGAGCGAGAAAAGGTATCCTTCGCGGACGCTCTTGCCGGCCTCGCGGGCGGCGGCGGATTCGCCCAGCATGGCGGCCCGCAGACGCGAGAGGAAGAGGGCCAGTGCCGCGCCAGCGAAAACGAGGAGTGATGCGTAGAACGCCTCGCGCGTCCACCATACCGGAGCGTCGGGAGCAAACCGGAACAGGACGACGCCCCAGGCGATCCCTCCGGCGACCGCCACCAATTTGAGCCAACGGTGGAGCGTACGGAGCCTCATACTCTCAGAATCGGATACTCACTGGCAGGCAGCTGCGGCCAGCGTATGTGAGCGAAAAAGGACCGGCCGCACAAGCGGATCCGGGCCCCTCGAACTGCCCTTCCAGTATAGACCTTTTCAGCCCGAAAAGCAAACGAAAACGGCCCGGAAAAAAGGCCGTTTTCAAGCCGTAAATCGGCTGTTTCAGGCACGGGAAACGTAGAGTCCGGACTCGGTGTTTACCACCACCTCGTCCCCCGCCTCGACGAAGAGCGGGGCTGAGACCTGAAGGCCGGTCTCGAGCGTCACCACCTTGTCCCCGCCCTGGGCCGTATCGCCCCGGATACCGGGAGGGGCATCCGTCACCTTGAGCGTCACCTTGGGCGGCAGCTCGATGTTGATGGGATGGCCGTTCCAGTTGAGGATGGTCACTTCGGTCCCCTCGACGAGGTAGTCCTTGCCGCTCCCGATGGTCTCGATGGCCAGCTCGAACTGCTCGTAACTCGACTGGTCCATGAAAGCGAACCGGTCCCCCTCGCGGTAGAGGTACTGGGCTTTGGACTTGGAAATGTCCGCTTCCTCGATCTTGTCGGCACCCTGGAAGGTCCGCTCGAGGACGGCGCCCGTGAGGAGGTTCTTGATCCGGCTGCGGAGCACCGCACCGGCCCGGCCGGTCTTGGAATGTTCGTGGTAGAGCACTGCATACGGCACGCCCTCGACCACGATCTTCTTGCCCGTCTTGATGTCGGAAATGCCCAGCATAGCGATGGTGAAGTTGAAACCAATTAACGGCTTGCAGATGGACAAATTCCGGTCCGCCATTCGTCCATCCGCAATCAAATCCGCAATGAATCAGTTGATGACGTACGGGATGAGCGCCATGTAGCGGGCGCGTTTGATCGCGGTAGCGAGGTTGCGCTGCTGCTTGGTGGACAGGCCGAACTTCTTGGGCGGGTAGATCTTACCCTGCGAATTCAGGAAGCGCCGGAGGAAGTAGGCGTCCTTGTAGTCCATGTGGTCGAGCTTCTGGATGAAGTTCTTGTCGAGTGAAGCCATAGGGGTGAACTGACAACTTACATTACACGATTGCCAACGGAAGACTGGGAGGCCGCGTGATCCGCAAACCCGTCAGCCTGCAATCGAAAAACCGGATTAAAAAGGGATGTCTTCGATTTTGACCTCCGCCGTCCCCTCGTCGTCCAGGTTGATGGTGGGGATCTCCTCTTCTTTCTGGGCCGGCTTGCCGGCGGCCGCGGGAGTCTGCCCCGCCGCCGGACGCGGAGCCCCGCCCGCGCCTCCCGGACGGGAACCGAGCTGCATGTTCTCAGCCACCACCTCGGTGGTCTTGCGCTCGACACCGGCCTTGTCGGTGTAGGTGCGCGTCTGGAGCCGCCCCTCGAAGTAAGCCTCCTGCCCCTTGGTGAGATACTGGCCGGCGATCTCGGCCAGACGACTCCACAGGACGACGGTGTGGTATTCGGTGCGTTCCTGGCGCTGGCCGCCCTTGTCCGTCCAGAACGAGTTGGTGGCGAGACCCACCGTGGCGACGCTCTGGCCGCCCGGGGTGGTCCGAATCTCCGGATCGCGGGTGAGACGGCCCACTAGGATGACTTTGTTGACGTTCATAGGCTTCTGGTCCCCGGCTCCCGACGGGTGGCGGGGCGCATATGGATTAGATGTTCGGCAGTTTCTTGTCGAGCACTTCGTCGAGCTGCTTGTCGATCTCAGCGGACGTCACCTCGGGCTTCTCCTCGGCCGGAGGAGTGGAGATGACCGGCGCCACGGCGGGAGCGGCGGACGGACGCGGGGCGCCGCCGTAGGGCCGGCGCATGCCGCCCCGTCCCTGCTGGACCGGACGGCGCTGGGCCACCGGCATGTTTTTGAGCGCCTCCTCGCGGCTGTCGAGCGACGGCAGGTCATCGGCACGCACAATGATGAAACGGAGCACGTCGTGGTAGAGCTGAAGCACCCGGTTCATCTCGGCTACGGCGTTCTTCCCGGCCTCGCCCTCGGGACGCTCGTCCTGGCCCGGCAGGGTGAAACGCTTGGCGATGTAGGTGCCGCGGGCCTCTTTCTTCACCGGATAGGCGAGCTTGCGCTTCTCGACCACTTCCTTCTCGAGCCAGGTGCCGCCGTGGTCGGCCACGATCTTCTCGACCTCGCCCTTGATGCGGGGCAGCTCGGCTTCCTTGGTATCGCCCACGAGATAAAACAGTTCGTACTGGATCGGCATAGATTCGACTGGCTTACGGTTTACGACTGGATGGCTGAAAACCCAACCCCCGGCCAAACGAAAGGCCGGACCCCGAAGAAGAGTCCGGCCGTCACGATCACGGTTGGTGTCTTTCCTATCTCCGGCTGGGCCGAAGCGGGAAGGACTCGGACTTTCTCAGTTGTGGACCAAGGATAGCAGGAATGGCCGGATCTGGCAAGGGAAGCCCTCAGATGAGCTTCTTGTAGTTGTCCGCCCAATACAGGATGCCGTTGATATAGGGAGCGTAGCTCGTGCCGAGATAGGCCGCGGCGGCGGTTTTCCAAGCGCTCCGCTTGCCCTGGTCCACGCCCGGGACCTTGTCGAGCTTGAGGGCCATGGCCATGACGCCGTCGGTCAGGTTCCAGGGGCTGGGGGGATTGTGGCCCGTGGCCTTGGTGACGGCCGACTTGTATCCCATCCAGGTGTCCGGCATGAACTGAGCCACGCCCATGGCGCCTCCCGTCCCGGTGTAGCCCTTTGGGTTGCAGGAGACCTTCTGTTTCCTGTAGTCGAGGTCGAGCTCTTTGGTGATCTTCTTGAACAGGTCGCGGCGGTACTGGAAAGTCTGCCAGGACCTCTTGGAGAGCTTGCCTTTCTTGTAATTGGCCTCGGCACCCTTCTCCACCTCGGCATAGGTACAGCCGCCCACGTTCCTGCCCAGGTTGGTCTCCATCTTGAGGACGCCGAAGAGGAAGCCTTTGGGGACGCCGGTCTTCTTGCTGGCGAACTCCACCGCCTCTTCGATGTCTTTGGCGTTGTACGACTTGCCGGTCAGGGCGGCCAAATCGCTCTGGAGTTCCGAGAGCTCCTTGCGGAGACGGGAGATGACCTTCTCCTGGCTCTCGATATCTTCGGCTACGTCCGCCTTGGTGGTCGAGAGGGTGTTCTGCTCGGCTTTCTTGTTGGCCAGGAACTGCTCATTCTCGGCCTTGGCTTCGGCCAGGTTGGCCCGCTCCACTTCGGCGGCGATCTCGAGCTCCTGCACCTCGTCCAAAGTGCGCTGGAGACGCTCCTGGAAAGTCAGTGTCTGGCTGGCCCGGTCGAGGACGGCCGAGAAGCTGGCCTCGGCCAGGACCACCTGGACGAGCGGCCGGTCGCCGTTGAAATACATTTCCTGGAGGAGACCACGGAGGACGGTCTTCTTGTATTCGATCTCCTGCTCGAGGAGCTGGATCTCGAGGACTTTCTTCTCGAGCGCATCGGTGGTGTTGCGGATGGCCTCCTGAGTGCGCGCGATAGCCGCCTGGGTGGACCGGAGCGAGCTGTCGAGGCGGTTCAGGTTCTGCTGGAGAGTCGCTTTTTTGGCTTCGGCCGCCTTGAGGTCCTTTTCCACATCCTGGATATCATCCTCAAGCTCGTCCTCGTTGGCCGCCCAGGCCTGGGACAAGGGTATGAAAACGGCCGACAGAAGCAAAAAAACGCCCAAGCCGGCACGAAAGAGGCGTTTTACGGAAAAATCAAAATGTGGGGACTGTTGGTGTTCCATCACCCGACAGTATAGCACGAAAACGGCCCTTTTGGAAGGGCCGTTCCGCTTGTTTCCAGGATATTTCCGGGCCGACCTATGCTTCTTTGGCCTTTTTCAGTACCGCCTTCTCGATTTCCTTGGCGATCTTCGGGTTTTCCTTGAGGAACGCCTTGGCGGCTTCCCGACCGGGGCCGAGCTTCACTTCGCCGTAGGAGAGGGAATTGCCGGATTTCTTGACGATCTCGTATTTGACGCCGGTATCGATGAGATCGCCCGTGTACGAGATGCCCTCGTTGTACATGATGTCGAACTCGGTCTTCTTGAAGGGCGGGGCCACCTTGTTCTTGACGATCTTGACCGAGACGCGGTTGCCCACCACGTCCTCGCCCTTCTTGATCTGGGCGGCG
>CAYNEL010000043.1:0-6530 GCA_964396225.1 uncultured Bdellovibrionales bacterium | reverse complement strand
CGAGGAGCAGCCGACGCACGTCCTCGAAATGCAGTCCGATGGTCGGCTCGTCGAGGATGTAGAGGGTCTGGCCAGTGGATTTGCGCGAGAGTTCGGCGGCCAGCTTGATGCGCTGGGCCTCGCCACCAGAAAGGTTGGTGGCGCTCTGACCCAAGACGAGGTAGCCAAGACCCACCTCTTCCATGACGCGCAATTTCTCCTCGATGGCCGGCTGGTCGTAGAAGAAGGCCCGGGCCTCGGTGACGGTCATGTTGAGTACTTGGGCGATGTTCATCCCGCGGTATTCGATGGCCAGAGTCTTCTCGCTGTAACGCGTCCCCCGGCAGTTCTCACAAGGAAGATAGAGGTCGGGGAGGAGGTACATCTCGACCTTCCGCAAGCCCCCGCCCTGGCAGGTCTCGCACCGGCCGCCCCGCATATTGAAGCTGAAGTGGCTGCCGTCGAAGTGGGCTTTCTTGGCTTCGGCGGTGCCGGCAAACAGCTCGCGGATAGGAGTGAAGATGCCGGTGTAGGTGGCGGCGTTGGAACGCGGCGTGCGGCCGATCGGATCCTGGGTGACGGTCACTACCTTGTCGATGTGACGGACGCCGTCGATACGGGTATGGGCGCCTGGTTGGACGCGGGCCTGATAGAAGTGCTTGGAGAGGGCACGGGCCAGGATATCGTGCACCAGGCTGGACTTGCCCGAACCCGAGACACCGGAGACGGCCACGAAACAGCCCAAGGGGATGGAGACGTCCACATTCTTCAGGTTATGCTCCCGGGCACCGATGATGGACAGGGCATCCTTCCCCCGCCGCGGAGCGCGTTTGGGATCGCTCACCGTCTCGCGGCCGGAAAGGAAGAGTCCGGTCATGGTTTTGGATTGGAGGAGTCGCTCGGGCGTCCCCGAAAAGATGAGCTCGCCGCCCTCGCGACCAGCCCCCGGTCCGAGGTCGATGATCCAGTCGGCGCGCTTCATGATATAGGGATCGTGTTCCACCACGATGAGGGAATTGTTTTTCTCCTTGAGGCTTTCCAGGGCGGAGAGGAGTTTGGCGGTGTCGCGGCTGTGGAGGCCCACGGAAGGCTCGTCGAGGACGTAGAGCACGCCCGTCAGGTCCGACTTCATCTGGACGGCCAGGCGGATGCGCTGGGCCTCGCCACCGGACAACGTCTCGGCGCTCCGCGAAAGGTCAAGATAGCCAAGCCCTACCTGTTCGACGGCGGCGAGACGGGCCTCCATCTCGGCGCACAGCGGCACCACCACGCGTTCCACTCCCGGATCCATCCGGCGGCGGGCCACGCCTTTCAGGAAATCCCGCAGATCGGAAACGGGCAAGCTGGCCACGTCGTGGATGGAGCGCCCCTCGAAGAGGACCGAGAGGCTTTCGGGTTTCAGGCGTTTGCCCTGGCAGGTCGGACAGACACTCCTCCACATATAGCGTTCCAACTCGTTCCGGGTGTGCTCGGACCTGGTCTCCTGGTACTTCTCCTCAAGTATGGCGATAACGCCGGGAAAGCCTGCTTCTCCCTTATGGGCAGGCTCGCCGACAAAGATGAGGTCGAGGTGTTTCTTGGAAAGTTTCTTGACCGGCACGTCCATGGAGAATTTGTGCTTACCGGCGAGCACGCGGAGCGTCTCCATATGGCCATTGCCCGGTCCCCGACATTCACCCGTCTTGCTCCAGGGACGGATGGCGCCCTCGCGGAGCGACAGATTCTGGTTGGGAATGACGAGGTCGCGGTCAAACTCGAGCTTCACCCCGAGGCCGCCGCACTCGCCGCAGGCCCCTTCGGGACTGTTGAAGGAAAAAAGGTTGGGCGAAAGCTCGGGCAGACGGAGGTCGCAGTTTTCGCAACGATATTCGCGGCTGAACCACCGCTCCTCGTGCTGGTTGAGGAGGAGGGTGAGCGTCCCCCTTCCGAGCTTGAAGGCCGTCTCGAGAGAATCGAGGATGCGTTCACGGTCCGGCTTGGTCCGGTCGAAGGCGACCCGATCCACCACCACATCGAGCTCCGAGAGAAGCATATCGGAAGCATGCGGCAGGGCCTCGGCCACGGTCATAAGCTGGTTGTGGAAACGCACCCGGGCATAGCCCCACTGTTCCACCTGCTTCAGGGCTTCCTTCTCCGTCTTGCGCAGGGTGTGGTCGAGTCTGGCCAGGAACGTGACATGGGTGCCGTCCGGAAAGTTGAGAACCTCCTCAAGGATGGAAGCGGTACTTTTACGTCGGAGGACCTGGCCGCATTTCGGACAGTGCGGCTCCCCCGCCCGGGTATAGAGGACGCGCAGGTAGTCATACACTTCGGTAAGCGTCCCGACCGTCGAGCGCGGGCTGCGGCTGACGCTCTTCTGGTCGATAGCGATGGCGGGCGACAGGTGACGTACCGCGTCCACGTCCGGCTTGCCGAGATCGTCCAGGAACTGCCGGGCATAGGAGGAGAGGGACTCCATATAGCGGCGGTTGGCCTCGGCATAGACCGTATCGAAGGCGAGCGAGGACTTGCCTGAGCCGGAGAGACCGGTGAAGACGACCAGGCTCTCGCGCGGGATCTCGACGCTCACGTTCTTTAGATTGTTCACCCGGGCTCCCTCGACGACGATCGAGTTCTTTTTCGGCATAAGGGCGGTCCACTCGACGGACGGAGCGGAAGGAGGAAAAAGAAAAGGCGCGAATTGCCCTCCATGATACACGCTTTGTTGACACGTGTAAACCGTTGGCGGGAAAAAGGCTTCAGACGGTCAGCGGCCGAGGAAACGCCGGCCGCGTTTCTTGCGATGGAAGGTAACGGCGAAGCGGTGGGCCTCGGCGTTGGCCAGGAGGATGGCCGAACGGTGTTTCCCTACCAGGGCGGTCGGGCCGAGGATGTCGCGGGGCTGATGGCGTTCATCCTTGACCACGCTCGCAACGGGGATGGCCAGTCCGCGTGCCGCGAGGACGCGCCGTACCGCATCACGCTGGGGTGCCCCGCCGTCGGTGACGATGAGCGACGGCCACGGCCACTCAGGATGATTGAGGCGGCGGACCAGCATGTCAGAGAGGTTGCCGATGTCGTGGTTGCCGCGGACTAGGTTGAACTTTCGGTAATCGCTCCGCCTGGCCTGACCGTCCTCGACCGCCGTCATCACGCCCACCACCGACTGGCCAGAGAGATGAGCCACGTCATACGCTTCGATCCGGAAGCCGGCGCTTGTTCCTGGGCCGTCGAAATCCTTCTTGACCAGAGCCACGTCCTGGATGTGCCGGAGGGCGAAGAGGGTGCGTTTCAGGTTTGCGGCCTTCTCGAACTCCTCGCGCTTGGCCGCGGCAAGCATGGCGCGTTCGAGCGAACGGGCCACATCCCCCGTCCGACCCTCGAAAAAAAGTTTGATGCGCCGGACTGTGACGGCATACTCGCGGGGAGTGACGGCGCCGACGCAGACGCCGGGGCAGAGGCCCAGGCCGGCATGGAAACACGGCTTGGCGCGAGCCGGGTCGCGGAGTTCCGCCAGCGGGACGCACTGGTCCCGGTACGGGAAGATGCGCCGCACGATCTGGAGCGCCTCGCGGAGCTGCCCTCCGCTCGGGAACGGCCCGAAAGCGTAGCGGATGAGTGTACCGTCGGGGAGGCGGAGCGTCGTCCGGCCGGTCCGAAGCGACGGCTCGGAGACGAGGTTGCGCGAGCGGGCGAGGAGAATCCTCGGGAAGCGCTCCTGGGTGACGACTACTTGGTTCCAGCTCTTGTCGTCCTTGACATCGGTGTTGTACGGCGGCTGATGCTTCTTGATGAGATGAGCCTCGAGGAGCAGCGCCTCGAGGACGGAGTCGGTCACCTGCCAACGCACGCTTTTCGCCTGCTCGAGCATGGAGACGATCTTGGGTCCTCGGGTACGGGCGATGTCGGAAACGAAATAGCTTTTCACTCGGTCAGTGAGCGAGGTGGCCTTGCCGATATAGAGAAGCTTGCCTCTGGGACCCATAAAGAAATACACGCCCGGGACGTCGGGCAGTCCCTTGGGAGGGAGGGTGCTTTTTCCGGAAACAGGTGCGGTGGTTTCTTTCGCCATACGAGACTATACTGGAACCATAAAATGGCATTCTACTCCCCTCCCGACAGAATTTCAATATGCCCGCCTGGCTCGATCACCTCATCCGCGAGAACACGCTCGTCACCCCCTCGCTGATTGACGCTTTCCGCACCGTCAAGCGAGAGGATTTCGTGCTTCCAGCATACCGCGAGGAAGCCGAGCTGGACACCGCCCTCCCCATCGGCCACGGCCAAACCATCTCCCAACCATACACCGTGGCTCTCATGCTCGAATTGCTCGAGCCGAGATCCGGTATGCGCATCCTGGACGTCGGATCTGGCTCCGGTTGGACGACCGCTCTCCTGGCCCATATCGTCGGTCCGGAGGGCCGGGTCTATGGCGTGGAGCGGGTGCCCGAGCTGGTCTCTTTGGGACGGGCCAACCTCGCCCGTTACGCCTTCCCTCAGGTGGATATCCGCCAAGCTGGAAAAGCTTTCGGCCTGCCGGAAGAGGCGCCCTTCGACCGTATCCTCGTTTCGGCCGGCATCGGACGCTTACCGGAGAGCCTGGTCCGACAACTCAGGGTCGGCGGCATCCTCGTCATTCCCGTGGCGGGAGCGCTCTGGCAAGTGCGCAAGATCGGGAACACGGAAACGGAAATCCGGAAAATCGAGGGCTTCGCCTTCGTCCCGCTCATCGAGGACTGAACGCCGATTGCTTCTTTTCGGCCAAAACCTCTACAATGGAAACATCACCATCCACAGAAATACCTATGCCCCTGAAACCATTCCAGGAAGAGGCTTTGGCCCACATCACCAACGTGGAACTCCAAAAACAATTCCGGCAGCGATTCGAAAAACACAATGAGGCGGAGGCGGCCAGGGAGGCAGCAGCCGCAACCAAACAGCAAGAACTGGAAACTCGGCGTGCCGCCGGTCGCGGGTTGAGACAAGATCTCCCGCCCCAAACGGAAGCCAATACCACCCGCGAATACGGCGAGGGCCCAAGCAAACGATCTCCCGAACCCACTCACGCCAGCATCACCCACGCGGAGATGATGCGGCGCGAAGAAAAAGAGGATGGGGACATGGACCTCTCTCCCAATCCGTGATAAGGTGCCGGGATACCGCCCGCTAGAACCAGGTTATGCTCGACAAATTTGTCACCCAGGCCACCCGGGCCATCGGCTCGCCTCTCTCGCTGTTCATCCACACCTTCCTGTTCGTGGGGGTTTTCAGCCTGCGCTATTTCGGCTGGACGGTCGAGGAGGTCCTCCTCGTTCTGACCACGGTCGTCTCGCTCGAGGCCATCTACCTCTCCATCCTCATCCAGATGACGGTCAACCGCCAGACCCAGACCCTCTCGGCAGTCAGCGAGGACGTGGAAGGATTGGCTGAGGACGTAGAAGACATCAGCGAGGACATCGAGGGCATCAGTGAGGACGTCGAGGAGATGAGCGAGGATATCGAGGGCATCCAGGAGGAAGTCAAGGATATTGGTGAGGACGTCGAGGAGATTTCCGAGGATGTCGAGGAAATGAGCGGAGAGGAAGACGAGCCGGACACCCACGCGCTCACCACCCAGGAGAAACTTCACAACATCGAGCAGGCCCTGGCCGGCCTCCAGCGGGCCGTGGCCGAGCTGTCCAAGGACAAGTCGCCCAAGGGTTAGACGGGTACGTATCGTTTATTGATCGGGCAAAAGATACCGGCCTCAGGGGCTGGTTTTTCATCCCGCCAGGAAAAGCATGGCGGCGATCAGTGTGAGGTGAATCGGATAGAAGGCGTAGAAGAACCATTTGTTCCGCGGGACACGGAGCGAGACGGCGGAAGCCAGGAGGAAAACCGGCAGAGCGAGCGTCCCCCAGTGGCTCCAATTGATGTCCGCCAGGGCGAGGAAGCCGGCGGCAAGAAGGACCGTGGACCAGAGGGTGGCTCCCGAACGGAACCAGGCATAGGCCGAAAGGATGAGGGTGAGCCCCGGCCAACCGTACTCGACCAAGGCGCCGCCGGAAACAAACAGGAGCGCGCCGCCGAGCGCGCCCCGCCAATCCGGACGCGCCTCATAGGCGGCCACGATGAGCGTGGCCAGGGCGAGGGTAAAAAGGATGTTGAGCGGATACGGACCGATGAGATACCAGTAGGCCGGGACGGCCAGCAGGCCGAAACCGAGAAGGCGTAAGAGGGTGCGGCGGTACGCGGCCCGATCCATCCCGGGACGGGCCAGGTTGTACGCCAGGATAAGCGCGAACAGCGGAAAAGCGAGACGCCCGAACGCAGTGGCTGGACCGTAACTGCTCGCCCCGCTCAGGCCGTAGAGGAGGAACCGCACGCCGTGATCCCAGACCATCGAGACGAGGGCTAGCCATTTGACGGCTTCGAGCGTCCCGTCCGGTATCCGGAAGCGCCATGTGGTCGCGGTGGTGGTAACCATATCCCCATAGTACACCAGCCCCGGACAACGGGACGGTCACTTCCGACGCAGCACTTTCTTCAGATACTGGCCGGTGTGCGAGCCAGGGATCTTGGCCACGTGTTCG
>CAYNEL010000042.1:0-6587 GCA_964396225.1 uncultured Bdellovibrionales bacterium | reverse complement strand
ATCCAGTGGAAATACGTCTTTTCGAAACGTTCGGGGACGATCCGGACGCCACCTGAGGCGACCGCCTCGCGCATCAGTTTTTTCAGGGTCGTCTTGCCCTTGGTGGGATGGTCGAACTCGCGGTCCACCGCCACGAACCACTGGAGGAGAGGGAGGGCCTCGATGACATCACCGTAACGGTCGCTCGTGCCGACACTGTGGACGAGTGTCTCGGTCTTTGCGATGAGGCCGGCGCTTTCCAGGCATTCCACGATTTTGGCGCGGGCTTCCTCGGCGGTCAGGCCGGCGTAGTCGCCGGCGTTGTCGGCCATCCGTCCGTCGGTGCCGATGACCGGCCGGCCGTCGGGGCCAAAGGCCATCTCTTCCCGGTGTCGGAGCCAGATGTCGTAGTCGGTATGGCTGTGGGCGGGCGTGACGCCGACGGCGCCCGTGCCGAACTCGGGATCCACGGCCTCGTCACCGATGACTTTCAGGGTGAGCGGCACGCCGCAGAAGACCCCGGTGAATTCCTGGCCGATGAACTGCCTATATTTCCCTTCTGGGTGCACCGCCACGGCCGTGTCGCCCAGCTTGGTCTCGGGGCGGGTGGTGGCGATGGGGATGGGGAAACCTTTCCAGTACCGGAAGGTGTACAGGGTAGTCTCCCGTTCCACGTGCACCACCTCGTCATCGGAGAGAGTGGATTGGCCTTTGACCGACCAGTTGACCACGCGGTAGCCGCGGTAGATGAGGCCCTGGTCGTACATCGTCCTGAAAGCGGTGCGGACGGCCCGGCTCCGCTGCTCGTCCAAGGTATAGGCCTCGCGCGACCAGTCGACCGAAGCGCCCAGCTTTTCGATCTGCGCGACGATGGTGTCGTGACTCGCCCGGGCGAAAGCCTCGACGCGTTCAAGGAAAGCCTCCCGGCCGAGATCGTGGCGGGTCTTGCCCTCTTCCTTATAGATGAGCGATTCGACCTTGCTCTGGGTGGCGACAGCGGCGTGGTCGGTGCCGGGCAGCCAAAGAGTGCGTTTGCCCTGCATCCGGGAAACGCGGGCCAGGATGTCCTGGATGGCCACCATGGCCGAGTGGCCGAGGTGGAGGTTGCCCGTGACGTTGGGCGGGGGCAGGACCATCGCGAATACCTCTGCCCGAGAGGCGTCCGGCGCGAAGCAGCCGGACTCAGACCACTCCCGATACAGGCGGTCTTCCCACTGCGAGGGATCGTATTGTTTGGGGAGGTCGGGGCCGGAGACGGAACGCTCGTCGGACATAGGGTTCAGGACAGGGCCGGATGTCTCCCAAAGTAGCATGTTTCAGGGGTTTTTCAAACGCGGCCGCGGCCCGGAAAAGGTTGCTTTTCCGGCCGGTCCGTGCTATACTCTCCCCGTGGCAAGTTTTCCTGTGCTGTGGTCTCGAATCGTTGCAGACGGTCTCAATTTCTGAGCCCTTACGCAAGTCAGAAGGGAAGTCAAGCATGGAAGGTCGGCTTCCACGGTTACATCGTAACGACCATTTGCGTTATGGCTCAGAAGTTGTACGTCGGCGGTCTTCCGTATTCGACGAACGACGATGAACTGCGCGCGGCTTTCGCCGAGTGCGGTAACGTCGTCTCCGCTTCCGTCGTCATCGACCGCATGACCGGCCGCTCCCGCGGTTTCGGTTTCGTGGAGATGGCTTCCGAAGAGGAAGGCCAGAAGGCGATCGATCGTTGGCACGGCCAGGATTTCGGCGGGCGCAAGCTCACCGTCAACGTGGCCCGTCCCAAAGAGGATCGGCCCCGGCGCGATTTCCAGGGTGGAGGCAACTCCAACTGGTAATCGGTTCGGTAGAAAACCCGGCCCCGCAAGGGGTCGGGTTTTTGTTTTTCCGGCCGCGCGTTTCCTCCGCGAGCCGCTTGACAGGCCTCGTTTTCCCATGGGCGGAATGTTGTATACTGGAGATAAACCAAGGCCGGCCGCCTGCCCGGAGCAGTGCGGTCGTGGCTTTTCGAAAACAAACTTCCGTTATGGATTTTCCGGAACCGCGTCCCATCGACCGCCTCACCCACGAGAGCCTTTCGCGTTGGACGCGGGCATACCAGTTCGCCAAGAACACCCGGTTTTCGGCCCGCCAGAGTCTTGTCATTGTCGTCTTCGCGGCCGGCATCGCCTCCTCTTTCGTCTGGGCCGCCACCCTTCGTCTCCAGACCCTCACCCAGGCCGCCGAAGGGGCCCAGCTTTCACTCAGCGCCTCGGATGCGTCCGTGGCCGTCGACGGGACGTTCACCGTGGATGTCCTCATCAATACCAACAATAATCCGGTGGTGGCCGCCCGCGCCCGGGTGCTCTACGATCCGGCCGTCTTCCGGCTCCAGGGCTACAGCACCGCCGATTCGGTCTTCACCCCGAACAACGCCTGCCAGTACCAGAACAAGCCCTGCCAGCTGGTGCGCCAGGATACGGCGGCCGGCGTCTTTGACATCGTCATGGGCAAGCCCACGCCCGGCGTCCAGACCACGGGCGGTCTGTTCGTCGAACTGACGTTCCGGGCTCTCCGGCAGGCCAGTCCGAGCGCCGACAACATCCGTCTCGAATATGCCGGGGGAGCATATACCGAATCCGACGTCATCGCCAATGACGGTCTGGGCACGGACATCCTAAACGCGGTCACCAATGCGCGCGTGGCTGTCGGCGGTTCCGGTACGGGCGGTTCGACCGGCGGGGGCGGATCGGGTACCGGTGGCACCACGCCGCCTCCGCCCACCACCACGCCGGGTTCCGGCTCGGACACCGGCGGCACCACGCCGCCTCCGCCCACCACTACGCCGGGTGACACTGGCGGCACCGGCGGGAGCGGGGGAGACGGCGGCACCAATGTTCCTCCACCCCCACCCCCGCCTCCGATCGGCGGCGGGACGGGAGGTGATACCGGCGGCAACACCGGCGGTGGCACCGGTGGCGGCGACTCCGGCGGAAGCGGCGGAGGGCCGACCGTGCCTCCACCCCCACCTCCGCCCGTCGGCGGCGGCACTGGCACTGACGGCGGCACCGGCGGCAGTATCATCTGTTCCCAATTCTCCTATTCCCCGTGGAGCGCCTGCCAGCCTTCGGGCATCCAGCTCCGGACGGTCGTCGGCAGCATGCCGGCCGGGTGCGCCGGGGGCAACCCCGCCCTTTCCCAGAGCTGCACCTATGATCAGGGTGGGAGCGGCACGGCCTGCACCGACTTCACGTATTCCCCATGGAGCGCCTGCCAGCCGGACAGCAGCCGAGTACGGACGGTCCTCTCGACCGTGCCGGCCGCTTGTGTAGGCGGGGCACCACTTCTCACCGAAGCCTGCACCTATGGGGAGGGCGATGGCGGCGCCGGCGGGACTCCGGTTCCGGCCCAGGGAGGGATCATCCTCGTCAACCAGGGCGGCGTCCTCCGCGTCGGCGGGGACAAGGTGGCCTTGGCCGTGGCCAACACCATTTTGAGCGATTCGCGCACCATCGAGTTCAAGGGACAGGCTCCGGAAATCGCCGGCGGCAAGGTGGAGGTGCTCGAGAAAGGCAAAGTGATCGAGGACACCACCGTCAAAGCCGACGGGACGTGGAAGCTCTCCTTCAAGGTCAAAGGTGAAAAGGACCTCAAGGATTATGACTATACCGTGCGCTACCTGGACGCCTCCGGCAACGTCGTCGCCCAGTCGGCTACGTACACGGTGCGGGTGGACCTCGAGGATCCTGAGATCGTCCATCTGCCGCGCCTCCTCTCCAAGAAACGGGGCGAGATCGTCTGGTGGCTGACCGACGACAACGACGCCGTGGACCACTACAAATACATCTTCAACAACCGCACCCGCAACACCAAACGCTCGTTCTTCGTCATCCCGTCCGACACGCCGCGCGGCCTCCACAGCTTCCGTTTCCGGGTCTATGACAAAGCGGGCAACGAGGCCAGCCGTCGCGTCTTCATCTGGGTCAGGTAACCAACCGCCGTATGCGCCATGTTTTTTCCCGAAACCGACAGTCCGCCCGAGCCGCCTTCGTCCTGGCTGGGTTGGTAGCGCTGTGGGGAGCGCCGATCACGGCGTGGGGCGTCCCTCCGCCACCTCCACCCCCGCCTCCGACCGGCGGCAGTACCGGAGGTACGGCTACCACCTGCACTTCCTTCACCTACTCCGCCTGGAGTACCTGCACCAACGGCACCCAGACGCGGACCGTCCTCACCCGCACCCCCTCGGGTTGCACCGGCGGTTCCCCGGTGACGAGCCAGAGCTGTACCGCTACGGTCACCTGCACCGGTTTCACCTACTCCGCCTGGAGCTCCTGTACCAACGGCACCCAGACGCGGACCGTCCTCACTCGCACTCCCTCCGGCTGCACCGGCGGCTCCCCGGTGACGAGCCAGAGCTGTACTGGAGGAACGACCGGAGGTACGACGACAGGCACGCCTCCGGCTCCCACTACTACGCCCGGCTCGACCGGCGGCACCACTCCTCCGCCCCCGACCACTACGCCCGGCGGCTCGACCGGCGGAGGGACGACCACCCGTACCTTCGGCAACGCGGACATCGCCCTCCTCTTCCAGAACTGGCTCGGGACGGCCACTGCGGCCATCGATGTGAACGGTGATGGCAAGGTCAATATGCGGGACCTCGGCATCATGCTGAGCCGCTGGGCGACCGGCGGCTCGGGCACTGGCGGGACCACTCCTCCGCCACCGAGTACGACGCCCGGTGGCACTGGTTCGACTACCTGCACCGGCTTCACCTATAGCGGCTGGGGGACTTGCTCGAACGGTACCCAGACCCGCACGGTCCTCACTCGCACTCCCTCCGGCTGCACCGGCGGCTCGCCGGTGACGAGCCAGAGCTGTACTGGCGGGACGGGGACCATCCCCCCTCCGCCCCCTCCGCCTCCCATAGGCGGCTGAGACCCGGTCCACAGTCCTGTTCCGGGGGGACAGGACTGTTTTCATTCCGGGCGGTTTCTGATACGCTGAATCGAGTCTTACTTTTCCGCTATGCCGGCTATTTCCGTCATCGATCTCAAAAAGACCTATCCCAACGGTGTCCAGGCTCTGAAAGGCGTTACCCTCTCCGTCGAAGAAGGGGATTTCTTCGCGCTCCTCGGTCCCAACGGCGCCGGCAAGTCCACGCTTATCGGCATCCTCTCCGGATTGACCAACAAATCCTCCGGGCAGGTCAGGGTAGGAGGTGTGGATATCGACGAGGATCCGGCCCGGGCCAAACTCGGAATCGGAGTGGTGCCGCAGGAGTTCAACTTTGGCATCTTTGAGAAGGTCATCGACATCGTGCTCAACCAGGCCGGCTACTACGGCATCCCGCGCGACCGCGCCCAGCCGGCCGCCGAGAAATACCTCCGGGCGCTCGGCCTCTGGGAGAAACGCCACGAACAGGCCCGGGCCCTCTCGGGGGGCATGAAGCGACGCCTGATGATCGCCCGCGGCCTGGTACACGAACCGCGCCTCCTCATCCTGGACGAGCCGACGGCGGGCGTGGACATCGAGCTCCGGCGCGGGATGTGGGATTTCCTCCGCGAGCTCAACCAGCGCGGCGTCACCATCATCCTCACCACGCACTATCTCGAGGAGGCCGAACAGCTCTGCCGCCATGTGGCCATCATCAACCAGGGCGAGATCGTCGAGCAGGGGAATATCAAGGAACTGCTCGCGGGGATGGAGCGGGAGACGTTCGTCTTCGACCTTGACCGCGACCTCTCGCCCGACGAAACCGCCACACTCCAGACCTTCGAGGCCGAGCGGGGCGAACGCTCGGTGGAGATGACGGTCTCCGGCGGCCACACCCTCGACCAGGCCATCCTCGCCCTCCACGGCCTCCACCTCCAGGTCAAGAGCCTCCGCAACAAGACCAACCGCCTCGAGGAATTTTTCGTCAAGAAAACCGCCCGCCCCTGACCTATGCCAGCCCCAGACCGCTATTCGCCGTGGATCAGCTTTTACACCATCGTCCGCAAGGAAGTGGTGCGTTTCTTCCGGGTGTGGAGCCAGACGCTCCTCCCGCCGGTCATCACCATGTCCCTGTACTTCGTCATTTTCGGCAAGTTCGTCGGCTCGCAGGTGGATCCCATCGGCGGCTTCACCTATATCCAATTCATCGTGCCGGGTCTCGTGATGATGTCAGTCATCATGAATTCCTTCATGAACGCCGTCTCATCCTTCTACTTCGCCAAATTCCAGAAGACGCTCGAGGAAATCATGGTCTCGCCCACCCCGTATCCGGTGGTCATCGCGGGTTTCGTCACGGCGAGCGTCCTGCGTGGCCTCATCACCGGTTCGCTCGTCCTCGGCACGGCGCTCTTCTTCACCGAGCTGCCTGTGGCACATCCGCTCGTGATGCTCGTCTTCGCCGGCCTCACCTCGGTGCTTTTCTCCCTGGTCGGTCTCATCAACGCCGTCTATGCCACGAGCTTTGACGGCATCTCCATCATCCCCAACTTCGTCCTCACCCCGCTCACCTACCTGGGCGGCGTCTTCTACTCGATCGCCATGCTTCCGCCCTTCTGGCAGTGGGTGTCCCAGCTGAACCCCATCCTCTACATGGTCAACGGTTTCCGTTTCGGTTTCCTCGGGATCGCGGACGCGGATCTCCTCCTGTCTTT
>CAYNEL010000041.1:0-6779 GCA_964396225.1 uncultured Bdellovibrionales bacterium | reverse complement strand
CGTATCCTGAACGAGCCCACCGCGGCCGCCCTCGCCTACGGCTTCAACAAGAAGAAAGACGAGAAGATCGCCGTCTACGACCTGGGCGGCGGCACCTTCGACATTTCCATCCTCGAGGTGGCCGAGGACACGGTGGAGGTCAAATCCACCAACGGTGATACTCACCTGGGCGGCGATGACTTCGACCAGAAGGTCATCCACTGGATCTTGGACGAGTTCAAGAAGCAGGAGGGTATCGACCTGGGGAAGGACCCGCTCGCCCTCCAGCGCATCAAGGAGGCCGCCGAAAAGGCCAAGATCGAGCTTTCCACGGCCCAGGAGACGGAAATCAACCAGCCGTTTATCACGAGCGATGCGAACGGCCCCAAGCACCTCGTCATGAAGCTCACCCGCGCCAAACTCGAGGAGCTGGTGCATAGCCTGGTCGAAGAGACGCTCGAGCCGGTCCGGAAAGCGCTCGCCGACGCCGGCCTCAAGCCTTCCGATATCCACGAGGTGGTGATGGTGGGCGGGATGACCCGTATGCCGCTCGTCCTCTCGACCGTCGAGAAGTTCTTCGGCAAGAAGCCCAACATCTCCGTCAATCCGGACGAAGTGGTGGCCGTGGGTGCCGCCATCCAGGGTGGTGTGCTCGAGGGCTCGGTCAAGGACGTGCTCCTGCTCGACGTCACCCCGCTCACGTTCGGTATCGAGACGCTCGGCGGCGTGCGGACGCCGCTCATCGAGCGCAACACCACCGTTCCCGTGCAGAAGTCGCAGGTCTTCTCGACCGCGAGCGACAACCAGCCCTCCGTCGAGATCCACGTCCTCCAGGGCGAACGCCAGATGGCGGCCGACAACAAATCGCTCGGCCGCTTCCACCTGGACGGCATCCCGCCGGCCCCGCGCGGTGTCCCGCAGGTCGAGGTGTCTTTCGACATTGACGCCAACGGTATCCTCTCGGTGACCGCCAAGGACAAGGCCACCGGCAAGTCGCAGTCCATCCGCATCGAGGCCTCGACCGGTCTGTCGAAAGACGAGATCGAGCGCATGCAGAAGGACGCCGAACTCCACGCCGAGGAAGACAAGCGCAAGAAAGAACTCATCGAGGCCCGTAACCTGGCTGACACCCTCGTCTACACCACCGAGAAGGCGCTCAAAGACGCGGGCGACAAGATTACCCCGGACGAGAAGAAACCCGTCGAGGAGGCCGTGGCGGAGCTCAACAAGGTCAAGAACGGCGACGATCTCGAGGCCATCAAGAAGGCCACCGAAGCCCTCTCCCAGGCGGCCCAGAAGATCGGCGAGAAACTGTACCAGGCTTCCGCCGCAGCGGGTGCCCAGCCCTCAGGCGACAATGCCCAGCCGAAGTCCGAAGAGGGGAACGTCAAGGACGCGGAAGTGGAAGGCGAAGACAAGAAGTAACCGAAAAGGCGGGCCTCCGGGCCCGCCTTGTTTTATGTCTATGCTCTCGAATCGGTCGAAACTCTCTTATACGAAAAAGGACGAAAAGTATTCCGTTGTTATTTCAGACTGCGCTATTGAAATTAAAGAAAACCCTCGTAATACAAATACTCTTGCCATATTTTTTCCTGAAAATAAAGGCATTGAGTTTGACGCGGAATTGTTTAATGCGAGGGTGGCCCAGGCGTATACAGGGACAATACTTGCACTTGATAGTGATAATTTGGTTGATCTCACTTTCGAGAAATGCAGTATCTTGATCCATGTTCCGCTCCGCTTTACTTCGCAATGGATCTCTTTTAAAAACTGTGATTTCAAGGGCGCTTTTCCTTATGGAAATAGAACCTTTCAAATTCTCGATGCTACACAGGGGAACTTTTTTATTTATAGGGAGAGTGAAAAGATCTCTATTGATGGGCCGTTAGATATAAAAATCCACAATGTTTCAGTTAAATGTACGAATCAACAGTCGGCTGAGATGGTGATTTCTGCGACTACCCAAGCAACGTTATCAAGTGTAAAAGGGAAGTGCGAGGAGATTACCATGGATGGTATATCTTGCAGTCTAGAGACTGGCGGTGATTTCGAGGTCAGTCGACTAGCTTTTGGCCAGGTTTTTGAAATGACTGATCTAAAGGCAGGAAAGCATAGCAAGGTATCGAGTAATATCGGCCAAGAATCAACTTACAATTTGACGATTAGAAACATTCAAAAGCTAGGTTCTTTGAATATTAAAGACGGATTTATTCAGGCTCATATTGAAAGTACTGACCTATCCCAGACCAATATCAATTTTCGTAACAAGGCTGCGTTGGACTTTGACCATTTTAAATCTATTGCCTCAGTTTGGAATCCTGACAGAATAAACTATCGAGGTTTCTGTTCCGATTTGCTCCCCACGGATACAGAACAACCAGACATTCCATCGGCACGGGAATTTCTCTGTGAGATGAAGACGTATTTTAGCAAAAAAGGCGATACGATTAATGCCGCTGAATTCTATGCGGCTGAAATGAAAGCATATGCATGCTATCTTCAAAATAAAAAATACCGGTGGTATCATCATGAGCGTCTTCAGTTGGCTATTTCAAAGAACTTTTCAAATTTCGGTCAAAATTGGTATTGGCCACTTTATTGGTATTTTCTTGGCGCCGGAGCTGTGGTGAATATCTATTTTTGGACGACGGTTTTTTTGATCGAAACTGGACAAATGACTAACTTGAGCGATTTCAGTTCTTGGATGTTTTTTGCAAACATACTCGGTCCTCTCGCATTTGATTTCGAGCATTTCGAAGAAACCCGACGGGGTCTACTTGTACCGTCAGGGTATATTTTTCTTTGGATGCTTTGGAAAATTTATGCCGGTCTTCTCATCTACCAACTTATAGTATCTACCCGAAAATTCATCCGAAAGTTTTAGCGAGTTCATATTTTTTTAATCTAGAGTTATTCGATCCGTCCCACGAGAGGTGCTATGATGGCGGTGTTGAAAGTCTTTTATCATTAGGTAAACCATTATGGAGAAGGTGAAGATCGAGAATCACAGTTTCACTGGATTCTCATGGTTTGCAGGGTGGCTCTTTACGATTGGGTTTCTCGACCTCTCGTTTGGCAAGGGGCTCCTCGCCATGCTCCTCTGGCCGTACTACATCGGCCAGTACGTGAGCCGTATCGTCGGCGGGTAGTCAGTTTCCGTCATGAGATGTCCCGCGGGGGAGTGGTAGACTGAGATTGCTATGACTACGCGAGCCATCGAGGATTACCGGGGAGAAAAACGGGAGATAGCCTGTCTTGGGTGCTATTACCGCGAGGCGGGGGAGGACGTGCCCGGACATATACTCTCCGCCGATCTCTTCCACGCCCATCAGGACCACGAGATCCCCATCCCCGGTTTCGTCATCCTGTCGACCCGACGGCATATCAAGAGCATCGATGAATTCACCGACGAGGAAGCGCGGGAGTTTATCGATCTCGTGCGGCGCATCCGTCGGGCTCTACGCGAGGCGCTCGGGATCGAACGGATCTACTTTATCCAAGAGGAAGACACCCCGGACCATTTCCACGTCTGGTTCCTGCCACGATATGAATGGATGGAGGACGAGGCTCGGTTTGGCCGCAAGGTGAGCTCGGCCCGGCCCGTCCTCGAGTACGCCCGCGAGCATCTGAAGACGCCTGAAAACCTGGAGGCCGTCGAGACGGTCGTCCGCAAACTCCGGCAAGCCCTGTCCTGACTGATCGATTTCCTCGGGTCCGGCATATTCGGGCGAATATGAGAATAACTTTCCAAGGTAAAAAAATCCCCGGCACGATGCGACGTGTTGGGGGAGGGTAGCGGGGCCTGTTTTCAGTGTCTTTGTGCCTGCCGGTGCCAGAGGAGTGTGAAGCGTTTCGAGAGGGCCTCGAAAAGCAAATGCCTGTATTTCCAGATGGCCGCGAGAAACTCCTGGTTGCAGACCGCGAAGACGAAGACGTTGATCGCGACGAACCAGACGAGGAAGGCCATCGGTCCGTTCAGGTTGACGAGGGCCGCGACGAAGCCGATGACGACCGACCAGAGGGTGCTCTCGGAGGAGCCTTCTTCTCCCGGATACGAGATATCGAGCGTGGCGCGGATCCGATAGGTGAGGGTGAACCAGAAACCGATGACGGCCAGGGTGCCGAGGAAAACCGCGGCAATGTTCGTCCAAGTGGACTCGACCGGAGTGGCGTTCACGAGCCAGGGCATAGGGAGTCCGATGACGCAGTTGCGGAGCCACCACAGGCCGGTGGCGGCGAGGGACAGCAGGATCGTGTACAGGACGTAGTCCCGTGACAACTCTTTGAGATACGCGCGACTGAGCATGGTGCGATCTCCTCTGTGTGTGCGACAGGGTGATGGGAAACAACTGCCTTCGTTCTACCGCCGCTTCATTCGGCTGTCAAACAGGGCCGGAGCGGCATATTCGCCCGAATATGGGGCATAGTCCGTCGCGAAGAGAAAAAGAACCCCGCGCGGCGTGGGCCGGCGGGGCGGTGGTCGAAGGCCTGGCGTTACAGGCTTTGGACGCGGCAGAGGTGGTCGAGGCGCTTGAGCCGTTCCCTGACGATGACGAAAAACCGCTCCTCAAGGTTGGGCACCTCTTCTATCATTCGCGTAGCGATCTTGCGGAGAATGCCGGCCATATAACAGCCTCCGTGAGGCATCGAGAGGGCGGTGTGCCAATCGGCCGACGCCTCCCGTTCTATGTAATCCTTGACAGACACCACGGTATTCTCGTTCCAAATGAAGTTATCTTCCATAAGATGGCCGACTTCATGTCCGAGCACCGCCGCCAATTCCTCCGGGACGCTGACCAGTCGGAGGAAGGGGATGGAGAGACAGAGATCACACCATCCCTCTTGCTCGCTACACGGCATCAGAGCGGCGGCATAGTAATGCCAGTCGATGTCCACGCGACGGACAGTGATCGGTAGGTCTATCCCGTCCGTGTACCGCTCGAGGATTGTTTCGACGTAGATCCGCCAAGTGTCGGGAGCCTGTGCTGGGTCCGATGTTGGCAGGGGCGGGAACGGAACGGTCACGGGACGGATGGGAACGGGGTCGGCTCCGGCAGGAGGGACAGGCGCGAAGCCGAAGACGAGGCACAAGAGTACGGTTGGCAATGGGCGCATGACGACCTCCTGATGGGCGGTGGAAAGAACAAGGCCACTGCCTTTGTAGTAGTACGTTTTCCACTGGCGGTCAATGGGATAAGAAAACGGGCGGGGAACAACGTGTGTTCCTCGCCCGTCAGGGTCTTTTTCAGGGTTTGGCGATCTCCTCGGCCGGTCCGGAGGTGAAACACTGGGCGGCCTCGATCCTCCGCCAGCCTTCGGCCGGTGAGCCGATGCGGATGGCCTGGTAAGCTTCGCCGACCACATCCCTGTCCGACTCCTCGTGCGGAGTCGTGATCATGGTGAGCGTCCAACCATCCTTGCTTAGCTTAATCCGGTAAGCGACCGGATACCGGTCGCTGTCCAACATATCCGGATACACCACCGGTTCCCAGTATCCGGCCTCGGGGAGGCCGGTATCCGCGGTCGTCACTTTGACGCCGGGACAGGCCGAGTTGACGAAGACGTGTTCCGTCACCGGCACGCGCTCATCGGCGCGAGCCTGATTGATGGCAGCGACGACGAGTGCGATGATGATCAAGACGAAACGAAACGGACGCATGAGACCTCCTGTGGTTGGGGTTGTTAAGATACAGTTTTACATAGTAGCATATTTTCTCTATAAAGTCAATAAAAAAAGAGGCTTACCCAAGCCTCAAATAAACACAAAAAAAGCCGCGCGTGGCGCGGCGGGGGAGGCGGAGGACGTGTTTTCAGTCAAGGACGAAGACGATCCGAACGGGTCACCCAAACAGGTACCGATCGGATCTTCTTCCGGAACATCAAACCGCTGTTCACTTCGCCCAAGCCGCCGGCTCCTCCGCCGGCCGTATCCGTCTGACACCGCCGAGAACAGATAATAAAAAACGGGCAACAAGAGTGTGAACTTGTTGCCCGAGTCATTGTTCCCGATCGTTGCCAGAGGTGTGCTATTTCACTCTAGCCGGATCAGATCCGCGGGCCGTCTGCGAGTTGTCCGGGGCGGATGGGCGGCCCGACAGATGTCGAACCGCAGTTTGCGGCAGCCCAACCGAGCGCCTCTTCCAGCGTCCCGGCCACAGCCACCTTGCGGACGGCACCCGCGCCTGCCCAGTTGTTGGGATGCTCGGGGTCATAGGCTAGATGGACCGTGTAGCGTTCCGTCGCGGAGGCCGGCTCGATGGAGACGACCTGCATCGCGCCTCTGGGCGTCAGTCGGTCGGACCGTCTGCCGAAGGGCGCCCACCCGAAAAAGCGGAGCACCGGCGTCGTCACGGCGACGCGGATTTCGCAGGCCCCGACGAAGCTGGTCTCGTATCCTTTCTCGGGTTTCGTCCCGACGAGGACGGCCGTGAGGCAGGCGAGGACGGCCACGAGGACGGCGAGCTGTCGTTTCCGGCGAGCTTTCTCTGCCCGCGCGGTCTTGGGGAAATAAGTCTCGATGATGTGTTTCCGGTACGGACCACCGTAGGGCAGTGACATGGCGCCTCCTTTTATGATCCGGAGCAGGATGATTCCCAGGCTGATCGAGCTTCCTCGCGTGACCGATACTGAAGCGGCGAGAAAGCTACAGCCACATTGTGGGGAGCAGGCCGCCCGGTCAATTCCCGGACAGCGTAGTGTAGTCGCCATCGGTCCGGAGCATGAGTGTCCTGGGTGATGATCGGTTGGCCGATGCAGGTATCGGGACGCTTGGCCGTGACCGGCGGCGTGTACGGGATGCC
>CAYNEL010000040.1:0-7144 GCA_964396225.1 uncultured Bdellovibrionales bacterium | reverse complement strand
GTGCATCTCGCGCCAGATCTGGTACGGCCACCGCGTACCGGTGTGGTACCGCGGCGATCAGACGCAGGTCGGCGAAAAACCCGACGCGGCCGGCTGGGAACAGGATCCCGACACGCTCGACACCTGGTTTTCTTCGGGATTGTGGACTTTCTCGACCCTTGGTTGGCCGGACGAGGAGGAGTTCGCCCGAAACCGCGCCTTCCATCCCACTACCGTCCTCGAAACCGGCTACGACATCCTCTTCTTCTGGGTGGCCCGGATGATTCTCATGTCCGAGTGTCTCCTCGGCGAGGTGCCGTTCAAGACCGTCTACCTCCACGGCCTGGTGCGCGACGAACAGGGCCGCAAGATGTCCAAATCCCTCGGCAACATCGTCGATCCCCTGGACATCATCCGGGAGTACGGCGCCGACGCGCTCCGCCTCGCCCTGGTCATCGGCTCCACGCCGGGCCAGGACATCCGCCTCGGCCGGGACAAGGTGGCGAGCTACCGCAATTTCGTCAACAAGCTCTGGAACATCGGCCGCTACGTCCTGAGCCATGCCGCGCCACGGACGACCGACTCCCCGCCGGCACTCCGTTCCCCCGCCGACCACTGGATCTGTTTCCGGCTCGACCAGGTGGCCGCCGAGGTGACCCGTCTCCTCGACCAGTACCATTTCTCCCTGGCTGGCGAAACGCTCCGCGACTTCACCTGGAACGAATTCGCCGACTGGTACGTGGAGATCCACAAGATCGAGAAGAACGACGCCGTCCTCCGCTTTGTCTTCGAGAGCCTGCTGAAACTCTGGCACCCCTTCACCCCGTTCGTGACCGAAGCTTTGTGGGGACAGTCGGGCGAAAAAGGGAATCTGCTCGCCGTCAGCCAGTGGCCAGTCGATATTCTTCGCCAAAATAAAGTGAGTGACGGGCTGGCCGGGGAGTTCGGTCAGCAAATCCGTCCGCTTATCGCCAATATCCGCAACCTGCGAGCGGCCTACCGTGTCGATCCGAAAATTTCCGTGCGCATCGGGGCCGGCAGCGAATCATACGCCATCCTCCTCCCCTACGCGGATATCCTGGCACGTTTGGCCCGCGTGACACTGACGGAATACGACGGAGGAGAGGTCGAGCCCGGTACAACGCCTATCACCGTCGGGCCGATTCAGATTCTGCTCCATCTCGGCGACCTCCTCGACATCGCAGCCGAGAAGCGGCGGCTAGCCAAGGAGATCGAAAACAAGCAGGCCTACGCCGCCTCGCTCGAGAAACGCCTGGCCGACCCGAACTTCACGGCCAAAGCTCCGGAAACCCTGGTGGCCGACACCCGCGCCCTCCTCGAAACCGCCCGGCAGGAAGGAGAGATGCTGGCCAAACTGCTGGCCGATCTCGGCTAAAAAATCACGCCCTCACTTGCCATTTCGGGCAACTCCGTATACAATCCCAAATGAACCAAAACACACGTGCCTAACTCGTAACCAGGGGGAGACGCTTCGGGGCGTTGAACCGACAGATTTGCGCTATGACAAAGCAAAAACAGTCTTTCTTCCAGCGCCTCGCCGGCGTCCAGTCGAACGAGGAGGAGACCAGCCGTCCGGTCCTCTCGGTGTACGAGAACGAGGAGACCGAAGTGAGCGTCCCTTCCCATGACGTGCGCGCCTTCGAACGCGCCCCGAGGGAGGACGTCTGGAGCCAGAACACCCCTGTCTCGGACGAGGAGGGCCAGCTTACCATCGACGTCTACCAGACCGACAACGACGTGATCATCAAGTCCACCATCGCCGGCGTCAAGCCAGAAGACCTGGACGTCTCCATCAACAACGACATGGTGACCATCAAAGGCGAACGCAAGAACGAGGACGTGGTGGAGACCGGCAACTACTACTACCAGGAATGCTACTGGGGTTCCTTCGCCCGCTCCATCCTCCTGCCCGTCGACATCGTCGCCGAGAAGGTCGAGGCTTCCTTGAAGAACGGCATCCTCACCGTCAAACTCCCCAAGGCCGACAACACCAAGGTCAAGAAGATCCAGGTGCGCGGCTTCTAAGAAAGACCGGCCCGATGACAAAAGAACGGCCCGTCCTGTACAATACAGGGACGGGCCGTTCTATTGACGGCACCGTTTCCGGATCGTCCCTTCCCCCGCGCATGCCGCACCCACTTTTTCCGATCACGCGTTTCCTCTCCGTCCCGGTCCGCCCGGCAGGGGCGGCTGTTTTGGCGTTGGCCTGCCTGTCTGGCGCCGTCCTGCCGGCGGCCGCTGAAACCGCCGAGACTCCCGTCGGGACGCCTCCCGTGCCAACGACGTTGCCGGCCGTCCTGGCCATGGCCGCACCCTTGGCCGCATCCCCCGCCCTGACCCTGGGCGTCGAGGGTGAGACTTTCGTCCTCGACCAGAAGACGGCCGAGGGATGGCTGACGGTCACGACCGATCTCGTACGGGACACCCGGGCGGGGGCCGGCCTCCAGCCGGCCGGTTTCTGTCCCGACGGCCCATTAGCCTGGTGTCGCCTGCTTCTCACTGAAAACCAAGCGGCCGGACTGCGACCCGACACCCGCCTCACTATCCGGCGCGAGACGGTCCAGGCGGCGCTCGAACAGTGGGACCGGGAAAAGGTCCGGCGCGAGCCTGTCCAACCGGTTTTCGAGATGAAGGATGGGCGGGTCACCGCCTTCGCCCTGGGAGATCCTGGACGGGCCCTCGACATCGAGGCTAGCCTTGTCCGGATCGAGGAGGCTTTGGTACGCAGTCACGTGACCCCGGGTTCGATGAGCCTCCCCCTCCCTGTCGTACCACTCAAACAAACTGACAGCGAAAGCGAGGCTGAACGCCTCGGCATCCACGAGCTTATCTCCGAAGGCCGGACCAACTGGACCGGCTCGCCCAAAAACCGCATCCACAACTTCACTCACGGCGCGGCCCAGTTCCACGGCCTCCTTATCAAGCCGGGCGAGGAGTTCTCGTTCGTCGAACACCTGGGACCGGTGGACGGCGAACATGGCTACCTCCCCGAGCTGGTCATCAAGCACAACAAGACCACGCCCGAATTCGGCGGTGGCATCTGCCAAGTCTCAAGCACCGCTTTCCGGGCGGCCCTGAACGCCGGACTCAAGATCACCGAACGCAAGAATCACGCCTACCCCGTCCAGTACTACAAGCCCATCGGCCTGGACGCCACCATCTATATCCCCAAACCTGACCTACGCTTCGTCAACAACACGCCGGGACACATCCTCATCCAGACGGCCGTCGAGGGTAAGGAGCTGATCTTTCGTTTCTACGGCACCCGGGACGACCGACAGGTACACATCGACGGCCCCCATGTCCTCGAACGGGGCGGCGACGGCTCGATGAAGACGATTTTCACGCAGATCGTCAAGGACAAGGGAGGCACTGTCCTCATCGAAGACTCTTTCCGGAGCAATTACGCCTCCCCGAGCAAATACCCCCACCCCGGCGAAGAGGTGTTCACCGAGAAGCCGGCAGGCTGGTCGGAGAAACAATGGAGGGAGTACAAGGCCTCGCGCGGCTGACGCGTTGACGGGCCGGCGCAAGTCTGGTAGTCTTTCCCCAGGACTTTGAAACGGTCGCTTTTTCTTTTTGGGCGCATAGCTCAGCTGGTAGAGCAGTTGCCTCTTAAGCAAACGGTCGCAGGTTCGAATCCTGCTGCGCCCACCACCCACCTTGATTGCGGGGATACACCCCGCCCTCGTAGCTCAATGGCTAGAGCCGGAGACTTCTAAGCTCTTGATGGGGGTTCGATTCCCTCCGAGGGCACAGGCCTTCTCATACCGTTCCTTCCACCACCCGTCGAAAGGAGAACGCGATGCAACCGAAGACCGAAACGCCAGTATCGGCACAAACCGACCAGGACAGTCTTCCTGACTCCGCCGATCGGACACTCGACGAGCCGACGCTCACTCCGGCCGAAGAAACCCGGCTGTATGCCGGCGGCACCCTGCCGGACCGCGGCTTGCCCGATCCCGGAGGCATGGGAGCTTACTGCTAACCTGTTTTTCCTTCGTCAGACCGCCGTCATCGGCGGTTTTTTATGCCTGATTGAGCCGTGCCCGCGTGTTATAATGTCCTCCAGGGGGCATAATTCTTCTCTCCATCCTATGAAGGACGTCTGTTGCGCTACGGGAGAACACTGCGCCGAGCGCGGGTCGTGCCATCCCGGCTTGGGTCGCATCCTCCTCTCGCTCTTGTTTGTGGTGGGCGGAGCCGGCCTCCTGATGAATTTCGAAAGCACGACGGGATATGTGGCCATGGGCCTCAAGCCGTTCGGCCTGGCCGGTATGGCCAGTCTTGCCCTCATCGTGGCTATCATCCTGAAACTGGGCGGCGGCCTGATGCTCCTTTTCGGCTACCGCATCCGCCTGGCGGCCAACATGCTCATCGTCTTTGTCGCCCTGACGATGGTGATGTACCATCTGGACTGGACCGGCGAGCAGGGCCAGATGCAGATGACCACCTTCCTGAAAAACCTGGCCATCATCGGCGGCCTCCTCCTCGTCTCGCATACCGGCGACTGCTGCGTGAAGAAAAGCGAAAGCAAAGCCTGATCCGAAAGCCCATCACAAAAGGCCGGAGACACCCCATCTTCCTTAGATTGGGTGTTTTTGGCTTATATAAGCCATATTATTAATATTGAAAAGGCCGCCGAAGGGCCCGAGGGAGCCTGGCAACCAGATCCTCTGACGGTGCCGGCACGGGCGCACCTGTGCCGGCACCGTCTTCGTCTTCGCCCGTCTTTCTACTCCACCGAAAAGGGAAGCATCATTCCGGCTTCGGCATGTTCGGCGATATGGCAGTGGGCCATCCAGTCTCCCGGATTGGACATCTCGACCAAGAGGTCAACGGTGTCGCCCTTCAGGATGAGTGTCGTATCCTGCCAGACGCGGTTCTGGTTCGGCTCGCCGTTGGTCGCGAGCACCACAAAGCGCTGGCCGTGGAAATGGATGGGGTGCTGCATCGGATGCATCGAACGGGGGTCGTTGAAGATCCGAACCTTCACCAAGCTCTCCCGCTTGAAATTCCAATCGGTGATGTCCATATTCACCCGTCCCGTGGCCTCGTCCTGCATCTGCCAGGCCATGATGCGATTGGTCATCCCCTGGTTCATGGAGAGCATGGTGTCCTCCCACTCGACGGCATGCCCGTCGTCGCCCATGCCCATATCGGCGTTCATCATCATCGAGCCGTCCGGCATCTGATGCATCCCTCCGTGCATCATCTCCTGCATGGCCGAGTGATCGCCCATCCCGCCCGCGTCCATGGCCAGCGTGAGCCGGAGACGTTTGTCGGGCTCGCGGGAAAGGTGGGGCGAGAGACGCTCCAGCTCGGTCGAAACGCTATCGTTCCGGCGCAGAGTGGGGAATGTTCCAGCCGCGGCGGTCGCGCTCCCATTGGAAACGCGCACCGCGCCGAGGGCGTAGGTCCGGTCAGGGGTGCGGTGTTCGAGGGCATAGGTGCCCGGGCGCTCGAAGAAGACTTCGACTATCCGTCGCTCCCCCGGACCGAGCAGCACGTTGTCAGCGAAAGTCTCCTGTTCGTAGCGTCCCATGTCGGCCCCGACCACTTTCATCCGCGCGCCGGCGAAAGCGACCTGGAACGGGCGGGCGTTGGCGGCGTTGAGTATCCCGAAACGCACTACCTCGCCGGCCCGCGCCTCCAGCCGATAACTCTCCATACCATTGACCAGCATCGTCCCGCCGTAACGCCCCATCAGGGCATGATCGGTCGTTTCCCGATTGAACCGCCTGAGACCGCCGGCCTCAAGGGCGATATCGTCCACGATCATCGCTTCTTCGCGGTCCGCCGGCGCCCAATAGTCGGCCGCTTCGGGTTCGACCAGAATAGCCCCGTAGAGGCCGGATTCGAGGGCATAATCCGTCCGGACATGCGGGTGGTACCAGAACATCCCGGCATCGGGGAACGAGAGCCGGTACTCGAATGTCCCCCCTACCTTGACCGGGTCCTGGGTGATGCCGGGAATGCCGTCGGAATGGTTGTCGAGGCGCAGGCCGTGGGGGTGGAGCGTCGTTTCGGTATCACCCTCGTTCTTGAGGCGGATGGTGACGTTGTCTCCCTGGCGCACCTTGAGGAGAGGCCCGGGGAACATCCCGTTGTAGGCGAGCACCCTTGTGGGGCGGCCGGCCAGCGTGCGCTTCGCCGGAGCGATGTTGAGGTCATAGGCGGCCCCGTCCGAAAGCGCCACCGTTTCCATCGGCTTGGCTTCGGGCAAGCCTTCGGTCTCGCGCGAAAAATCCGCGCCCTCGGACCGGTCCGAAGCGGGCGTCTCGGGCAGTGGTCCGGAAGAAGGACGAAGCGTCAGCCACAGGGCCGCGCCGAGCACGGTCGCCAGGATGAGAACAAAAGTGGTTTTTGGCATAGTGTTAGGACTTTATTGAATCGATTCCACCGGAATGAATCAACAAAGTCTCGGCACGCGACAAAGCGCCGTCCAGCGGTAATACGCCGCCAGCGCGAGATAACGGAAGAGAGGCCAGTCCGCCCGACCCGGCGGACCGCCGATGGGAACAGCCGGCGGATATCCGTCTTGGGCTCCGCCGCGACAGACCGCCCAGAACAGGAACACGACGGTCGCCACGACCAGGGCAAAAGCCGCGGCCCAGCCGGCGAACAGGTCCCGCATGAAATCGATGTGGAGGAAAGCCATCGCCAGATCATCGCTCATATGGCCGGCATGCGGAACGGGGCTGTCGGACGCGCAGAGCAGCGGATTGTAACCGCTCGCCCCAAAACCCGAGAGGAAGAGCACGGCTCCGACGAAGATGATGGCGAGGCTGGACGAAGAACGCAACATAGCCCTCCCATCATACCAAGAATCACTCCCTTTCTCCACCGCTCCTTGGGGCTTGAAATTCCAGCCTTTTTCTGGTATGATGCCGGACGTACCAAGCTTCCGCCTTGCCGGCGGTTTTTGGTATCCTACAAGAGCCGGACCGGGCTAGGGGGGTGACCATCGTTCAATGGTAGGACATTGGGTTGTGGTCCCAAGAACGAGGGTTCGATTCCCTCTGGTCACCCCCATATTCCGGTCCCTCTCAAACAAAACCCCCGCAGAAGCGGGGGTTTTGTTTTTCCGGATAAAACGGATGTCTGTCAGTTGACGATCTCGTAGGTGAGAGTGACGCGCACG
>CAYNEL010000039.1:0-8424 GCA_964396225.1 uncultured Bdellovibrionales bacterium | reverse complement strand
CTTCACCGAAAGCGTGTGGTTGTACCCGGGCGGGACGGCCGCCTGGCATTTCATCTCGCTGCCGAAAAAGCTCTCCGCCGATTTGAAGCGGCGCTACGGCTCGCTCGCCAAAGGATTTGGCTCGCTTCCGGTCTCAGTGACGATCGGCCGGACGACATGGCGGACATCCATCTTTCCCGACCGCCGGAGCGAGACGTACCTCCTGCCGCTTAAGGCGCTCGTCCGCCGCAAGGAAGATCTCCGGGCGGGGGACCGGGTGCGGGTCACATTGGCCGTGGGGGTATAATAGAGACGACTGACAACGCTCGATCCATAACCCTTTACCTTACGGTATGGAAATCATCATCAATTGGTGGGCAGTCATCGGCGCGGCGGTGTTTTCGATGGTGCTCGGGATGGTGTGGTACGGGCCGCTCTTCGGCAAGGCTTGGCTACGGATCATCGGCGCGGATGCGCTCGATCTCGAGCGGAGGAAGCAGATGCAAAAAGAGGCTGGCCCGCTCTATGGCATCCAGTTCGCCCTCGCCATTCTCCAGGCGTATATCCTGGCCCATTTTGTCAAAGCATGGAGCGATACTTCGCCAATCGAGGTAGCCGTCTTTCTCTGGCTCGGCTTCATCGTGCCGGTGCTCGGCGGGACGGCTATGTGGAACAACGATCCCAATCCGGTGAAGCGGGCGCGTTTTTCCATCCAGGCTGGGTACCAACTCGTTTTCATGGTCGCCGCCGGCTGGATCCTCTCCACGTGGAGCTGAGGTCATGCGGCTCTTTGTCACCGTGAAAACCAACGCCCGGGAGGAGCGGGTGGAGGAGACGGATGCGACGCATTTCCGGGTGGCGGTCAAGGTCCCGCCCGTCGAGGGCAAGGCCAATCAGGCGGTCATCCGCCTCCTCGCGGCACATCTCGGCGTCCCATCCTCCCGCCTCACGCTCCGCTCCGGCGCCTTCGACAAGCACAAAGTCCTTGACCTTCTCTCCCGATGACTTTCCAGCATAACGATATCGGCGTGAAGCTCCGCCGCCGGCGCGGGATGCGGCGGCTCCTCCTCTCCGTGGGGGCCGACGGGAGCGTTACCCTCTCGGCGCCGCCCCGCACGCCGCTCTGGTACATCGAGCAGTTTCTGGTGCGCCAGGCGGGCTGGCTCGAGCGCACCCTCCGGCAGTTCGGCCTCCCACCGGAGACGCTCCTCCTCCGCCGGGCGGAGGCCCGGGACCGCTACCTGGCCCACTGCGAGGTGGCCCGGGCGCTCGTCGCCGGACGGGTGGCCTTTTTCAGCGCCCACTACGGCGTGCGGGTGACCGGGATCAGTATCCGCGACCAACGCACTCGCTGGGGGAGCGCCTCGCAGACGGGCCGGCTGTCCTTCAACTACCGTCTAGCCCTCCTGCCGCCGGCACTCGCCGACTACGTGGTGGTGCACGAACTCTGCCACCTCATCGAGATGAACCACGGAGAGCGTTTCTGGCGGCTAGTGGCCGAAACCCTGCCGGATTATCGCGCCCGCCGGCGCGCCCTCCGCCGGCTCCGTCCCGGTATGGTATAATAGGGTCGCGGGAATCCGTCCCAAATCAGGCGGACTCCTCGGGGGTAAACACAAACAACAAAACCTATGGAGGAAGAAGACGCTATTTTGCGTTTCCGCTATTTCGCCACCCTGGGTTTCTTCTGGCAAGTGGCTGGGTATCTCGTGGTGTTGGCTTTCCCGATCGTGTTCCTCGTGGATTGGGTGGATGATCGGGGCGGCGCCTGGCTCATCGGCTGGAACCTCATCCTCTTCGGTTGTTACAGCCTCTGCCGTTGGAACGTCCTCCGGGCCACCGACGAGATCAAAGCCATCAAGATCTGAATCTTTCCCCTTGTAGACAGCCACCCGGCCGTCTTTCTTTTTTTGACTATGGATCAAGCCGTTTGGTACCTCGCTCTTGCCAAGCCCGACTGGGCCCCTCCAGCCTCCGTCTTCGGACCGGTATGGACGGTGCTCTATCTCGTCATGGCCGTCACGTATTGGCAGGCGTGGCGTCTCTATCGCGCGGGCAGTATCCCGTTCCGGACGCTTTTGCCGTTCGTCCTCAACCTCGTTTCCAATCTTGCCTTCACGCCTCTCCAAATGGGACTCGGCAGTCTCTCGCTCGCCATGGCCGACCTCGTCCTGGTCTGGGTGACGCTCGCGTGGGCGCTCTTTGCCATCCGTCAGACGGCGCCGTGGATCGCCTACGCCAATCTGCCTTACCTCCTCTGGGTGACGTTCGCCGGTTTCCTCCAGTACACTATCCTCCGGATGAACTGACCGGAGCCGCTTGACCGGAAACAAGAAGCGTGGCATTCTGTGACGGTCTTTGAGGCAGTTCTTTTCCTATTGCTGAGAGAGGAGGAAGCATCATGCATGAGAGTGACTGGCGCAAGCAGTACCCGCAGTTTTTCGTCGAGGCCTTGGGCGAAGCCAATGAGCAGGTGGCCGATCTCATGTCCCGGATGGCCGAGGGGAGTAGCAACGAGTACCGGAATATCCTGTGCGCCGACGGCACGAAACGTAACCTCTGGCAGGTGCCCGACGTCGTGGCCCGGGCTATCCTAGGCGTGCCGGGGGAGAGGCGTCCCGGGCGCATCGTTTTCCTGAGGAAGCTTTCCATGGGCGCCAAGCCGGCCCGTTGTTCGGAAGCGGACGTTCGGCACTGGGCGGGGATGTCCGCGGCCAAACCGGTACGCAAAGGGGCCGCTCTCGATCCGGCCGTCCAGCGGGCCCACGCCTTGACCGAGGATCGGCCGGCCGTCACCAAACGAGGGGCGGCGGGGTATCTCGGCCTCAAACACCGGAGCCGCAAAGGGAGGTGACGGGCGCGGGAGTATCGGGGATGTGTCACGGGAAGCGATCGCAAGTCGCTTCCCGTTTTTCTTTTTCGGTTATACTGGAGGCATATGCGCACCGTGACTGTCCATGACCGGATGCAGGACGGCTATCGCTATGTTCTGACCGCGCCCGTCGGCAAACACTTCCATCCGGATTTCCGACCCGATCTCACGCCCCGAGAGATGCTCCGGTTGGGCGTCTTCGGCGGCAAATACATGACCGACTGCCGGGACGAGTTCCCGGAGAGCTGGTTCCGCGGAGCCAAGCTCTCGCCCGGGCGGCGCGACGCTTCGCTCAATTATTTCAAAGTGAACGCCTCCCAGCCGCTTGGGGAGTGGCGGCGGAAGGGCTGGATCCATCCGGACGATCCCCGCGGCTGGTTCCAGTGGTACTGTCGCTACTTCCTGGGCCGGCGCCTGCCGGGGGAGGACGAGCGCCAGATCGCCCGCTGGAAAGCCGTCACCCGCCATATCGCCCAGCTCCGCCGGCACTGCCGGACCGGAGACGTCTTCTGCCGGCCCCGCCAGCGCCAGGCCATTCTCCACTGGGCTTATGACAGTCGCAAACTCTGACCCTGTCGGCCCCGGCCCGAAAGAGGAGTATACTGGAATGGAGAGCAGGGGAAGCCTTATCCTTTATCCATTACGATATATGAACAAGAAAGTGGTGGTCGCGATCGCTATCGTCATCGCGCTTATCCTCATCGTCTGGTTTCTCATGGGACGCCAGGCCGACGACCAGATGGCCGGCCTCCAGGAAGCCACGCCGGCGGAGAGTGCCGAGATGGCGCCCGAAGGGACGGAAGCCGACTCGGGTATGACCGACTGGCTGAAAGCCATCGCCGGCGGACAGAAGCTCTCGTGCACCTATACCATGGGTGAAGGCGAGAACGCTACGGAGGTGAAGATGGATGTGGACGGCAAGAAGTACCGTTCCCAGATGAGCGTGGGCGGGATGGAGACGTATGTGCTTTCGGACGGCCAGACGGTCTACAGCTGGACGCCCTCGACCAAGCAGGGCTTCAAGATGGACCTCTCGTGCCTCGAGAGCCTGAAGGGTTCGATGCCGGAGGGAAACAGCCAGCCGGCCCAGGACTACAAGGCCTCGTCCGACGAGGTGCTCCGCGACATGCCCGATATCCGGTGCGACAAGGGCGGCGCGGTGGATCTCTCGCTCCCGAGCGACATCACCTTTACCGACCAGTGCGCCATGATGCAAAATGCGGCCGAGATGATGAAGCAGTACCAGGACAAGCTCCCCGCGGGAGTGACCGTCCCCGGCATGCCTTCGGCCAATTGACCGACCGGCTTCCGTAAAGCCCGTTCCGACCCCGCCCCAGGATCTGGGCGGGGTTTCCGGTTTCCTGAGAGACAAAACGGCGGTTTTCGGCTATCATACGGGATGCCTATGAAACCTTTTTTCCTGGCTGTCCTCATCCTCCTCGCGGCGTTCTTCGCCTGGTGGCTGTTCGCCCGGGATGCCGTCCCGGCCGTTCCGGGGAGCGTGCCGGCCGACAATGAACGGGCCGTGGAACCGCAACCGGCCGAGGAGCCAAAGGAGAGTCCCGCCGCCTATGATCCGGTCTCGCTTCCGGCCCTCTCCGAGAAGACCTATGACGGTCGGGACCTTACGGTGGGACAGGTGCTCGACCGGAACGAAGCCTACACCCGGCACTTCATCACCTACAAGAGCGGCGCCCTCACCATCTCGGGCATCATGAACGTGCCCTCCGGAACGCCGCCCGCCGGCGGGTTTCCGGTGCTGGTGCTCAACCACGGCTACATCGATCCGGCCATCTACACCAACGGCCGCGGCTTGAAGCGCGAGCAGGACTACCTCGCCCGCCGGGGTTACGCCGTCCTCCACCCCGACTACCGCAACCACGCCCAATCCGACAAGGATCCCGAGGCCGACATCCGGTTCCGCCTGGGCTATGTCGAGGATGTCATCAATCTGGTGTACGCCGTGCGGCAAAGTGGCCTCCCGTACCTGGACGGCACCCGCGTCGGGATGCTCGGTCACTCGATGGGCGGCGGTGTCACTACCAATATCCTCGTGACGCAGCCGGATCTCGTTCGGGCGGCGGTGCTGTTTGCACCGGTCTCGGCCGACCAAGCCGACAATTTCCAGCGCTGGACGCGGAGCCGTCCCGAGACGGCCGACCGCATCACCACCTTCTACGGGACGCCTGACGACAACGCTCCTTTCTGGCGGAACATCTCGGCCATCCATTTCCTCGACCGGGTGCGGGCGCCCGTCCTCCTCCACCACGGCACGGCCGACGACAGCGTCCCGGTGGAATGGTCCGACCGGCTGGCCGAAGCCCTCCGGAACGCCGGCAAGGAAGTGACCTACCACGTCTACCCGGGCCAGCCGCACGAGTTCACCATCGCCTGGCTGACGGTGATGGAACGCACCACGGCTTTCTTCGACCGCCACGTCAAGGGCGATTCATAGGAGTCCGCGCTATGCCTGCCATCGCCATCGACGGGTCCCGGGCCTTCCTCCGCCGCCGCACCGGGATCGAGGAATACGCCTACCAGGTCATCCGCCATCTCCGCGGACCGCTCCGGGACGAGCCGGTGACGCTCTATCTGCGTTCCGATCAGGCGCCCGATTTCGACCTGCCGCCCGCCTGGAAAGTGAAGAAGCTCTGGGCGCCCCGGCTCTGGACCCAAGGCCGCCTCTCGCTCGCCATGCTCTCCGACCGACCGGACATCCTCTTCGTGCCGGCCCACACCGTGCCCCTCATCCATCCCCGGCGGACGGTGGTCACAGTGCACGGTCTGGAGTACGAGGTCGTACCGCAGGGGTACGGTTTCTGGGAGCGTCTCTACATGCGCTGGTCCATCCGGCATTCGGTGCGGGCGGCCAGTACGGTCGTGGCGGTTTCGGAAAACACCAAACAGGATCTGGTCCGTCTCTACGGGGTGCCGGAGGCGAAGATACGCGTGATCTACGAGGGGTATGATGAAAAAAATTCCAATTTCCAATTTCCAATTTCCAATGGCCAGCCTCCTACGGCCGTAGCCCGATCCGGCGGCGAGGGGAACGTGACACCCTACTTCCTTTTCATCGGACGGCTTGAGGAGCGCAAGAACGTAGTACGTATCATCGAGGCGTTCGAGTTGCTCAAGGCGGCCCAAGGGTTGCCGCACCGCCTCATCCTGGCTGGCAAACCGGGCCATGGCTACGCGGCCATCCGATCCAGGATCCGGCACTCGAAATTCAAAGACTCCATTGAGGAGCCCGGCTACGTGAGCGAAACGGAGAAGCGGGAGCTCCTCCAGGGGGCCGAAGCTTTCCTATTCCCCACGCTCTACGAGGGTTTCGGCCTGCCGGTGCTCGAGGCCCAGGCGGCCGGGACCCCGGTCATCATCTCCAGCTGTTCATCGTTGCCCGAAGTGGCGGGGGAGGGGGCAGTGATGGTGCTCCCTGAAGAACCGTACCTCATCGCTGAGGCGCTGCACCTCGTCCTGACGGACGGGGAGAAACGCGCGGCGCTCGTCCGGGCGGGCCGGGAGAACCTCTCGCGTTTCAGTTGGGAGCGCTGCGCCGCGGAGTTGGCGAGGATTCTGCAGGCATAAAAAACACCCGCGTTCCACGAGGGGAACGGGGTGCAGTGGGACGGATCGCGGAATATCACGGGAGGCGGCGTTCATCCTCCAACTCCTTCGCGTGCGATCGGCGCGGGATGACTTCCGGAGTGACGAGACCGGCACCGCGGTGCGGCTTCTTCTTTCCTTTCTTCCGCCAGGAGATCCAGACCACGAGACAGATGAACAGCACGAGGGTGATGCCCGGGAGGATATTCTCAGTCATGGTTTTTCTCCAGGGGGCGGCTCGACGGGGGCCAGCATGTTCCAGCCGATGAAGAGGATCACCCAGGCCATGCACGCTACCGGCATGAGGAGCTGGTGGGGATCTAGGAGCGGATACTCCGGTCGGTAAGCGATGAAACTGCCGAGAAACGACACGCCGCCCTGGAGCGGATGGTGCGTCAGCTGCAGGAGCATAAGACCTCCTTCTCGTGGGAAAATGGAAGGGACTGCGTCCTTCTGCGAGGACCTTGCACCTTGCCGTATGCTCGCTGATTTGTCAAGAAAGTTCAAAAAAAGACCGGCTCAGGAGGTGTTCCTGTCCGGTCGTACGGGTCCGTGCCGCTATGGTCTGTGGTCGTCCCACCACGGCCAAGGGTCATCGTCGGGAACGAGATGGCTCGTGTCCCGCAGGGCGTCTCTCGCCGCCCATCTGGGGAGTCTTCCGGCGGCCCGCATGATGAGGAAGACCAGCCCTGTTACAAAAAGGCCTATGGCCACGATGAGGCACCAGCGAGCCACTTCGGACTCCATGTCAGGGGTGAGGTCGTAGGTTATTCCCGCTCCTGCCAACCCTGACAGCATAGCGATAACACTTTCCTCAACCAGTGAGATGTTCATGAACCCTCCTTTTCGACAAGGTACGATGTTTTTCATCATACAATAAAAATATAGAAAAGTCAATAAATCAGCCGTTTGAGGCTTATCCGAGAGCCGTTTGTGGGGCCAGTATCGATGGTATACTGGGAGCCAGGAGGACTCGTGTCGCCCGACAGGGTTGTGCACGCATTTTTGTCATTGCGCCCCTCTTTTTCTATGCGGACAGAACACCCAACCCACCGGAACACCGGGCCGAAAGTAGCCATCGTTCATGATTTCCTGACTGGCCTCGGCGGCGCGGAACGCGTGCTCCGGGTGGTAGCTGAGATGTTCCCCGAAGCACCCATCTACACCCTCCTCTACGCTTCCGAGCGGGCGGGGGAATTTTTCCGCCGGCGCGACATCCGGCCGTCCTTCCTCCAGAAATTCCCGCGCTTCCTCCGCCGCCGGCCGCGCCTTCTCCTGCCGTTCTACGCGGTGGCGGTGGAGACCTTCGACCTCCGCGATTTCGACGTGGTCATCTCCTCTTCGGGCGCCTGGAGCAAGGGTATCGTGACGCGTCTCAACACCCGCCATCTGGCCTATCTCCACTCGCCCATGCGCTATGTCTGGGATTACAACGAGCGGTATCTCCGCGAGACGGGGGAGCGGCTCGGCCTCATGAAGCGCATCGCCCTCTCCTATCTGCGCGTCTGGGACCGCCAGGCGGCCGACCGACCGGATACCCTCATCGCCAATTCGGCCTACACCCGGGAACGCATCGCCAAATACTACCGCCGCGAGGCCGCGGTCGTCCCGCCGCCCCTCCTCCTCACCCCCGAGGCTTTCCCGTCGTCTGCCCAGGCCTCCCAGCCGTCCGCCGAACGGCCCTTTCTGGTCGTTTCCCGTCTCACCAAGTCCAAGCGGCCGCTCCTGGCCGTGGAGGCTTTCCGCAAGCTCGACCTGCCGCTCGTGGTAGTGGGGGAAGGGCCGGAGCTTCCGGCGCTCCGCGAGGCGGCCGGACCGCGCACCCGCTTCGTCGGCCGGCTCGACGACGCCGCGCTGGCTGACCTCTACCGTTCGGCCCGGGCGCTGGTCTTCCCGTGTGAGGAGGATTTCGGCCTGGCGGCGGCCGAGGCGCTGGCCTTCGGCCTACCCGTCATCGCCTACGGCGAAGG
>CAYNEL010000038.1:0-8582 GCA_964396225.1 uncultured Bdellovibrionales bacterium | reverse complement strand
TGGGCGACGACGATCAGGGACGACCCCCAGGGGAAACGGACGCCCCGACGGAGGAGCCGGCTTTCGAGCGCCACTATCCTGATCAGGATGCGGTTGATGGCCGTCGGCAGGACGAAGAAATGCGAAGTGCGCTTGTTGCGGAACAACCGTTCGACGAGCCGCGTCGCCGCCACGACGGGAAAAAGAAAAAAGAAATAATAGCTGGCCAGCCGGATATCGAAGCTGGCTGTTTTAATTTTTTCCATCAACTCGCTCCGGACATAGCGTCGTCGATGCCCGAAGACCTCGTCGTGACCGCTCCAGAGCCACCGGTACGCCGGCACGGTCAGGATGAGGATACCTCCTGGTCGGAGCACACGGGCGCACTCCCGGAGCATCGCAGCATCATCCTCCACGTGTTCGAGGACATCGAGGGCGAGCGCCCCGTCGAAACAACCGTCCGGAAAACCGAGGTTTTCGCCCGTCCCTTGGCGGAGCGAGGCGTAGCCCTGGCCTTCGGCCAAGGCGAGGGCTTCAGCGCTCACATCCACACCGTGGATCTCTCCCGCCGGACCAATGATGCGGGCGCCCTCGCCCGTGCCGCAGCCGACGTCGAGGTAGGCGCCCCGCCTGTCCGACGATCTCACATATGCGCGGAAGAGTCTCCGCACGACCGATCGCCGCCCCTGGTACCACCAGTGGTTTCCCTGGAAACGCTGTATATCCTGATACGCTTCCGGATCCATCATAGGTCAGTGGTGGATGAGGATGATCCTGACGAGGTCGGCAAAAGAGCGGAAAATGTCCCGGAAAAGACGCACTTTGGTCTCGGGTCCGTTGCGCCAGGTGACCGGAATCTCGGCTATCGCGTACCCCTGCCGGCGGGCCAGATAGAGAAGCTCCGCGTCATAGCTCCAGCGGTCTATCCTCGTCTTCGGAAATAAAGTTTCTGCCGCCTCGCGCGAGAAGCACTTGAAGCCGCAGGTGAAGTCGGACACCTTGGCCCGGGTGACGAGGTTGGCGAGGAGGGTGAAGCCCTGGCCGAGGAGGATGCGGAGTGGTCCCTGCGGCACGGCCAGGCGTGAGGCCGGGAGTGCCCGGCTCCCGATGATGACGGGACAGCCCTCCTCCATCGCGGGGATAAGAAGCCCGACAGCAGAGAGCGGCACGGCCAGATCGGCATCGAGAAAGAGCCGCCACTCCCCCGTGGCGGCCAGCATCCCCGTCCTGACGGCGTGCCCTTTGCCGCGATTGGCCGGAGAGACGATGAGCCGGACGGTATCCGGATGCTGGGCCGCGAACTCCTGAATGAGACTGGCGGTCGCGTCGGTCGAGCCGTCGTCCACGAAGACGATATCGAGGGCGAACCACTTCTCCGTCCGGAGGAAGTCCTCGAGTGCAGCGAAGAGCCCTGGCAGGTTGCGGGCTTCGTTGTAGGCAGGAATGACGATGGAAAGCGAGGGCATACGGTCCATCTTAGCGCATCTTGAAGACCGACATCACTTTCACCCCGTCCACCCGCACCGCGTAGACTTCCCGTTCGAACGGCAGGTCGGCGATTACCTGCCACCGGTAGTTGCTCAATATATACTTGGCCTTCGCGTTTTCACGGGGATCCAGGAGGATGAACCGGTCGATCTGTTCCGGCAAGAGGATGAGGAGGGTGTCCGGAGAGCCGCCGGCGATGGCAATGGGGATCTTCTCATCGCTGTCGGTGGCGGCGATATACTCGAGTCCCTCACGGAAGGTCAGCCCCCAGTAATCCAGCTCGAATTTTTCCCTCGCTCCTTCAATGCCTCCGGTAAGGAAGTTGAAATAGAGATTCTGGTAGGGATGGTTCCTCACCATGAAAGAGACAATGATGAGCAGCTGGAGTCCGATGGCTAATCCGAGGACTGTCTGGCCTACTTTCCAGACGTCTTCGCCTTCGCGTTTGAGCCATCCGAGGAGGCTCGCGAGGCCGAGCGCGGCCAGATATACCAGAGCCGGGTAGACGAAATAGAGGTGCCGCCAGCCATCGTAGAGCACCGATCCCAAGACGATGACGGAGAGGATCGGGCCGAGAAACCACGCAAGCACAACCACATCCTGTCTATGGTTCCGGTACGCCGCGCCGATGCCAGCGCGAAAATAAGACAGGACCACTCCTACCCCAACCACCCCTAGGATCAAATAGAGGAATGGCGTCGTTATGCTCATCCAAACCGGGATATAGTGCCACGGCAGATCACCGGCCATGATAAATTCTCCCTGATACATCACAAACAAGCCAACCTGCCGCGAAAAACGACTCATATCGGCATAGGCTTCGGCGAAATGCCCGATGGGGTCCCGCCAGAGGAACGGCCAGAAGAGGATAGTCAGGCCCGCCGCCACCGCCAGGTATGTCAGGCACAATCCGGCCCATCGTTTCCCGTGGCGGCGCTCCTCGGGGAGAAAAACGAGGTTGGCCACGACGAAGCCGAGCGTCATCGCCGGCATGAAAATGCCCGGGATGCGCACCGCGATCAGGAGGCCCGTGACCAGAGCGTGCCAGCAGACGCTCCGCAGACTAGGACGCTCCAAGAACCGCACGAGCGTATACGCCGCGACGGTGAAGAGGATGAGGAACGGGATATCCTTGGAGTTGTAGAAGGCGTCCGCGAAGATGCGTGGGCTGGCGAGCAGGAAAACCGCGGCCGACAACGCCAACGGCCATGAACGGAAACGCCTCTGGCAGAAGAGGGTGAATGCGAAAACACCGGCCGTGAAGAATGCGAATGTGACCGCATGGCGAAAAATGAAGATTTCGCGGCCAGAAGGAAAAGCGACCAACTGTCCTATGGCAGCGAAGAACGTCTCGTAAATCGTGCCATAATACCGTTCGGAATAACCCCAGAGTTCCGGATCATCGTCCTGGATGTACCGCAGCGTGATGATGCCGTTCTGATGCGAGAGCATCTCGTCCCATGACAAGCCGTAATCAGGCGCGATGGCGATGCCAAACAAAGCCACGACGGCAAAAACCGCTCCAATGATAGGATGCTGATGCCGTCGTGCCAGCGCAACGCACTGTGTCAGAAGTGTATTCATCGGGAAGTTGCAGATTGCTTCGCGGACAGCTCTTCCGCGAGGATGGGCTCGAGAAAATCCGCCATCGCCTCAGCCACGATCTCGTGGCCGGGATCGCTGAAATGCCACATATCGGCGAAAGTGGTGGCGCTCTCCCCATCAAAAATACGGGAGAGATCGAGGAATCCTGAGCCATTGAAAGATTCGGCTAGACCCTTCCCCATGGCCATGTAACTTTCCCGAAGCGCATCGTTCGGACCAAGATGCTTGTTGTACAAATCGTTGATTTCGTTCTCGACATCGGATTGCTTCCTTTTCTCAAACAAAGCCGGCTGGAGGGAAAAGAGGATCTGCGTATCCTTGTCCACAGAAAAAGCTTTGATTTTTTCCAGGTTTTCAAAAAACAATCTGACTCTCGCATCATAATCATGCTCGTGGTAATGGACCGACCACTCCGACCCCTCACTTGTCCTGACCTGCTGACCATACTTCGCATAGGCGGTCGCCCCGAGCGTCAGGTCGTTCAAGCCACTGAAAAACAATACCGCGTCCGGATTGATTCTTTCGAAATACGTTTCAAGAGCCGAAACCTCCTGGCCGCTCTTCCACGCGCCTGCCGCGACCACCGTGATATCCACCGGCACCCCTCGCTCGGCGAGCATGTCCCGGAGACGCGCATAATAGGTGTGCGCTTCGTCGGAGGCGTAAGCGCCGAAGGCCACGCTCCCGCCGAGGATCATCAGCTTGAGAGGCTCCCCGCCCTTGGCCCGGGCATACTGGAAGCCGTTGGCGTCAATGGAGACCAGGCTGGGGATATCCTGTTCGGCATGTCGCCAGACAAGCACCGGATCGTAGATTTTCTCATTTAAGCGAGCTGCCCAATACCCCTCGCGCGGACCGCCCGGCGGTATCGGCAATCCCCGCTCGGCATAGGACGCCTGCCAAGCTTTCTCATTGATTGCAAAACTCTTTTCTACATCCGCGGATTTGCCGCGCACCAAGAAATATGCGCCCAGAGCCAGGAGTAGCAGTGCCTGGACGAGGATGATCCACTTGAAGATCGAGATACGCGATGCCGTAGACACAGCTGAACTTGGTGGCATAGAGACAATAGTCATGGCGCAGTCCTCCGCTCGTGGTATCGCCCATGCCGATTCCGTCTCATGAAACTACTTGATCCCCCTCTCGGTACGGAGGATGGGCTCGAGGAAATCCGCCATCGCCTCAGCCACGATCTCGTGGCCAGGATCGCTGAAATGCCACATATCGGCGAAAGTGGTGGCCGTCTCCTCATTGAAGACGCGGGAGAGGTCGAGGAAGTGGGTGCGTGAGCTGGCCTGGGCGAGCCCGTCCATCGCTTCCCGCATCGTCTGATACCCTGTCCGCAGATTCTCTCCCGGTCCATATATCTTCCTGTACTCGGTGAAAATCGACTCCTCTAGTTGAGAGCGGATTCGCTTCTCGAATGGGGCCGGCTGGAGCACGACGGTCAGCGCGATACCCGCGGAGCGGGCGAAGGCCCTGGCTCCGGACATCATCTCGATGTATTTCTCGGCCCGGGCATCGTAGTCCTGTGTGTTTTCTATCAGCACCAGCTCGCCACCCTCAGTTATAGTCGGCTGTCCATAGAGCGTCTCGGCATTGGAACCGACTGTGAGCGAATTCAAGCCATTGAAGAATATGACCATATCCGGCCGGACCGCGTCATAGTGCTTCCTGAAAGCCGCCGTCGATTGGACCGTCTTCCACGCGCCTGCCGCGACCACCGTGATATCCACCGGCACCCCTCGCTCGGCGAGCATGTCCCGGAGACGCGCATAATAGGTGTGCGCTTCGTCGGAGGCGTAAGCGCCGAAGGCCACGCTCCCGCCGAGGATCATCAGCTTGAGAGGCTCCCCGCCCTTGGCCCGGGCATACTGGAAGCCGTTGGCGTCAATGGAGACCAGGCTGGGGATATCCTGTTCGGCATGTCGCCAGACAAGCACCGGATCGTAGATTTTCTCATTTAAGCGAGCTGCCCAATACCCCTCGCGCGGACCGCCCGGCGGTATCGGCAATCCCCGCTCGGCATAGGACGCCTCCCAGGCCGCCTCATTGAACGCTCGGCCTGCCTCTTGGTCCACGATCACTTGATCACGCCGGCCGAAGAGATACCAGCTGGCTATGAAAAGCAGGACGAGACACTGGGCCAGGACGATCCACTGGAGGATATTCGGTGTCGCGCCCGACGGAGCGGGTGACATGGCGGGCTGTGACTCCATAGGGAAAGCATCAGAACACGGTATAGATGAACGGAGCCACCACCGTACCCTGGGCGATGAAGAGGAGGAGGCCGGCGAGGATGATGACGAACATCACCTGAAACAGCATAAAGCTCCGATGGGCCCGGGCAAATAGCCACAGCTCCCGGAAGACCTTGAGTTTTTTGGCGAAAAGGAAAGACATAGGGTCCGCTCTATTTTACCTCTTTTTCCGGTACTTTTCCAGCCGCTTCTGGATCGGCCGTCCGCGAGAGTCTGGTTTTTGATATCAGCCAGCGTCCGATGGCGAGATCGTCCATATCGGTTCGGAGGAAGCACCGAATGGCTTCCTCAGGCGTACGGACGATGGGTTCGTCCGCCACATTGAAAGACGTGTTGATGAGCACCGGACAGCCGGTCAGTCGGTCGAAAGCCGAGAGGAGCGAATGGAACAGGGGGTGATCCGCCCGCTCCACCGTCTGGATCCTGGCTGAGCCGTCCACATGGGTGACGGCGGGGATGTCATCGGTCCGCACGGGCGCGGTGAAGAGCATAGCGGGGCTGGCTTTCCCTTGAAGATCGAAATACTCGTCCGCCCGCTCGCGCAGTACCGCCGGCGCGAAGGGCCGGAACGACTCGCGGAACTTGATCTTCCGATTGACGCGCGGCCAGTTCTCCCGTCGTCTCGGATCGGCCAGGATGGAGCGATGGCCGAGCGCCCGCGGCCCGAACTCCATCCGCCCTTGGAACCACCCGACCACACAGTCCTCGGCCAGGAGACGGGCCGTCTCGACGACGAGCGCCTCGTCGTCGGGAAGACGGATGACACGGATGCCCTCCTGCCGGTCCAAACCGCTCCGGCGGAGAGCCTCACCGACTTCTTCATCCGAGAACTTCGGACCGAGCGCGGTGGAAGGCATCACACTTCCCTGCCGAGGGTGTCCCAGGACGGCGTAGTAGACATAGGCCGCCGCCCCCACCGCCCCGCCGGCATCTCCGGCCGCCGGAAAAACATAAATATCATCGAACAATCCCGAGCGGAGGAGCCGTCCGTTGGCCACGCAATTGAGGGCCACCCCACCCGCCAGACAGAGATTGCGCGCTTCGGGATGGAGGGATTTGGCCCGGCGGGCGATGCCGAGCACCGCTGCCTCGATGGTCTTCTGGAGAGCGGCGGCGATGTCCCGATGCTCCTGGATGAGCGGCCCGCCCAGCTTCCTCGGCGGGAAACCGAAGAGCCGGACCAAGGCGGGCGTGAACATCCGGAGCCCGTACTCGTAGGCGAAATACCGCCCGTCGAGGGCGAAGCTCCCGTCTTCGCGGAGAGCGATAAGCCGCCGGAAATGCGGAGCATAGCGCTCCGGATCGCCGTAGGGCGCCAGTCCCATCACCTTGTACTCGCCGTCGTTCACCCGGAAACCGAGGTAGGCGGTGATGGCGGAGTAGAGGAGACCGAGCGAATGCGGGAAGTGGATGGAGTGCGAGAGGGTGAGCGAGCGGCCGCGCCCGTAGCCGATGGTAGTGGTGTCCCACTCGCCCACCCCGTCGAGCGTCACCACCGCCGCCTCGTCGAAAGGCGAAGCGTAGTAGGCGCTCGCGGCGTGGGAAAGGTGGTGCTCGGCGTAGAGCACCTTCCCCTGGTAACCGAGATGGCGGGCGACCGCGTGCTCCACCCAGAGTTTCCCGCCAAAGGTAGCCCGCATAGCCACTACGAATGCGGCCAGGCCGCGCGGCCAGTGCCAGAAATGAGTCTCGATGAGGCGCTCAAGCTTGAGAAGTGGTTTGTCGTAGAAGACGACATAGTCCACCTCCCCTATCCCGAGGCCTGCCTGCGCGAGACAGAAGCGGGCGGCCTGGACCGGGAAACCGCTGTCGTGCTTGAGCCGGCTGAAGCGCTCCTCCTCGGCCGCGGCCACCACCACGCCGTCCACCAACACCGCGGCGGCCGCGTCGTGGTAGAAGCAGGAGATCCCCAGGATGACGGTCCGCCGGTGAGCCATAGGGTATTCAGAATTGCCGCTCGAGACGCTCGAGAGCCGGCTCGGGTGAGGATTTCTCCACCCACTCCCCGCGGTACGCCGGCCGCCGAGAGAAAACACGCCGCCACAAGGCGGCCGGCCCGATGACGATGAGGTAGAGCAGGGTAAAGACGAGACCGGTCACGACCAGCTCCAGCATCCCCCCGAAAGCCATCCATCCGGAGAGCAGGGTTCTCCCTATAGGGCGCATCATGTCTCTGCCTGTCAAAAATTTTCCACCCACCTCACCATCTCCGCCTTCTCCTCATCCGTCTCTGCGCCGAAATACCGGAAGGCCTCCTCCTCCCTTCCTATCCGGTAGAGATTGACGGTGACCAGCTTCCGCTGGTCAGGATGATCGGCCGAAGCGGCCAGCTCGCTCCCGATATAGAGCAGGCTTTGGTCGTAATTCCCCGTCTTGGTGAGGAGCGTGGCGTAGAGCAGCCTGTCAGCAAAGCCTATCTTGGACGGCGGCAACTGGGAAACAAAACCGTCGAACCAAGTCAACGCCTCTCCATACTTCCCTTGGGCGAAAAGAATGCGCGGATAATTCTGGACTGCCACTGATGAAAAGGTGTCCAGTTCGAGAGCCTGCCTGATCAGTTTTTCAGCCGATTCATACTTACCGAAAACGTAAGCAATGGAGGCCGACACCACATAGAGATTGGGCTCTTGGTTTGAAATAGCCAAGCCTTTGTTCACGAATTCCTCCGCCTTCAGGTACTGCCCGTGCTCGAAATAATACTGGGCCAGGGCCGAATACCCGCGGACGCTCCGAGGCGAATCCCGCACCATGCTCTCGAAAAGCGAGAGCTCCGTCCGCCAGACGAGGTTCCGCGGGATGAGGACGGAGGCGTACCAAGCGAGGAGTACCGTGAAGAGGATGATAGTCACTTGCCGTTTCCGTCCGTACAGCCAAGCGAGGAGCCACCCGGCCACCATCGCGAGGCCGACCGACGGCAGATACATCCAGCGCTCCCCCATAATATCCCCACCCTGGAAGACGAACTGCGAGCTCGGGAAATAGAGGACGAGGAAAGTGAGTGCCCCGACACCGAGAGCGGTGGCCCGGGTCTTCTTCCAGACAGCCAGGAAGCAGAGCGTGCCGAGCAAAGCGAGGCCGAGCATCGCCCGCCAGGAATAAAAGAGGTTGCCAACGATAGTGACCGTCTTGAAGTGGTAGGAGGCGGTCAGGCCGACGGGCACGAAAATCTTGACGATATAGAGGTAGGCGATCTTGAGCGCGGTCAGGAAGTCCTCATGATACGGCACCATCACGAGTACGTTGGAAAGC
>CAYNEL010000037.1:0-8712 GCA_964396225.1 uncultured Bdellovibrionales bacterium | reverse complement strand
CTTCGATCCTCTGGCCTACGACATCCTCGAACACGTGCTTGTCAAACAGGGACAGTGAGCCCATATACCAAAAACGGCCCTCCCCGAGGGCCGTTTTTCTTTTGGGTTGTCCGGCGACAGTCTTTCAGCCCTTGATCCAGGATTCGACGTGGGCGATGGCGGCGGCCAGGGTGTCCGGGAGAAGCGTCTCCTCATCGGGCGTGAAGCGTGAGAGGACGAAATCGGCCCCGTCGCCCCGCACGGCGCGGCCGCCTTCGGGCGCCACGCCGAGACGGAGACGGGCGAAGGCCTGAGTCCCGAGTTTCTCGATGATATCCGAGACGCCGTTGTGCCCGGCGGCCGAGGCGTCCTGTGAGAGGCGGAGACTTCCGAACGGCAGGTCGAGCTCGTCATGGACCACGAGCAGGTCGGCGGGGGAGAGTTTGTAGAAGCCGAGGAGGGCCCGGACGCTTTCGCCCGAAGCGTTCATAAACGTGAGGGGTTCGGCCAGGATGATTTTTTCACCTGCGACCGGGCCGTCGGAAACGAGGGCTTGCCATTTGGCTTCCTCGCGGAACTCAGGCAGGTCGAACCGCCGCCGCGCGGCGTCCGCAACCATGAAGCCATAGTTGTGGCGAGTGCGTGCGTAGCGGGGACCGGGATTGCCGAGACCAACGACGAGTTTCATAGGGGTGGCGGGAAAGCGTATCCCCATGGTATCACGGCTGCCCTTCCTCGAGCCGGACGGCCGGGACTACCTCCTGGAAGTCATTTTGGAGCGATTCTCTGGCCGCCGTACCGGCTTCCTCCTCGGCCAGGATACGGTCCGCGTCCCGCCCGAGGACGAGGATGATATCCGCCTCGTATGTGGTCTCGGTCGTTTCGGCCGTCCGATCCGTCGGTTCCGGCAAGGCGAAACGCTTGACCAGCTCGTCCAAGGTGAAGAGCTTGGTCCGGCCGGAACGATCCACCAGGACGGTGGCGTCCGCCGTCTCCCTGGCGACGGGCAGGAGGACGACGTCCGGGAAACCGAGCTCGGTCTGGAGGAGGGATTTGATCCGCGCGCCGGCCCCGGGGAGTCCCGAGCGGTCGTCCACGGCGATGACGGCGGCTTCGGCGGCCATCTCCTTCTGGCGGCGCTCGAGGGCCTGCCGGTCGAAGATGTTTTCGGCCAGTTCGTGCACCTCGCTCCAGTCGCCGGTCCGCGGTACGAGGACGAACATCCGGGTCGGACCGACCTGGATGTGTGAGACCTTGAGGAGGCTGCCCCGCTTCCAGGCGTCCACCACGGCGGTGGAGATGTTCTGGGTATCGAGACGCTTCGAGAGGGCGAGGAAACTGTCGATCTCTTCGGGTTGGACGTCGGTCAGGACGCTCTCGCCGAGGACGTCCAGGAGACGGCTCACGGCGAACGGGTTGGCGAGCGTGCCTACCGAGAGGGCCTTGTTTTTGACCGCCTGCATCACTTGCTGCTGACGCTTGGCCCGACCGAAGTCACCCTCGGGATCGGCGTGGCGTTCCCGCACGTACTTGAGCGTGGTAGCACCGTCCAGCTTCTGCCAGCCCTTCTTGAGCTCGAAGGTCTCGTAGCTGTAGTTGGGGCCGGGGTAGCGGGGGTCGTAGAAATCGCGGGGCACGTCCACCGTGATCCCGCCCAGGGCGTCGATGGCCCGGACAAACCCGTCGAAGTCGATCATGAAGAGGTAGTGGAGCTCGAGGCCGGTGATGTTCTCGACCGTTTCCCGGACGGGTTCGACGCTGCCACCGTTTGAGAGGCCGAACTGGTAGATGGAGTTCAGCTTGGTAAAGAAGCCCGTGTCAGCCACTTCCGTGTGGAGGTCGCGTGGTAGGGAGAGGAGCGCCACCCGGTTCTGCCGGAGGTCGAGGCTCATGATCATGATGGTGTCGGTCAGGTTGCGACCCGGGTATTTCTCTCCGGCCCGGCCGAGGAGGAGGATGTTGATGCGTCCGTCCTCCTCGCCGCGGAGCGGGAGGTGTTCCCGGGAGAGCAGGCCGGAAACCAGCGAACCGAGTGAGCCGAAAGCGCCGTGTTTGCCGGCGCGGTCGTTGATGATGACGATCTTCTGCGCGGTCCGGTCGGCTTTCCAGAGGAGGAAACCCAGACTGCCCAAGAAACCGAGGAGGAAAAGTCCGGCGAACCAGAGCGCCCAACGTGCGCGCGGCCGTCGGGCGGAGGCTCCTGTTTCCGTCCGGACGGCCGGGAAGACGGGAGGGACATCCAGGGAGGTGGGTGCCGGGAATGATCGGGGCGGTTCGGCCGGGATGAGTCGGGGCGGGGGAGGCGTCGGTCGACGACGGAGGCTGTCCATAAGTACGGCAATCGGGTCAAGTCTGTTTTATGGCTCAAAAAAAGGACAAAACGCCACTTGCTCGGGTCTTGAAAACGTGGTAGACTCCGGATAATTGTTGTCCGAGCCAGTGCGTGGTCGGGCGCTTTTCTTTCCGCAACGCTTTTCCGACACGTATGCAGGTCAAACCTCCGTCGCCCGTGGTGCGTGAAACGGCCGATTTCGAAGAGGAATCCTATGGCGCCGGACGTTTCGTCTGGGAGATCGTCAAGGTAGCATTGCTGGCGTTCGTGGTCATTATACCCGTGCGGGTGTTCCTTTTCCAGCCGTTTTTCGTACAGGGACCGTCCATGGAGCCGACGTTTTCGGACGGCGAGTATCTCATCATCCAGGAATTCGGGTACAAGCAGACGAGCGTGGGGCCGCGGGACGACCCATGGTTCACCGTCTATCCCCAGAAGGAGCTCCAGCGCTTCGACGTGGCCGTCTTCCATCCGCCGTACGGAGAAGAGCAGTATTATATCAAGCGCGTGATCGGTCTGCCGGGCGAAACGGTTATCCTCAGGCAGGGCCGAGTGACCATCCGAAGCGCCGAGTTTCCCTCAGGTCGGGTGCTCGACGAGACGGGCTACCTGCCCATCGACCTGGTGACGGCCGGCAACGTGAGCGTGACGCTGAAGGAACACGAGTATTTCGTGATGGGGGACAATCGCAACGTCAGCCAGGACTCCCGCGCCTTCGGCCCGGTCAGCAAGGACCATCTGACCGGCAAGGTCATCCTCCGCGCCTGGCCGCTCGACCGCATCGGCCTCTTTTAACCGCCTATTGGCCAGTCGGACGTCCCGTGGGGACGCTCGCACCGGAGCCCTAACCCATCCAACCGTCGTATGCCGCAGAAAAAGAAGACCGCCCGGGCCGCTCGTCCCCAGAGGAAGGCTACCAAACCCAAGGCCGCCATCCGGCCGAAGCACGACGCCCTCCCCAAGGAGGATCCCCTCCTGCTCCAGACGCTCCGCGGGATGCGTGACCTCCTGCCCGCCCACCAACCCTACTGGGAGCGGGTACGTCGCTTCCTCTCGAGTGCCTGCCAGGAGTACGGCTTCCAGCGCATCGACGTGCCGCTCCTTGAGTACGCCAACCTCTTCACCCGCTCGGTGGGCGAGGGGACGGACATTGTGGAAAAGGAGATCTACGTCTTCAACACCCGCGGCGGCGACCGGGTGGCGCTCCGGCCCGAGATGACGGCCGGCATCGCCCGGGCCTACATCGAGCACGGGATGAACGTCTCGCCCAAGCCCATCAAGCTTTTCTCGACGGGTCCCGTGTACCGCTACGACCGCCCCCAGGACGGTCGTTACCGCGAGTTCTGGCAGGCCAATTTCGACGTTTTCGGCGAGACCGACCCTATCCTCGACGCCCAGCTCATCCAACTGGCCCATCGTGTCCTCACCCAGCTCGGCTTGAAGCACATCGAGTTCCAGGTGAACTCCATCGGGACGCCCGAGTCGCGCCGTGAGTACGAGAAGATCCTGGTGCGTTTCCTCGAGTCGCACAAGCACAAGCTCTGCCAGAACTGCCGCGAGCGGCTCGCCACTAACCCGCTCCGCATCCTCGACTGCAAGGAAGACAAGTGCCAGCAGGTGGTGGCCCAGGCGCCGCAGGCAGTGGACTACCTCGACCCCGAATCGCGGGCGCACTTCAAGAAGCTCCTCGAGTATCTCGACGAGCTCGAGTTGCCGTACTCCATCAATCCGCGCCTCGTCCGCGGTCTGGACTACTACACCAACACCGTCTTCGAGATCTACTCCGTGGATCGTGCCGAAGGTAAGCGTTTCGCCTTGGGCGGCGGCGGCCGCTACGACCGTCTCATCGAATCCATTGGGGGCGAGAAGACACCGGCCATCGGTTTCGGTCTCGGTCTCGACCGCATCGTCATCGAGATGGAGCGCAGCCAGGCCAAAGCCTACCTGCCGCCCCGTCCGCGCGTCTTCCTCGCCCAGCTCGGCGATCTCGCCAAGAAGAAAAGCCTGCGCCTTTTTGCGGAGCTCGAGAAGAACGGCATCCTAGTGGCCGAGAGCTTCGGACGGGGGAGCCTCAAGTCCCAGATGCGCGCGGCCAACCGCTTGGGCGCCGAGGTGGCCCTCATCCTGGGTCAGAAGGAGGCCCTCGACGAGACGGTCATCATCAAGGACATGGTGAGTGGCACCCAGGAGACGGTGACGCGCCCGAAACTCGTCCCGGCGGTCAAGAAGCTCCTCAAGAACAATCAGCAGTTCCACCACGAGCGGCCGATCGGGGAATTCACCGAAGAGGAGGAGGAAGAGGACCGGGAGAACCGTTGAAGCCCTATGAACGTCTTCGAGAAGATCATCCACAGGGAGATCCCCGCCGATATCCTCTATGAGGACGACGAGATCCTGGCGTTCCGCGACATCAAACCCCTCGCGCCGGTGCACGTCCTCATCATTCCCAAGAAGCCCATCCTCTCGATCGAGACCGCCGAGGATTCCGACCAGGTCCTCCTCGGCCGGATGCTCCTCGTGGCCCGCGACCTGGCCCGGGACTTGAAGATTTCCGAGAAAGGGTATAAACTGCTCATTCGCACGGGTGCCCACGGCGGCCAGGAGGTCCCGCATCTCCATATGCACCTCATCGGCGGGGCGCGGTTGAGCGAGAACATTCATCCAGTCTGAAACCGGGCGCGGGTCTGGGCCACGGGTCGCGGGTGACGGGTTATGTCTTGACCGACACGTAACTCGCCACCCGTCACCGGGACGCTCCGAAACCGGTGATAACGTGAAAGGAGGTTTTTTATGATCGAAGTCAAGAAACGGGAACGTGAGACACCGGAGAGCCTGATCCGGCGTTTTTCGCGTCGCGTCCAGCAGAGCGGTACCCTCCAGCGCGTACGGAAGATCCGCTTCCGTCAGGAAGACAAGAGCAAGCCCAAGCGTCGCGAGGAAGCTCTCTACAAAGTGAAGATCCGCAAGGAGATCTCGCGTATGAAGAAGATGGGCAAGTTCGACAACGACGCCCTCACCGAAATCAGGAAAAAACTCAACCGTTAATTTTCCCGGAAGCCCCGCCGCCCTGTGGCGGGACTTTCGTTCCCACGCCTATGCCACTCTATGCCCAGCTCCGCGATGACCTGAAGGCCGCCATGAAGGCGGGCGACGCCTTCCGCCGTGACGTCATCCGTTTCCTTGAGAGCGCGCTTAAGAACGCCGCCATCGAGAAGCGCAAGCCGGTGTACGAGCTGACCGACCAGGAAGTCCATGAGATCGTCCGTCGCGGCATCAAGCAGCGTCGGGACAGCATCGAACAGTACCGCTCCGGTGGCCGGCCCGAGCTGGCCGAGAAAGAAGAGGCCGAGGTGGCCGTGCTCGAAGGGTATCTCCCCGCCGCCCTGCCGGACGCCGAACTCGAGACGCTGGTGCGCGCCGCCCTCGTCGCGGGCGGTTTCACATCCAAGGCGGATTTCGGCAAGGCCATGGGCGCCGCGATGAAAGAGGTGGCTGGCCGGGCCGAGGGCGACCGGGTCAAGGCGATGGTGGAAAAGCTGCTCGCCTAAGTCCTCTCCGTATGCCGCTTTCCCTGGCCGTCGTCCGCGAGGCACCGCTCCGTATGCCCGACCATTGGTTTGGGCGGGTGGTGCGGGAGACGCTCCTCCGCGCCGCTCCCAGGCTTCTCTCCCGGCGGACGGCGCTCGAAGTGGTCTGCCTCGATCCGCGGGCGATGCGGCGGCTCAACCGTGCCTACCGCGGCCGGGACGCGGCCACCGACATCCTGTCCTTTCCGGGCTTCTCGTCCCGTGCCGCGCTCCTCCGCTCGCGGGAGGAACCGCTGTTCCTGGGACAGCTTTTCGTGTGCTACGATTGGGTCAAGGCCGGCGCCCGCGAGGACCGCGTGGCGGCCGCCCACGAGCTCGCCTTCGTGCTCTCGCACGGCGTTCTTCATCTTCTCGGCATGCGGCACGGCCGGCGAATGTTCGCCATCCAGGACACGGTGGCGGCGCCGTATCGGGGCTCCCGCTTCACCGGTACGCCCAGCCGTTCGCTCGAGGAACACTGACCGGTCCATCGGCTTGGCCGTCCCAAACACAAACCGCTTATGCTCCGTCTCTACCGCAGCCTGGGATACGCCTGGAAAGGCCTCCGCTACGTCGCCCGGGAGGAGCGCAATTTCCGGGTCGAACTGATGGTGGCTATCGCCCTCGTGGCGGCAGTGCAGGTGGTCCCGGTATCCGTCGCCGAGCGTGCCGCCCTGGTGCTTTCCGTGGCGTTCGTCCTCGTGCTCGAGATGATCAACACCGTGGTGGAGCGGATCATGAACGCCCTCAAGCCGGGGTTCCACCCGTACGCCCGCGTGGTCAAGGACATCATGGCCGGCGCGGTCCTCCTCGCTTCGCTCTCGACCCTGATCATCGGTCTCTCCGTTTTCCTCCCGCCCCTCGCCCGGTTTTTTTCCTCCTGACCCCCTCGCACCGAGTGGGGCTTTTTTGTCTCCTCTTGCGTTTTGGTCTATAATGTGGCGTATGCGGAACGACCCCTCGTCCGCTCCCGATTTTCTTTTGCTTCCAAGCCGCTATGGCCCACCCATCCGTCATCACCGGACTTGATATCGGCACTTCGCACGTGCGGGTTGTCATCGCTGAACTCGATCCCGAAGGCGAAGCCCCCCGCGTCATCGGCGTCGGTTCCGTCCCGTCCAAGGGCGTCCGGCGCGGCGCCATTACCGATCCCGAGGCGGCCGTCTCCGCCGTCACTGCCGCCGTCACCGCCGCCGAGAACATGGCCGGCGTGGCCGCCGGTCCGGTTTTTGCCAACGTCAACGGGTCCGACCTCTTCTGTCAGGACGCCCAAGGAGTGGTGGCCATCGGCCGCTCGGACGGGGAAGTGATGGAAGAGGACGTGGACCGGGCGCTCGACAGCGCCCAGCAGCGGGCCAACCTAGCGCTCAACCGCGAGATCCTCCACATCCTCCCCAAATCTTTCCGTCTGGACGACGAGAAGAACATTAAGGACCCGGTGGGGATGAAGGGCGTGCGCCTCGAGGCCGATGCCATCCTCATCGGCGGTTCCACCCCGCACCTGCGCAATCTGACCCGTATCATCGAGCAGGCCAAGCTCTCGCTGGCCGCTTTCGTGGCCGATCCCCTGGCCGGCGCCACCGCTGTCCTCCAGTCCAAGCACCGCGAGTTGGGGAGCGCCATGGTCAACATCGGCGGCGCCACCACCACCCTGGCCGTCTTCGAGGAGAGCGACTTGCTCCACGTCAAGGTTATCCCCGTCGGTTCCGACCACATCACCAACGACATCGCCATCGGCCTGCGCACTTCGATCGAGGTGGCCGAGGCGGTCAAGCTTCGCTACGGCACCGCCCTGCCCGAGAGCATCCGCAAGGACGAGGAGATCGACCTCGCGGATTTCGATCCGCACGAGGAGGGCAGCGTCTCGGCCCGACACGTGGCCGAGATCGTCGAAGCTCGCCTCTCGGAGATCTACCGTTTCGTGAACGACGAGCTGAAATCCATCGGCCGGGCGGAACTCCTGCCTTCGGGTGTTCTCCTCACCGGTGGTGGGGCCAAGCTTCCCGGTGCGGTGGAGAAGGCCAAGGAAGCGCTCCGCCTGCCCGCCCAGGTAGCCTATCCGCGGTCGCTCCGAGGCATGGCCGACCAGATCGACGACCCGGCGTTCGCCACGGTGGTGGGGCTGGTCCTCTGGGCCGAGAAGAACGCCCTCCATTCGGCCGGCTTCGGCAAGTCGCTCGGCGAGTGGACCAAGTCCTTCGGGCCGCTGGCGGCCCGGGTGCGGGGACTGCTCGACCGTTTCATGCCGTGAAGCGGGGTGCGACCCCCGGCCCTTGCTTTGGTCGGGGGAGGGGTGCTACAATCCTGACAAACCCAAAAACACACACGAAACACGATCGGGGAGGCGCTTCACAGTAAGGAACGGCAGTCCCTCGAACGCCAGTGTCTCGCTTGAGTGTTTGACGCTCATTCCGGCACTCGCAGGCCGGTTTCTTTTTCCCCGGGACGGCACGCCAGCCTCCGGCCCCGCCTTTTTCTTCCCGTGTTTCCCGTTTCCAGGCGACATCCTTTTCCCCCAATATCCGATCCCTATGGCGGAGATTAAACCCAATATCGAGACGTTCGCGAAAATCAAAGTGGTGGGCGTGGGCGGTTCCGGCACTAACGCCGTCTCGCGCATGATCGACGCCAAGATCCGCGGCGTGGAGTTCATCGTCATCAACACCGATGCGCAGGCGCTCCACAATTCCAAGGCCAACGAGAAGATCCACATCGGTAAGAACCTGACCAAGGGTCTCGGGGCCGGTATGAACCCGGAGATCGGACGCCAGGCGGCCGAGGAAAACCGTGACGAGATCCAGGAAGTGCTGAAGGGCGCGGACATGGTCTTCGTGG
>CAYNEL010000036.1:0-8833 GCA_964396225.1 uncultured Bdellovibrionales bacterium | reverse complement strand
CTCGGCCAGGTGGCGGTAGTGGGGGAGGACGCCTTTCTCCGTCAGGCGGTCAAGCGCGACCAGGTGCCTTCGCTCATCTTCTGGGGACCGCCGGGGAGCGGCAAGACGACCCTCGCCCTCCTCATCGCTCGTGAGACCAAGGCCGAGTTTGTGAAGCTCTCGGCCGTGGGCGCCGGGGTCAAGGAATTGCGCCAGGTAATCCGGGACGCCGAAGCACGCCAGGCGGCCGGCGGCAAGACCATCCTTTTCATCGACGAGATCCACCGCTGGAACAAGGCCCAGCAGGACGCGCTCCTACCGCACGTCGAGCGGGGTCTCATGACGCTCATCGGCGCCACCACGGAGAACCCGAGCTTCGAGGTCAACTCGGCGCTCCTCTCGCGGGCGCGAGTGGTGGTGCTCGAGAAGCTTGACGAAGAAGCCATCGTGAACATCCTCAAGAAAGCGCTCGCCGACAAGGAGCGGGGGCTAGGAGGACGCGGTCTGAAGGCCGATCAGGATGCCCTCGCCCTCATCGCGCGGCTTTCGAACGGCGATGCGCGAGCCGCGCTCAACACGCTTGAGGCCTCTGCCGCCCATGGCAAGCGTATCACCGTCGAGACGGTGAAGCACATCGTCCAGCGTCCGCACCTCATGTATGACAAGGGCGGCGAGGAACACTACAACATCATCTCAGCCCTCCACAAGTCCATGCGTGGCGGGGACGCGGACGCCTCGCTCTACTGGCTCGGGCGGATGCTCGAAGCAGGTGAGGACCCTCTCTATATAGCACGGCGATTGGTGCGTTTCGCCTCGGAGGATGTGGGGCTGGCCAACTCGCTGGCGCTCCCGCAGGCGGTGGCCGCCTATCAGGCGGCTCACATGATCGGGATGCCGGAGTGCGCGGTCAATCTCGCCCAGGTCGTGGTCTATCTCGCCAAGTCCAAGAAGAGCAACGCCCTCTATCTCGCCTACGGCGAAGTGCAGCGGGACATCGCCGAGTCGCCGCTCGATCCGGTGCCGCTCCACCTCCGCAACGCCCCGACCGACCTGATGAAGGACCTCGGCTACGGCAAGGGCTACAAATACACGCCCAAGTTCAAGACCGCGGCGGAGGCGGCCCAGGACTATCTTCCGGAGCGCCTCAAGGGCAAGCGCTACATCCGCTTCGAAGGGGAAAAGGAGTAGTTGACAGACCACCTGTTTCCGTTGCAGTATCTGGATCAGTTCCGTGGGACATCTTATTCTTCCCAAACCAACGGCCAAGGGGGAGCGATGTGGAAGAAGATCCTGCTGTGGATGCCACTGGGTATCATGCTGGGACTCGGCCTCTGGACGGGCGTCGAGCAGGGGTTTAGGGGGAGCTGGGAAGACGACATCTCGAGTGATCTCACCGTTATCGGACGGGGCACGGCCGCGCTGACAGCGGCCAGTCTCCGTGAGATTAAGGACGAGTGTCTTTCCTGGTACCGGACGACCCACTGGACCGGAGTAGGCCGATGCTTTTTCCTGAAGAAGGAATTGGAACGTCTCAAGGAATGGAGCCGTACCTTTGAACCGCTTCCGGTCCAGGCGCAAGAAGACATCACTGAGGTCGAGCGGGCCATCGAGGAGTACCCGATGTTTTTCGGCGAAACCGGCATCTAAAATCCCTGCCCGGACGTTCTCATTCGAGGATATCCGGGCTTTTGTTATACTGGAAGCGTCATTGTCTGAATATCCCCGCGTATGCTGCCCAAACCCGGAACCAAAGCCCCCACGTTCGCCTTGCCCGACCAGTCCGGAGAGATCCATCGGCTCAAGGACTATGCTGGCCGGTGGGTGGCGTTCTATTTCTATCCCAAGGACGACACGCCCGGCTGTACCGTCGAAGCCTGCGCGTTCCGAGACAGTCACGCCGCGCTGCGTCGGGCCGGAGCCGCCGTCCTGGGCGTCTCGGCGGATCCAGTGAAACGCCACGCCAAGTTCGCGGAGAAATATCGGCTGCCGTTCGCGCTTCTCGCCGACGAGGAGAAGAAAACGCTCAAGGCCTACGGCGTCTGGGCCAAGAAGAAATTCATGGGCCGGGAGTACATGGGCATCCTTCGGACCACATTCCTCATCGATCCCAAGGGCGTGATCGCGCGAGTGTACGAGAATGTCAAGCCGAGCGAGCATGTGGAAGAGATTTTGAAAGATCTGAATACATTGAAGAAATAGTGGGCTATGCCCGATCCTTTCATGCTTGATCATTTTCCGCCCTCGCCTCCGGCCGAAGAACGTTCGGCGGGCGATGGCGATCCGAAGGCCGCCGAGCAGGAGCGTATCGCTGCCGTTTCGCGCATCCAGAACGCCTATCTCGAATGGCGTTTCGGAGGGTATGACGGGACGGATCCCTTGGCCGCCAATCACGAGATGGAGGATTGGATCCGGGAGCACGGCACGGGCGGGCGGAGCCACCTTTTCCGTGAATTCTTCGAGGCATACCCCGAAGCTCTGGCCAAGTATGAGGAGGATCCCTTGGGCGTCTTCGGGGACATCCAGGCCTATCTCGAGGATTTTCCGCCGGAAGAGCAGGAGGCGGCCTGACGGCACGGAATCGGAGCGGCCCGACCGGGTCGCTTTTCTTTCTGTGGAAATTCCGGTAGAATGGATAACTGATCCGAATCACTGATCCGTTATTTCCGAGCTTTCCACCTATGCGTCTCACCTTTGTCAGTTCCGTCCCAACAACATCCGTCCTCGTCGTGCCCGTTTCTGGGCTGGAGGAAACCCTGGTCAAACATCCGTCCGGCGCACGCGAGCTCCGCCTCCCTCTCGGGGAAACGAAGAAGCTGACACGGCGTCAGCTGGTGCTCCTAGCGCGTCGCGTTGTGATGACCGCCAAGCAACGACGCCTCCCGAAGATCACGGTCCGCGTCGCCGATTTCGATTTCGCACACCTCAAACTCGAACCTGAAGCTTTGGGCCGCGTCCTCGCTGTCAATTTCCAGATGGCGGCCTATAGCCACAACGAATACAAGACCAGGCCCAAGGAGGGCTTCCCCGAAGTCGCCGAGTTGTCCGTCGTCGGTGCTTCTCCCGCGGTCGTACGGGGAGCCCGGAAGGGTGAAACGGTCGCGCGCGAACTGAATGCCTGCCGGCGCCTCGCCAATCTTCCGGGCGGCGACGTGACGCCCAAGACGCTCTCCGGTGAGGCCCGCCGGGTGGCCCGCGGGACGAGGATCAGGGTCAAGGTGCTCGGTGAGCGTGAGATGAAAAAGCTCAAGATGGGCGGAGTCCTGGGCGTGGGACGCGGTTCCAACGAGGAGTCGCAGTTCATCATCATGGAATACTTCGCTGGCCCGAAGAAAGAGAAGCCGCTGGTCCTAGTGGGCAAGGGCGTGACATTCGACACGGGCGGCATCAACCTAAAACCTTCCCCGGCCCTAAACGGCATGAACATGGACATGAGTGGTGGGGCGGCGGTTATCCACGCGCTGGCGGCCGCGGCCCGGCTCGGCCTCAAGAAGAACGTCGTGGTCCTGGTACCCGCGGTGGAGAACATGCCTTCCGGGTCGAGCTATCGGCCAGGCGATATCCTGCGCTCGATGTCGGGCAAGACCATCGAAGTCCTCAATACCGACGCCGAAGGCCGCATCATCCTGGCCGACGCTCTCCACTACGCCAAACGCTACGACCCGCGCTTGGTCATCGACGTGGCCACGCTCACCGGGGCCGCCATCGCCGCCCTCGGCGAACGGGCCGTGGCGCTTTTCACCGCGGACGGGGAACTGGAGCGCCGTTTCCGCGAATGGGGCGAAGAGAGCGGCGATTATGTCTGGCCGCTCCCGCTCTGGGACGAATACGAGGACGATATCCGGGGCCTGAACGGCGACTGGGCCAACACGAGCATCGGCAAGACGCAGGGCGGCGGCGCCATTACCGCGGCTGTCTTTCTGAAACAGTTCGCCGACAGCTATCCGTGGGTGCATCTCGACATCGCTCCGCGCATGACGGCGGTAGATGGCGAGTTCCTCGAGCGCGGCGCGGCCGGTTCGCCGGTGCGACTCCTCGTGAAAGCGTTGGAATCCTTCTGAACCAAGCCGGGAGCTTATGGGCCGTACGGACGAAACCAATCTTGCCGAAAAACTGGAAGAAGCTCGGGCCCGGGTGGCCATCGGCCTCCGCTACGCGCACTACTCCGATCCGGCCAAGCTCTACGAAGTGATCGATATCGCACTCCGCGAGGCGGACGAGGCGCCCGTCGTCATCTATCGCGCGCTGTACGGTGCCGGCCTCACCTGGGTTAGGAGTGTCGATGAGTGGTGCGGGACGGTGGTGGTCGACGGGCAGGCCGTGCCCCGCTTCCGCCCCGTTGGTTGAGTGTGCGGCACCGCCGTGAAGAAGACCAAAAAACAGCCTCAAAAGGCTGTTTTTTGGTGTCCTGGTCCGGGGTGGGGAAGGGGATTTGACAGGTGTAGACTGGTGGCATAAAATGGAGATAAGTGTATAGCAGTGGGGGAGAGTGGTGAAATGAGAAATTTTCAACACCGGCAACACTGATCCAATATCGCGGGGTGAAAATTTCGAGCCTATGTTCATCGGCGAGTACTCTCACAGCATCGATCAGAAGAAGCGGCTGGCGCTCCCGTCCAAGTTTCGGGGCGAGCTCGGCGAAAAGGTGGTGGTCACCAGGGGACTCGACCAGTGCCTCTTCGTCTATCCGATGAAAGCCTGGGAAGCGCTGGCCGAACGACTGGGTACCCTCCCGGTGGGCGAGTCCAAGACGCGCAGCTTCATCCGGCTCATGCTGGCCGGGGCCGTGGACGTCGAAGTGGACAGCCAGGGACGCATCCTCCTGCCGGACTATCTCTACGCGCACGGCGGTTTCAAGAAAGACGTGGTGGTGGCCGGTCTCTACAACCGGCTCGAGATCTGGGACGAGAAGGAGTGGAAGAAGTACAAGGCGGCCGCCGGGAAGAACACCGAAAAGATCGCCGAAGAGCTGGGCAAACTGGGCGTGTATTGAAAAATCCAATATCCCATATCCAATGGCCTCATAATTTTCTGCGACTGACGATCGGCGATGTATGACTTCGAAGAACGGTGAAAGCAGTACATCGCGGGCCGTGAGCCGGGGTCTCGGAGGGGAGACCAGGCACATCCCGGTTCTTTTTGAGGAAACGCTCGCCGGTTTCAGGTTGAAAGACGGCGATACGGCGGTGGACGCGACGCTCGGAGGCGGAGGGCATGCCGCCTCCCTCCTCCGGGCCGTCGGTCCTTCCGGCCGGTTGATCGCTTTCGATGCGGATCGGGAAGCCATAGAACGCTTCCGGGAACGCGCCGCAAGCGATGAAACGCTCTCCGCGGCCCTCGCGGACGGGCGACTCACGCTGGTGCATACGCCCTTTGACACGTTGGATGCGACACTCGCGCGGCTCGGCGCGGAATCGGTCCAGGCTGTCCTGGCCGATCTCGGGTTCTCCTCCGACCAGATGGACGATCCCGGGAGGGGGTTCTCGTTCCGCGAGGACGGCCCTCTCGATATGCGTCTTGATCGGAGTCGGGGAGAGACGGCGGCGGCGCTCCTCGAGCGTCTCGACGAGCGCGCCTTGGCTGACCTCCTCTTCCGTTTCGGGGACGAGCGGCGGAGCCGAAGCATCGCCCGGGCCATCGTCCGAGCGAGGACCGAACGCCCTCTCCGGAGCACGGCCGAACTGGCGGCCGTCGTCGTCCGGGCGGCGGGCGGCCGGGAGCGTCCCATTCATCCTGCGACGAAAACCTTTCAAGCCCTGCGAATCGCGGTCAATGACGAACTAGCACGGCTCGAGCGGTTTTTGCCCCAAGCGGTATCGCGGCTGGCGAAGGGAGGGAGGTTAGGGGTGATCTCCTTCCACTCCGGCGAAGACCGGCTGGTCAAGGATTACTTTCGGGACCAGGCGCGCGGCTGCGTCTGCCCGAAGGCGTTCCCTGTCTGCCGATGCGGCCGAACGCCCGTCCTCCGGATTCTGACCAAAAAACCGGTCGTTCCGGGAGAAGCGGAGCGGAAGCTGAATCCCCGCGCCCGGAGCGCCAAGCTCCGGCTGGCGGAAAAGCTTTGAACGGTTGCCGAAGGAGAGCGTTTCCCAAAAAACAAACAGACAAGCCTATGACCCGTGCTTCTCGGACCACCCGCCTCGGCGAGCTGGTCCTGCCCGCTCCGAGTCTTTCTCTGAACTTCTTGAGGCGTCTGGCCGTCCTCGTCTTTCTCGTCGCCTTGGCCGTCTATGTGGCCGCCGTCAACCGGACGGCCGTCCAGGGTTTCTCGCTCCGCCAGGCGGAACGCGCCCATGCCGCCTTGTCCGAAGAGAACCGTCGCCTGAAAATCGAAGAAGCCGAGTGGCGCTCCCTGGCCAATATCGAATCCGCCAAGGAACGGCTCGGTCTGGTCGAGACCGCCTCCATCACCTATCTCGAGGAGAGCGGGCCGGTCGCTTTGCGCTGATCCGTCCCGTTTCGCACGCCGTTTTCCTCCACGGGGGTAGGGGAGGACGGCTCTATCCCTATGAACGCCCGCCGCCCCCGCCGCCATCACGACCATCCGCCTTTGAAGCGCTGCACCCGCACGGCGCTTCTTTTTATCTTCATGGGGGCGTTGGCCTGTGTCATCGTGGCTCGTCTCTATACCCTCCAGGTGCTGGCCCACGAGGCATACGAGGCCGAGGCTTTCGACCAGCACTGGCTTTCGGCCGACATCGAACCGGAGCGGGGCGAAATCTTCCTTCAGGACGACGGCGACCTCTATCCTCTGGCCATCAACCGGGAGTACCAGACGGTCTACGTGGTGCCCCGCGAAGTGGATCAGCCGGGCCTGGCCGCGGTCGCCCTTGGGGACGCTTTGGGTCTGCCGGCCGCCTCAATCGAGACCAAGCTCGCCCGGAAGGACGACCCCTTCGAGATCATCAAACGCCGTCTTTCGGACGAGGAAGCCGAACGCGTCCGCAAGCTCGGCCTGAAAGGGGTACATTTCCAGCCCGAGGACTATCGTTTCTATCCCGGCGATGGCCTCGCTTCGCAGGTGATCGGTTTCGCCAGCGCCGATGACGTCCGGATGACCGGCCGTTACGGCCTGGAGGCGGCCTGGGACGAGATGCTCCGCGGGACCCCGGGCCGGGTGGTCCAAGAGCGGGGCGCGGGCGGCCACTGGATCAGCATCGGTGAACGCGATCTCAAGCCGGCCCAGCACGGAAGCGACCTGGTACTCACCGTAAACCGGGTCATCCAATTCGAGAGCGAGCGCATCCTCCGGAACGCGGTCGAGAAGTTCGAGGCCGATGGGGGCACCATCATGGTCATGGAGCCCAAGACCGGCCGGCTGGTGGCCATGGCCTCGGCGCCGGCTTTCAATCCAAATGAGTACCAGAAGGAAGACATCGCCCGTTTCCTCAATCCCGCCATCAGTCTGACCTATGAGCCCGGCTCGGTGATGAAACCCATCACCATGGCCATCGGTCTCGAGACCGGGCAGGTGACGCCCGAGACGACCTACGTGGATACCGGCGAGGTGAAGGAGGCGGGATACCCCCTCCGGAACGCCGAGGACAAGGTCTACGGTCGGCAGACGATGACCCAAGTGCTCGAGGAATCCATCAACACGGGCATGATCTTCGTTGAGAGGCTGGTGGGCAACCAGCGTTTCCGCGACTATCTGGAGCGTTTCGGTTTCGGCGGGAAGACGGGCATCCGTCTGCCGGCGGAGGCGGCGGGCGATCTCCACAACCTCGACAGCACCCGCCGCAATCTCTCGTTCTTCACAGCTTCTTTCGGACAGGGTGTGACCGTCACCCCGCTCCAGATGCTTTCGGCCTACGCCGCCTTGGCCAATGGGGGCCGCCTGATGCAGCCCCAGATCGTGGATCGGATCGTGGCCCCAGATGGCACCGTGACGCCCGTCCCGCCCCAGGAAGTCCGGCGGGTGGTGAGCGAGGAGACGGCCCAGCGCATCGGCGAGATGCTCCGCTCGGTGGTCGTCCGGGGCCATGGCAAGCGGGCCGACGTGCCGGGGTACCGAGTGGGCGGCAAGACCGGTACTGCCCAGGTGGCGTCGAGCGAGAAGAAAGGCTACGACGAACATTTGACCATCGGCTCCTTCGTGGGGTACGCTCCCGTGGACGATCCCCGGTACGCCATCCTGGTGAAGATCGACCATCCCAAGACCGTCCAGTGGGCCGAATCGTCGGCCGCCCCCGTCTTCGGGGAGCTGATGAAATTCCTCATGGAGTACGCCAAGGTCGAGCCCCGCCCGGACCTGCCCTGAACCACCGCCCTGCTTATGAAATCCCTTCCTCTCCGCATCCTCGAGACCGTCCTCCGGTTCATGGCCCGCGCTGTGCTCTGGAAATACCGCCCGCGGGTGGTGGGCATCACCGGCTCGGTGGGCAAGAGCTCGGCCAAGGAGGCGGTGACGCTCGCCCTCTCGCCCGCCTACCAGGTGGGCACCAATCCGGCCAATTACAACAATGAGATCGGCCTACCCCTCACCGTCATCGGGGCGCCGACCGGTGGCCGCTCGGTCATCGGCTGGCTCAAGGTGGGCTTGCGCTGGCTATGGCTCATGCTTTGGCCGGCCCGCTATCCGTCAGTGCTCGTCCTCGAGATGGGCGTGGACCGGCCCGGCGACATGCGCTACCTTCTCAGTTTCATCCCGGTCTCCGTGGGTGTGGTGACGGACGTGTCCGGGAGCCACCTCGAGTTCTTCGGGACGCTCAAGGCCATCGCCCGCGAGAAAGGCGAAATCGTGAAACATCTCGCCGCCGCCGGCACAGCCGTCCTGAACGCCGACAATCCACTCACCGCCGCGATGGCCGACAAGACCAAGGCGGACACCGTCATCCTGTTCGGTTTCGGCGAGAAG
>CAYNEL010000035.1:0-9154 GCA_964396225.1 uncultured Bdellovibrionales bacterium | reverse complement strand
TGAAGGGCGCGGACATGGTCTTCGTGGCTTGCGGCCTGGGCGGCGGCACCGGCACCGGTGCGGCTCCCATCGTGGCCGAGACGGCCAAGGAGCTCGGCGCGCTCACCGTGGCCGTGGTCACCAAACCATTCTCCTTTGAGGGCATCCAGCGGCGCACCATCGCCGAGGAGGGCCTGGCCAACCTGAAAGAGCGCGTGGATTCCCTCATCACCATCCAGAACGACAAGCTCCTTTCCATCATCGACCGCAAGACTACCCTCATCAACGCCTTCCGCATCGTGGACGACGTGCTCCGCCAGGGCGTCCAGGGCATCTCCGACCTGGTCACCAAGCCGGGTATCGTGAACGTCGACTTCAACGACGTCAAGGCGGTGATGCGCGAGAGCGGCAGCGCGCTTATGGGCATCGGCATCGCCTCCGGCGAGAACCGGGCCGCCGACGCCGCCAAGGCCGCCATCAACAGCCCGCTCCTCGACCTCTCCATCAACGGCGCCAAGGGCGTGCTCTTCAACATCTCCTGCTCCTCCGACCTCACCATGCTCGAGGTGAACGAGGCCGCCCAGATCATCACCGAGACCATCGATCCCAACGCCAAAGTCATCTTCGGGGCCGTCACCGACGACCAGATCCGGAAAGGGGAAATCCAGATTACCGTGGTAGCCACTGGTTTCGACGTGGACCGCGGCAAACACCTTTTCTTCTCCGGCGCCCAGCCGCAGCAGAAGCAGGACCAGGAGCGCGCTCCGGTGCGGGCCACTTTCAGTCCGGCGCCCGCCCCGCAGTCCGTCACCGTCTCCGGCGGTTCGCGTGTCCAGAGCGTCCTCCCGCACAAGGCCGAGGCCGACCGGCTCCTCGGCGACCTCGAGGAGGAACAGCTTTCATTCACTCCGCGCCCCATCGAGCCCACCCCGCTCATCATCGAGGAGAAGGTCCAGGCTCGAGGGCTTTCGGTCCGCGGCGAGAGCCCCAAGGAGCTCGTCGAGGAGGACGAAGACCTTGAGATTCCGGCCTTCATCCGCCGCAAGATGAAGAAATAAAGAGCTGGTCCACGCTGGCGCATTACCGTGTCGCAATCTGAGGGTGCCCGCACCGTGCTGGAGAGTACGGCTGGCCCCGCTCCATGATTGCTTCTCGTGCTGCGCAGAGAAGGAGCCAGCTTTTTGCTTTTCTGGTACCCTAAGCGTACAACCCACTCCTGCAGTTTTTGAATATGCGTTGTCCGTTTTGCCGGTTCGGCGATACCCAGGTGATCGATTCGCGGCCCATCCAGGATGGACGGTCTATCCGTCGGCGGCGCGAGTGTCCCAAGTGCCAGGCCCGCTTCAGCACCTACGAGGAAGCGGAGATTTTCCGTCTCCAGGTGGAGAAGCGCGACGGGCGCAAGGAAGAGTACTCCCGCGAGAAGCTCGAAGACGGTCTGCGGCGCGCGTTGAAGAAGCGCCCCAATGCCGAGGAGAAGCTGGCCCGCGCCATGCGCGAAATCGAGGCGTCGCTCCACGCGCGCGGCGGCGGACAGATTACCTCGCGGGATATCGGCAAGTTCGTGATGCGGGCGCTCCGGGACGAGGACGAGGTGGCCTACATCCGGTTCGCGAGCGTCTACAAGGCCTTCGGCAGTGCCAAGAGTTTCCAGAAGGAGGTGGAGAAACTCGAGGACGAGGAGGACTAGCGCTTGACGGGGGACAACGGAGCGTATTTGAATACAGGGTTCCCTTATCTTGAGGTGGAACCCTATGCGGCAGTGGTGGCTTATGGCGGTGGCGGGAGGGGTGGTGGTCGGGACGGCCATCGTTTCTTTTTTATCTTGGTCGGGTCTCTCGTGGCTCTTCCTCGCCGCCGCGGCCGCCTGCCTGCCATTCTTCCGGGCGGCGCCCCTATCCCGCTTTTTTCTCCTGGCCTGCCTCGCCGCCGCCTTGGCCGGTTTTCGGGCCGAACCGGTCTTCGACTGGTGGCGCGCCGCGCCGACTCTTCCGGAGCGGCTCTCCGGCGAGGCGCTCGTGGCCGGAGCGGGGGAGCGGCACGAGCGGAGCGTCACGGCCCCGCTCCGTTTCGAACGCTGCGACGATACGGTCTGTCCCGAAGCGCTCCTTCTCGGACAATTTCCGCAGTACGCCGAACTTTCGCGCGGCGAGCGGATCCGCGTCGTGTGCCGGGTTGCGCTGCCCGACAACGAGGCGCTCGGCTTCGACTACCGCATGTACCTGGCCAAGGAAGGCATCGGCGCCGTGTGCCGTCCGACGGAATGGGAGCGGTTGCCCGAACGCCAGTGGTACGCGCCGCTCTTCGCCCTCCTGGGCGATATCCAGACGCTCCTTGTCCATCACATCCCGAGGCCTGAGAGCGGCCTTGTCTCGGGATTGCTTCTCGGCGGGGATGAAGGGCTGTCACGGGCGGCCCAGGAGGATTTCAAGGCGGCCGGACTGTCGCACATCGTGGCCGTCTCGGGATACAACGTCACTATCGTGGCGGAGACCCTCCTGTTCATCCTCGTGTTCGCCGGCCTGCGCCGTCGGCAGGCGTTCCTCCTCATCCTCGCTGGCGTGTGGGGTTTCGTCCTGCTCTCGGGCGCTTCAGCGTCCGCGATACGGGCGGGCGTGATGGGCAGTCTCGTCTTCGTCGCATTCCAGTTCGGCCGCCCGCAACTGGGAATGCGCGCCTTGTGTCTCGCCGCCGCAGGGATGCTGTTCTGGAATCCGCTGCTCCTCCGGTACGACGTCGGGTTCCAGCTGTCGTTCGCGGCCACGCTCGGCATCATGCTCTCGGCCGGAGGGGACGTTGGCCGTGTTCTTGGGGCGCGCGGTTTCCTCGTCCGGCTCGGTCTGGCCACTCTGGCTGCCCAGGCGTTTGTGGCGCCACTCCTCCTCCATCATTTCCATATGCTTTCCCTCGTCGGCCTCCTGGCCAACCTCGTGGTCCTACCGCTTCTCCCAGCCACCATGCTGCTAGGAGCGTTCACGGCCGGCGCCGGAGCAATGTCTGCCTTCGCAGGGACTGTCTTCGGGTGGACAGCCTACATCATGGCTCGGACCGTCTTTGCCGTGACAGAAACCGCTGCCCAGGTGCCGTTTGCTGAAGCATCGGTGGCGGCGTTTCCCTGGTGGGCCGTGGTCCTCTGGTATGCCGCTTTGGGTGGCGCCTGGCTTCTTTTTCGCAAACGCTTCGCCTATGCCGCGTAGATCGCTTCTCACTGGGTTCATGCTCGCGGCCGGCCTGGCCGCCCTCTTCCTCTTTCAGGCCGGCCGGGAGCGGGCGGCCGTCATCGTGACGTTTCTCGACGTGGGTCAAGGGGACGCCATCCTCATCCGGAAGGGTTCGCATCAGGTACTGATCGACGGCGGCCGGAGCGGCACGCTCCTCCTCGAGCGGTTGGGACGCGAGATGCCGTTCTGGGATCGGCGTCTCGAGGTGGTCATCGCCACCCATCCTGACGAGGACCATATCGGCGGTTTGCCCGCTCTCCCCGAGCGCTATCGGGTCGGGGTGTGGATCATGACCGAGGCGCTCAATACGACGGAAGCGTTCCACGCACTCGGCGATGCGGTGGACGCGAGCGGGACGCGGGTCGAGGCCTCGGCCGGGACGAAAGTCGACCTTGGAGACGAAGCCGTCCTCGAGGTGCTGTACCCCCTGGGGCCGATCGATCCCGGCCTGATGCAGGACACCAACGCGACCAGCATCGTGACACGGCTGTCCGTCGGCGGCCGGGTCTTTCTCTTTACTGGCGATCTGCCGGGCGTGGACGAGGCGCTGCTCCGGACGGGACGGGTGAACGTGCTCAAGGCGGGGCACCATGGCTCGGTCTCCTCGACTACGGAGGCGCTCCTCGAGGAAAGTGGGCCGGACGAAGCGGTGCTCTCGGTAGGCGCTGACAATACCTATGGCCATCCAGCGCCGGCCGTCCTAGCGCGTCTCGCCGCGCACGGCGTCGTCATCCGTCGGACGGACCGGGATGGCACCATCCGTTACCTTTGTCCGGTCGGGGATGCTCCCTGCCGCGTGGAGTGGCGGGATGGGTCGGCCGAGGTAGTCCCGTGATATCCTGAAACTATTGGAACCATACCTATGCGCACGCTCGTATTCGACATCGAGACGGTAGGGGAGGACTTCGATGCGTTGGATGAAACCACCCAAGCCGTGCTCACGCGCTGGATCGACGAGGAAGCCTTCGCGCCCGAGGAACGAGAGAGCGAACTCCGCCGGATGAAAGAGGGATTGGGCTTCTCGCCTTTCACCGGCGAGGTAGTGGCCATTGGGATGCTTGATGTCGAGCAGGACAAGCCCGCCGTCTATTTCCAGGCGCCCGGGGAGCCGGAGGATGCTTTTGAGGAGGACGGCGTCCTCTACCGTCCGTACGGCGAGCGGGAGATGCTCGAGCATTTCTGGCGGGCGGCCGCCCAGTACGGTACGTTCGTGTCCTTCAACGGCCGCGGTTTCGACGTGCCGTTCCTCCTGGTGCGCTCGATGGCGCACGGCCTCACGCCCTCGGTCGACCTGATGGCCAACCGTTACCTCTCGTACCAGCGCGGGACGCGCCACATCGACCTCCAGGATCAGCTCACTTTCTACGGGGCGGTGCGCAAACGCCCCAGCCTCCACCTCGTCTGCCGGACGCTCGGCGTAGAGAGCCCCAAGGCGGGCGGCATCACTGGGGACGACGTGGCTGGTCTCTTTCGTTCCGGCAAGTTCAAGGACATCGCCCGTTATAACGTGGGCGACCTCAAGGCCACCCGCGACGTCTATCGGGCGTGGCGGGAACACCTCTCCGAACCGGGGCGGATGCCACATGACGAGGAGGCTTGATTTTTCGGTGGGTTCCTGATAACGTGACGGCAGATACAACGCAGGGGGATTTTTTGTTGCCTGAATCTATGGCTGCCAAGCCGCATCCCAAGAAAGAACGCACCCTCGTCATCCTGAAGCCGGATGCTGTCCAGCGCGGCCTTATCGGCGAGACCCTCCGCCGCCTCGAGCGGACCGGCCTCAAGTTCAGCGCCTTCAAATTCCTCGTGCCGGAGGAGGAGCAGTGCTGGAAGCACTACAACAAAGACGATGAGTGGTTCTTGAAGAAGGGTAACCGCGTCATCGACGACCGCCGGGCCCAGGGCCTGCCCGTTGAGAAGGAGGCCCTCGAGTACGGCAAGGACATCATCCTGGCCAACGTGAAGTTCTTCACTTCCGGTCCGGTGCTGGCCCTCATCCTCGAAGGTAACCAGGCGGTGGCCGTGGTCAAGAAGATCGTGGGCGGCACCGAGCCGACCACGTCCGACGTGGGCACCATCCGCGGCGACCTAACCATCGATTCCTACGAGCTGTCGAGCATCGACAACCGCGCAGTGCGCAACCTGATCCATTGTTCGGACAGCCCGGAGGAGGCCGAGCGCGAGATCCCGCTCTGGTTCGGCGAGCAGGAGATCGTGAGCTATCGCTTGGTGCAGGACCAGATCCTCTACGACGTGAACCTGGACGGCCTCCTCGAGTAGGAGCCGTTTTTGTTTGCGTGCGAGAGCAGTTCTTTTCCGTTGTTTCCTAACCGCAAGAGTGAAAAGGAGGTGCGAGTGTCGAAATCTTCAGGTGGTTCATGGGATGACCGGATGGACAGGCAATTCGGAGCGGCTCTCCGGGATATTTTTTCCCTTGATCCCGTCCCGGGCCCGATCGCGGAAACGATCAACCATCGACCGTCCCACCCCCGCAAGGATGCGCGTGACCAGCCCGAACGGACTCTCCCGCCCTCCCGTCGGGGGAGGGGAGCCTGCAGTACCTGAATGCACACACATCGACCAATAACCTTGAGACCGTCTCCGGACGGTCTCTCCTTTTTTGACAGGGTCTTCCTCGGGTGTATACTTATCCATCATCGGCCCATCGGGGCGGATGAAGTATCTTGGCGTTTTCCCAAACGAAACAAACGGGAGGTTCCACCATGAACCAAAAGCAATCAGCAGAGCCCTCGCTGCCTCTGGCGGACTATGATGACGATGACGAGAATATCGTCAACCACAATATCCAGGGAGGGAGTGTGGCGCGGATGTACGCAGGCAGCCAGGCTGCGCGCATCGGTGGCGGCAGCTCGAACGCCTCTCGCGATCCGTCCGGCGATCCGCCTCCTCAGACCAACTAATGCCGGCCCGTTTCTTTGCCCAGAGAGAGGCATGCGATACTCCGCAGCCTCTCTTTTCATTTTGTCTCTCACGTGCTAATCTTTAGCCTATCGCAGTCCCGCTGTACGGCGGGATTTTCGCGGGCCGTAGTATACCGGTAGTACGCGTCCATGGGGTGGATGTAGACCGGGTTCGATTCCCGGCGGCCCGACTGAAAGGAGAGGTGCCAAAAAGGCCTGAAATTCGGGTGTCCAGGAGACTGTCAACCACTATTGACAGTCTTTTGGTTTTGAGGGATAATAGGCGGGTATTGGCAGTACCTTAATTCAGTCGGCCACCGGCTGCTCCGCCGGAAGCCGTTTCCGTTTTTTTCTGCGAAACAAGGGGGAACAATGGAGCCGAAGACGTATCTGTATCCCTGTTGGACACTAGATCTCCGCAGACCGGAACAACCAGCCATGGAGTCCGGACTGTGGTGTCGTGAGGGGGGCAGTCCGACGGTGCCGTGTGCCTGTCGAGCCTTGCCACTCGCGCTCTGGGGCAATTACTTCAGAAACATTCTGGAGCGGCAGCGTCAGTACGGGGAATATTTCCTCGAGCAGGCGGAGCGGATGGGATTCCTCTTCGCGCCTCTCGTGCGGACGGCCTACAACTGTCTGTTGGGCGCTCCGAGCAAGGAAAACGATCTGGTCATCCAGCCGGACAAGGCGGTCGTCCTGATCCTCTATTATGGGAAGCTGATCGTGCCGCCCGAAGCCGAGGGACGGGTCGAAATCCTCCGGGACGTAGAGGGGCTTTGGGAACCGTGTCGGATAGCGGTCTGCGTCATGCCGGCCAGCTCCCGAGGCAAGCTCTCCAGTAGCCTCATCATCAAGCTTGACGCTACCGCCGACGGCTTGGTGGAGCAGATCGTGGTCACCTACCGTGGAGGGGGCAAGCGTTTCGATCCCGGCCTTTTCCGGCTGGCCGCCCGTGACGGCCAACCCCCGGGATTCCGGCCGTTCTCCCTCCAGCCCGTCGTTTCGGTGCAGGATCGGAAACCGGACGAGTCCGGGGATGTCGCCGTCGCGTAAACCGCGACCCGCCACCTACATACCGCCGTCAGGGAAACATCCCTGGCGGCGTCTTTTTTTTGCCAAAAAACTCCCCGGCGGGGAGTTTTTTTATCCAAGATTCGAAGAAGAGAGAGGCTCTACTTGCCTGCTGCGGCCTGCTTCTGCATGGTGCGCAGCTCGCGGGTGGAAATCTTCATCTTGACGCCGTTGACGCGCTTGGTCTGGAGATTGACCTTGAAGGAGCGGCGGGTGGCGATGTTGGAGTGGCTCCGGGAGTTGCCGAAGCGGGTGCCACGGCCGGAAACCTGACAGACACGGCTCATACGGGATGCGGTTCTGGATAAGAAAAGCGCGGCTTGCCGCGCCACAGGTAAAAGGCTATCATAACGGCGATAGGTTGGCAAGTCCTCCACCCCTTCTTTTCCGCTATGCTGCCCGAAATCATCCTCATCGCCTTCTACATCGCTGTCCTCATCTATTCGGTCATCGTGCATGAGGTCTCCCACGGCTGGGCGGCGCTCGCCTTGGGCGACAAGACGGCAAAATACGCCGGCCGCCTGAGCCTCAGTCCCGTGAGTCACGTGGACCTGATGGGTTCGGTGGTCCTGCCGGTGCTCATGCTCCTGGCTACCCAGTTCAAATTCGCTTTCGGCTACGCCAAACCGGTGCCCTACAACCCCTATAACCTCTCCGACCAGCGCTGGGGTCCTGTCTGGGTGGCGGTGGCCGGCCCCGTGTCCAATTTTTCCGCCGCCCTCCTGGCCGCCCTCCTGGCCCGGTTTCTGCCGCTCGAATACCTGGCCAAGGCCGACGTCGGCGAACGCTTCTTGGCCGCTACGAGCGGGGTGGGGGATTGGGCGGATCGCTGGGGAGCGCTCGCCACCGCCATGACCGGATCGTTTCCCGCCATCTTCTTCACCCTCTGTCTCATGATCATCTTCTGGAACGTCATCCTGGGCGTTTTCAATCTGATCCCGCTCCCACCGCTCGATGGTTCCAAGATCCTCTTCGCCCTCTTCGACTTCAAGACCGAGACGGTGGCTTTCTTCGAGCAGTTCGGCTTCATCCTACTCCTAGTCATCATCTTCTCGCCGCTTGGAGCCTTCCTCTCCATCCCCATCGAGGCCATGCTCCGGTTCTTCTTTGGCATCGTGTTCGGCTAGCCGCTCCGTTTCCCCGGCCCGTGTTGACAAAAGAAAATCCCTTTTGTATCCTGTTGGAGCACTCGTTCCGAGGAGCTTTTTGTTTTATCTTGTCCCGTTTTCCCCTAACCCCCGACCGCCGTGCCTACCATCAACCAGCTCGTCAAACGCACCCGGAAGCCGCTCAAGCGCAAGTCCAAGTCGCCGGCCATGGAATACGTCGTCAACACGCTCAAGAACCGCACCCGCGACAGCCAGGGTCCGTTCCGCCGCGGCGTGTGCCTCAAGGTGTCCACCACCACCCCCAAGAAGCCGAACTCCGCCCTCCGCAAGATCGCCCGTGTCCGCCTTACCAACGGCATGGAAGTGACCGCCTACATCCCAGGCATCGGTCACAACCTCCAGGAGCACTCCATCGTCATGATCCGTGGCGGCCGCGTCAAGGACCTCCCAGGCGTGCGCTACCACGTGGTGCGCGGCGTCCTCGACGCCTCGGGCGTGGCCGAGCGTCGGCGCGGCCGGAGCAAGTACGGCGCCAAACGCCCGAAAGCCAAGGAGTAGTCCCAGCCCCTGACCCACCCTTCATTTTTCTTTAGCCAGCTTTTGAAACTGACCACAAGATATGCCACGTAGGAAACGCCAATACCAGAAAGCCTGGAAACCCGACCCCAAGTTCCAGAGCGACCTCATCGGGCACTTCGTCGGCATGATCATGCTGAACGGTAAGAAGTCGACGGCCGAGGGGATCATCTACGACGCTTTCGACATCATCTACGAGCGCACCAAGAAGGGCGGCATGAACGTCTTCGAGCAGGCCATCAAGAACGTGGCCCCGCTCCTCGAGCTCAAGTCCCGC
>CAYNEL010000034.1:0-9361 GCA_964396225.1 uncultured Bdellovibrionales bacterium | reverse complement strand
GATGAAATGCCAGGCGGCCGTCCCGCCCGGGTACAACCACACGCTTTCGGTGAAGATGAAGGTTTTCGACGGCATATCCGTTTTTCCCCAAGATCATCCGCCCACTCCCCCTGTCAGCCGCCCGACCGCCGCCACGTAGGCGCAGTAGTCGCAGGCGGGCGAGGCTTCGGGGATACTCTCCCCGTCGAGGCAGGCTTTGAGCTCCCGGAGCGTCCCCTCCACCCAGCCGTCGTCCCCCTCGTGGGCGATGAGCCGCACGTCGAACTCGAGCTTGGCGTCGAAGGCCTCGCGGTCGAGCCTGCCGGTGCAGTAGACGAAGTATCCCGTGTCGGAAACGGTGTGGCCCATGCGGCGGAGGAGCCACTGGTAGATCTCCATCTGGCGCTTGTACCCCTCGTGCCACGCCTGGTCGAGGACTGTCACGGGCTCCTCCTTGGCCGTGGCCTTGTAGTCCACCACGATGTACTCGTCGCGCGCGTTGATCCACAGGTCGTCGATGGCGCCGGTGACGAGGAGTTGGGTCGGCTCGTGGAGATACTGGAGGCCCTTGAAGTTCTCGCGCCAGGTGTCGAGATCCGCGTGCGCGGCCGGGACGGCATCGAGGCCGTAGGCCTGCTGGAGAGGATGCGCCTCGCCCCTGGCCCGGTAACCGTCGAACTCCTGTTTCAAGAGGCGGTCCACGGCGCTGTTCAAGGCGAAAGGAAAACCGGGTGGACGGCCCGTGCCGAGCCGCCGGTCGAGGTAGAAGCAGCGCGGACACTGGGTGAAGAGCTCGATCTTGGAACGCGACACCTTGAAAGGTCCGGCGCTCTCCGGATCGTAGAGGTTGCGGCTGCGGGTGGGACGGTAGTACTCGGACATGGGGTCGGGATCAGGGCAGGAAGGAGACGGTGGAGAGCACCTGGTCGGCCTTCCGCTGGAAACCGGCACCGGTCGGGTCGGGAGCGAGGACGGAGATCTCGAGCACCGCCCCGCCCTCCTGCGGGACGTAGACGAGGGTGTAGTCGCCGAGGCCCGAGGCGCCGAAGGTCCGGGCGGGCCGGCCGTTGAAGACGGTGTCGGAGAGTGGCGCGGTGATGCTCCCCGTTTCCCGGAACTGGGCCAGCTGGGCCTCGAGGAAAGCTTCGAACGAACCCTCGGGCATCACCCGGCGGAACGAGAGGATGAGGCCGTCGTACATCTCGGTCTGCCCGCGCTGGGTGGGTCCCCACTGGGAGAGGCGCACCTGGTCCGGCGCGTCTTCATGGAGGGTGAGCTCGGGAGGGTAAGCGAAACGAATGCCCACTCCCTGGCTCACGTGTTCCCGCCAGCCGGCCGGGGTTTCCACGGGAGCGGCGGGAGCGGGAGGCGCGGGCGGCAGACCGGCTTCGGGCGGCGGAGCCTCGCCGGACGGGGAACGGAAGACGAGCCAGGCCGTCACGGCCAACAGGGCCGCGCCGGCGATGACGAGGAGGCGCTGGGTCATAGGGACGGGGCGGCTAGCGGACGGGGGCGAGCGCGGGGACGTCCAACGTCTTCATCCCGCCCTCGGGCACCATGAGCTGGGCGCTCACCGTGTCGCAGTCGCGGCCGGCGGGGTGCTCGTACCAAACCCCGCTCATGCCGTAGACGTCCGTGGCCATGCCGAGGGTGGCGGTGGCGAACTCGGCGCAGAGCTCGAACTCGCCCACCGTCCCGGCCCCAGCCGGCTTGGACGGCGTCACCACGCGGTACTCATAGGGGGTGCCGGTCTCGGGATCGACGGACGAGGAGACGCAGTAGGTGAACTGGCTCGACCGTTCGAGCTCGTCGATGGAGGTTGGGAGCGCCCCAAGACTACCCGCGTACTGCTCGATGCAGCCGGCCAGACTGGCCAGGTTCTCGGAGCGGGTGGCATCGAGCGAGCGGGCCCGCTGGTCCGCGGGCGAGCCGCCGAGGACGAAGCCCAAGACGATGCCCACCGCCACGGCGACGGCCACGCCCCGGCCGAAATTGAGGAAAGTCGAGCGCGGGATGTCCTTCTGGTACTGGATCTTCTTGCGCTCGAGGTAGTAGAAGCCGAAGATGGCGGCGGCGATGGCGAGTATGGTGAGCGCCTTCAGGAAGAAGCGGGCGGTGATCTCGCCCTGGAGGAGCGAGTTGACGATGGCGATGAGGTCGCCCACCACCGTCACCGCGGCCACCAGGAGGACGAGGTAGGTCAGCCAGCGCGAGAGCTTGGACTCGGTCCGGCCGGTGTCCTCGCGGAACTGCCGGAACCAGAGGCGCATGGCGAGGTAGTAGAGCGGGAAGCCGATCAAGAGGGCCGCCGTGGCGTAATGGATGGCCTCCACCGACGCCGACCAGGCGTACCAGCCGCCCGAGAGCGGATCGGGGAACGCCAGGTTGACGATCTGGAAGTAGAGCGTCCCCACGGCCGTGGCCACGATACCGAGGAGGATGAACGAGAAGAAGTTGATGACCACGTCCACGGCCGAGGCCTTGCGCGAGAGAACCGGGCGGCTGCCCTCCGTCGGGACGGGGGCCCCGAGGGCGATCACGCCCGCGCGGTAGGCGGCTTCGGCCTCGTCCTCGGTCCAGCCGACCGTGACGAGTTCTTCCTTGACGTCCGGCTTGGCCGCGCCGGCGCGGATGCGCTCGGCCACATACTGCGACAGCTTGGGGTTGTCCATAAAGGGTGGCGAAAAATGGTTCACCCCCAGTATACACCTCCCCAATACGAAGCGGTCAGGGGATCACTTCGACGTAGGTCTGGCCGCCTGCGGCGCACTGCCGGGGATAGCTCTCCATGACCGGGTTCCCCGCCGCGACGCAGGAGTCAAAATCAGTGACGGCCCCGCCTTCGCCCGGACACGGAGCGAACTCGCACCGGGGTCCCGTTCGTCCCACGGCCGAGCCGTCAGGACATACCTTGGCCTCCATGGTGCACTGGAAGCCGCCGGCCTTCCTCGGGTTGGTCTTGTCATCACCAAACGAAAGCCGCATCAGCTCGACGCCAGCCACGAGAAGCAGGAGGGTGCAGAGGATGGCGCTCGTGAGGACGACGAAGCGCAGGGTCTTGGGAGAGAGGGATGCCATAGGCGGATAGATGGAGGATAAGGAATATGGTCTTATTGTATTCCTCATCAGCGGCCCATATCGACGAAGCTCTTGAAGCCGGCGAAGCTCATGCGCCGCATGTCAAAAGGCATGGGTGGGATTTTTTTCGGATCCGTATATTTCTTGTCATAGTGAGCCATCACCTTGGCGTTGATGGCGTCGCGTTGTTTGCGCGAGCGATAGGTGATATAGGAAAAAATAATCGTCTCGCTCGGCTTGGCGCCCGTCATTTTACGAAAGGTGAGGACAATGTGCTTTGGCTTCTCGTCGTCGATGAGACATTCCTTGTAGTCGAGCGCCCCGAGCTTCTTCCACAAGCGGCCGCCCTCAGCCGCCATCTTCTTGTACGCGGCCAGATTCTTCTTGGGCACCATGAGCACAAATCCGTCCACATAGACCGCCATACGGAAGAGAATAATTGAGTTATGACGCTTTCAGTATACACCCGAGAGTCCCCTCCTCCCCTCCCGCTCCACCAACACTCCGCCGATATCGAGGGAGTGGTTGGTCGGTTATATTTCTGTATTCTCCTTTAGTGCCGGGAATTGGAGGAAGTTCGAACCTGTTTTATAAAAGAGTATCCGCTTATAAAAAATCAGGGCCACCCTATTACTAGAGTGGCCCAGTTCGTACAGTCATTGCTGTCGTTCAGCAGTAGGTCGAGTCGCGGCAGACCTTGGCAAAGGTGACGATGTTCTTGGTACCTTCACAGGCTTCGACGACAAGGTCGACTTTCCAGCTCTTCACCTCGGCGAGGATGAGGCTATCGCGCACCTCGTTGAAGTTGGCAAGCGACTTACTGACGCCGAAGATGGCGCTGCCGCACGGGCCGTTGTTGGTGCCGTAGAAGGTATAGCTGCCTTCACGCTCCACCCAGTGGGCTGGGATATAGGTGATGACTTCGGTCAGAGCCAGTGTCACTGGCGCAACAAAGAAGAGCGCCAGGGTGATAATGAGAGGAATACGTTTCATGGTTCAGTTTTCCTTTCTGGGAGGGTTAGTCCTCAGTTCTGAGGATACGGTGGATGCCGGTTCGGTAATACACCGAGAAGGTCTCGATGCGCGACCAGTTGTCGCTTTCGTTCGACTCGGTCACTTCGTTGGTAGCATCGACTTTCACACGGAAACTGATCTCCGAAACTCCTTGCGGAATTGTGTAAGCGAAAGTCTCTGTGTGTGTCCCAGCGGCTAGATTGGAAGTCTGGGTATATTTCCGCTGGACAAACACCCAATTCCCGCCGCCAAACCGGACATAGTAGTCTGTTTCGACTCTATCTTTTCCAGGCTTGATGAAATTGCGAACATCTCCTCCTTCAGATATCAGTTGAACCTTCAGATTGACGACTTGCCCAGAGACAAGATCCTTGGTGCCAGCAACAATTTCCTGGCCTGTGGTGGAGTTCATGATGTCGAAGTCCTGGTTGAGGTTGTACGAACCACCACCCCCGCCACCATAAGCAGTGCCAGACCCACTCCCGCCGCCTTTCAACGCGCTGTAGCTTTTAACTGCTGGTGCACACAGACTACTGTTCTCGTAGAGACACTCGATGTAGGCGACAACATCTTCTCCAAGACACCGTGAATCTGGTGGACTACTGTTTGCACAGAGTTGAGGGAACCATGGATTGGTAGGCGGGATCGGCTTTCGGAGCGAACTCTGATTGGTCTCAGCCCGAGAAATGTAGTTATCCGGGGCATTGTGAGTGATGAACCAAATGGGATCAATCAGGCCGTTGTCGTAGTAGCCGTTCTCCTTAATTCCAAACTTACTATCCTTCCATCGGCCCATGTAGTTTGCATCCGTCACTGGAACCGTAAGGCTTGGAGCCAAGACTCCAAAGTGAAGGTGGCTCCCGTTAGACCATGGCCCAATGGCCCCGATCTGGGCTCCAGCTTTCACCGTATTGCCGACATTTTTACTTGTTGTGATGTGGCCGTAGATGGCACGGAAAACCACTCCCGTCATTGTTTTGTGCTCAATGATGAGCGCAACATTTCCACTACCCCAACCATTGACACTTCTGATCCTCACTACGCCATCAGCAATTGCATAAACCGACGTACCTACGTCGGCCATCATGTCAGATCCGGTGTGATAGAGCTTGTTTCCAGATGAGTCCAAGAAGTTATAGCACCCGTTCGGCGAATGGCGTTCGAGCCATCGGCCACAAGTGGAGAACTCCGGACTCTCGTCCTTCATGGGGTAGAAGAATCCGGTCGACGCATACTCCCGCGCTGAGGCAGCGAAAGTAATGAGGGACAACAGAAAGAACACGATTCTGATGATCACGATCAAACTCCTTTCACGAGTTGGTTGTTAAAGAATCGAGATTTGTAAGAATCTCGTCTTAAGATTCCACTTAGCGTGGTTTCCTAAAGCGGGATTCTTAATATCTATACCGTCTTTACTCAAAATGCAATTCTGAACCAATACTGTCCACTACATCCCAAAACTTTTTGTTAAAATTATCTGATCCATAGTTTTCAGCAGTTATCATAAAGGAGTATCCTTCTCTATCAAATATAATCTCATGACGGAGATGATCAGTAATTTCAATAGCTTCTTTTCCGGCAACACATATATTTTTAATCCCTGCTTGTCCAGCCTGTTCAGCCTCTCTCATGCGCTGTAAATACTTTACATTTACTGATTCTCCAGAAGTTATGGGATAAAGAGAAATATGAATACCACACAATGCTGGTGATCCTTCAACAGAACAGTTCATCTTCGGATCATATAAAGCAATACTGACTTCACCATCTTCCTTTTTGGACAAATCCTTACTCCAAGTTTCAGGGTAACTAAACGAAAACTTTGGTGACTCATTGCTATGCATTTTCCAAATCTTATTAATCTCTGAATAGTTTGATGTCATGTCACAAGCGGCTTGCGAAAGCTGTTTCGTCTGTTCCTGTTGCGTATCTGATGTGTCTGGTGTACTAGCTTTCTCAACTTTACTTTTTTGCACCAAAAACACTCCCCCCGTAAGAAGGAGGATGAGTCCTAGAATAGCAAAGATGTTCTTGTTCATAAGCTCCCCGAAACTACCAGAATGAACCAAAAAAGTCAATGATTGAATCTATGGATTTCTGGAGCATTCCACAATCAAAATCAGTCATCCGCTCTTCGCTCACCACCTCAATAATAACTATCTATTTCCATTCTGAAAGAAGTTCGAACCTCTAAAAAATAACCTAGAAAAGGAAAAGCTCGAGCTCGCATACTCCAGTTCTCCAATAATGTGCCCCCGGGAGGACTCGAACCTCCAACCCCGGGATAGAAGCCCGGCAGTTTATCCCATTAGCCTACAGGGGCGAAGCAAAACAGACGATAAACGCCCAGGTCTTTTCTTCTTTGCCTCTTGAATATTCATGCTTTTATTTTACACCTCCCGCGCCACCAGCACTCCAGGTGATCATGGCATCATGCTCCTTCATGAGCGACGAATCCCAGAGCCGGCTTCTTTTCAAACGCTTCCGAATACTCGATATCCTTCATGAGCGACACATATTCCTCGAGCATCGGCTTGGGGATGATGTTTTCGGCTAATTCGAGGATAAGCCGGTAGTAGTCCAACTTGTCTTGCTTGCCGGCATTGAAGCGGTTCCACACCACGCTCCCGTCTTCCCGGAGGGCGGCCACGAGAGAGCGCATGTTGGCGATCACGTCCGCCGCCTTGATGAAGAGGGCGTGCTCGGTCTCCTTGAGACGTCGCGCGTTCTCTACCTTGCGCTCTTTCCAAGAGGGAATGGACTTGTCCTCAGTGAGAGCGGCTACCAACCCACGTATTTCCGGTCCGAATTCCTCCTCGACCTGCGCCAAGGTGTATTCGCAGTCCTCCACCGTATCGTGGAGGAGGGCTGTCGCTGTGAAGATCGGCTCGGAGCTGTAATAGGAGACGATGAGGCCCACCTCGACCGGATGGGCGATGTAGGGAACACCGGGACTGCCCTTGCGAGTTTGGCCCGCGTGAAGCTCGGTGGCGCGGAGAATAGCCCGCTGGATAAGATGATTGTTGTTCTGCATAATCGTGTGCTGAAGAATTGAATGGCTTTCCCTGTCCGGATCGACCGACCAAACAAAAAAGCGGGTGAGAGTTTTGATCCAGGATCTCCTGAATGAAATCTCCCAACCGCTTGATGCGATCAGTCATTTCTTCCATACGGCTTTCCGGCAGATTTCCCCGGCGGCCTGTCCGCCAGCTGGCGGAAAGAAGAAACGGCACTTTGGTCAAAGCACGAAACTCAGATTATTGAGGTCTCTCACATCCCTATTATACTCCTCTTCCCCCATATTTTCAAGCCTCATTTCTTTTCTTCATTTTCTTCAAGAAAGCCTTGAGATCCTCCCAGGCCTCGATGAACCAGACATTGAGTACGGCCATGTAGAACGTAAGGATCGCGATGGTCAAGAAATCCTCTTTGGGCGATACTCCGATGAGCCACGCGAAAAGGGTGAGGGAGCCAAAAATGAGGCTACCTCCAAAAGTGAGGTGGAAGATGACATCTTGGTTGCTCAAGCGTGAAGTGCGGAAGACGAGTCGCATACTCCCATTTTACTCCATTTTCAAGCGAAAAAGAGACCTGCGGCCTCCCCTCGAAGTCTCTCACAGCCGGGGTGTCTCAGGGCCGCTGGTAGAGACCCAGGAGCTCGGACCGTTCGAGGACATGCCCCTCCATAGCCTGTGTCAGCTCGTCGGCCGTGGTGCTCGGCGGCAACTCGAGCCGGGTGTCGAGGGCGTAGAGTTTCCAGACGTAGCGGTGCTCCCCTGTGTGCGGGCAGGGGCCGCCATAGCCGGTCCGCCCGAATGTGGTCATCCCCTCTACGGCGCCGGTCGGCATCTCCCTGGCTGGGAACTCCGCCGTCGCGGGCGGGATGTTCCAGAGCGTCCAGTGTACCCATGTGCCAGTGGGCGAATCCGGATCGTCCACGATGAGAGCGAGGCTCGCCGTCCCCTCGGGGACGCCCGCCACGACGAGCGGCGGGTGGATATCGTCCCCGTCGCAGGTGTAGCGGGCCGGGATGGGCGCGCCGTAGGTGAAAGCCGGACTTTTGAGGGTGAGCATGACGGAATGGGGAAAAGGGCGTGTCCGATATTGTAGCACCCCTGTCAAGCAAGAAAAAAGGAGGACCGGAGTCCTCCCAAGATGGCAGCATCGCCCACAGGATGTTTCACGCCGAAACGGCGAACTGTTCCCGCACCACCGTCCCGACGCGTTCGAACTGCTCGGACATCGTGGTACCGAACGGCCGGCCGGTGCAGTCGGCATGGTACAGGTACAGCGCCTGGCCGAGCGAACAGGCGAACGCGAGCTGGTCGGCCGGGCGTCTCCCCCGCGGACAGAAAGAGTAGGCCACGAAAGCGCACTCCGCGGTGAAGAGAAGCTCGGTCGGAGTGCTGGCCCCGTGGTCCCGTCCGAGGAATTCGAACAGTCGGCGGCCGAGAGGATAAGCGCAGCGTCCGTAACGGACGAGGATGCCGACCACGTAGGACGACATCACCAGGGCGGGATCGTCCGGGACGAGATCGTCCCGGGCGAACATCCCCTCGATCAGGCGCCTGCGAAACCAGTCCTCGAGACCCTGCGGCGTCACCCGGAGGATGGCCTGGGGCGGCTCCGGAAGCTCGGCGTCCCGGAGCGAAGCATGGGCCTGACGGAGCTGGTCGAGGGTGACTGACGGACCGGAACCACGCGGAGTATCGGGCATGACCGCCTCCTTTCCGGGGGTTGGAGAGACAAGGTACTTGTTCCCAGCCTACGCCCCTCCCCCGCCGCCTGTCTAGTGGAGGGCGGGCAGGTCTCGCTCCTCGTCGCGTTTGCGGATGATTCGCTCCACCTGCTGCTCGTGCTCCTTGTCGGCGATCTGGCCGTCAATGATCTGTTCGATCAGGGGCGTGAGCGGCTTGTCCGACTGTTCCTGTTCGTCTGGCGTCACCGGCACGATCTGTGGCTCTGGGATTTCCTTGGACATAGGAATAAAGATAATAAGCGGATTGGCTCGCCACTCACTTCCCCAGCTGGAGACTACGCTTGTAGGCCTCGAGGTTGTCGAGGACGATGCCGGTGCCTTTGACCACGCAGAAGGCTGGGTCGTCGGCCACGTAGCACGGCACGCCGATGGTCTTGGAAATGAGCTGGTCCAGATGGCGGAGCTGGGCGGTGCCGCCCGAGAGGATCATCCCCTTGTCCATGACGTCGGCGGCCAGTTCGGGCGGAGTCTCCTGGAGCACCTGCTTGATGACGTTGACGATCTCGCGCAGTTCGTCCTGGATAGCCTCGG
>CAYNEL010000033.1:0-9746 GCA_964396225.1 uncultured Bdellovibrionales bacterium | reverse complement strand
GACGATCTCGGAGGTGAGAGTGACGCGCACGGTTTTTTCCTCGGTCCCCGGCTGGATGGCGGGTATGGAACTGACCGATTTCTCCATGGCTCCGCCCATGCCGGCCGGCATGATGGGATTGTTGTCCTCATAGATGGAGACGAGACGGCCGATGCCGAAGCCTCCCGCCTTGGCGATAGACTGGGCTTTGGCCTGGGCTTTTCCGATGGCTTCCGCCCTGGCTTTGGCCCTGGCTTCATCCTCGTCGTCCACGGTGAACTGGACATCTGAAACACTGTTACCACCCTTCTCGACGGCTCCCGAAAGCAGCGTCCCGAGCTTCTCCGTATCACGCACCTTGACTGCAAGGGTCTGGACCAGAGAATACCCCTCGATGGTCGGCGCGGGGCAGCGTCCTGCGACGCACGGCGCCGAGGAATACCGCGGCGAGAGGTCGTACCCGGCCGTCTTCAAGTCCTTCGCCTCCACGCCCATTTCCTTCATGTAGGCGGTGATGGCGTTCATTTTTTCGGCGTTGGCGGATTGGACTTCGGACACGCTTCGGCCGCCCTCGGTCACGACACTCACCCGGAAGGAGGCGATGTCAGGCTGGATCGCCATCTCGGCCTGGCCGTCCACCGAAAAGGTGCGGCTCGGGTAGGTCTGATTGACCCAGCGGCCGTATTGGTAGGCATAGGCGATGCCAGCGATGGCCAAGCCGAACATGGCCACCACTTTGCCCAACTTAATGAAGTCGATCTTCTCTTTGGTCATAAGAGTGCCCCAAGGTTTAGAAGTAACTCCTCTAGTATACCACCCCGATGTTTGACGGGACGGAGGCCGGTAGCGTAGGGTAGAGAACGTATCCGTCCCGATAGCTCAATGGCAGAGCGCTGGTCTTCGGAACCAGAGATGGGGGTTCGAATCCCTCTCGGGACACACACATTTTTTCTCTTCCGGCTTGGGCCAGAAGAGCTGGCGGGGGGCAGTCTGTTGGCTGGGCGGATTGGCAAATACGGCTCCGCGCCGATCGAGGGTCCCGATGATGTTCTTGAACATGTCTTCGCGGAAACGCACGGCCTGGGCCTGGCGGCTCTTGTAGGCCTGCTTTTCCTCGTTCGTCCACGCGTATGCCGAGGTCTGGTGCCACTGCCAGCCGCCCCAGCCGGCTACCGCAAAGAGCAGCAGGATGAAGCAGAGCCGGCGGAAACGGAGCCAGACACGGACAATGGCAGACGGGAAGCGGGCAATCTTCTGGAAGATGGGATTGGTTCTCATAGGCGTCAAGAGCCGGTTTCGTAGAGAAGGGTCCGGAGACGGAGCTCGAAACGGTCAGTGGCGGGAGGAGGCGTCAGGACAGGAGCCTGGGTGCCGGCGGCGCCCGGAGGCGGGAGGAGGTCGGCTTGGGCGGCCTTGAGCTTCTCCGGATCGATTTCTGCCAGATGCATGTCGATCACCCCCACGTAGTACGGCATAACCTCGAGCTTCTCCAGGAACAGGCGGAGTGGGGCGTATTCGCCCGTCACCTTAAGTGTCACCTCGACATACTGGTCGGTGGGCAGTTTCTCGACGATCGTCTCAGGGGTGTCCGTTTTCTGGGCGGAAGGTGCGGACGGCTCGGAGTCCTCCCCCGCTTCCTTGGACTCGGTGGCTTTCGGCTTGGCCTTCTTGAGCATCTGGAGCTGCTGGCTCACCCCGTTGGTGGACTCGATGACTACCGTCACGTTCGTCTCGGCCGCCAACTGCTCGATGCGTTCGATGAGGTTGACGATATCCTCTTTGGCCACGACGACCGTCAGGCGGTCTCGGGAAGCATGGATGATCTCATCCTGGAGCCGCAGTTCCGACAGGCGGTCGGCCTGGCTCCGCAGGATCTCCTGGTCGGCCGCCAGTTCTTGGAGGCGATTCATGAGGCCGAGGTTGCTCTTCCAAATGAGGCGGGCGCCGAACCAAAACAACAACCCCAAGGCAACCACGAAGCCGAGGAGAGTGAGCCAGAAACGGTGGGTGAAGAAGAAGGCTTTCATGACTCCGGGGATACGAGTGAGCGGCCCTTGAGACAGGCTTGCTTGAGATCGATGTCCATCTCAAAAGAAACGTTTTGCTGGGTGAAGAGGTTGGAGAGCGGAACGGCTACCTTCTCGAAGCAGGGGTTCTGTTCGGCCCGTTCCTGGAAAAGCAGGAGGGTGGCCCGGTCCTTGGCCGTCCCAACAAGGGAGGCCCGGTAATTGGTCGTGGTGAGCTCATGGAGGCGGATGCCTTCGGGTGCGGTGCCCTCAAGCTCCCGGAACACCGTCGACCAGTAGAGCTGCTCGGCCTCGAGTCGGGTGACGAAGGCGGCGGCCTGGTTGGCCTGCTTGATATCATCCTCCAGGGCGGCCACCTCGCGGGCCTGGTCTCCCTGGCGCACTTCCTCATACAGCGCTTCGGCTTTCTTGACTTGGTCGGCCAAGGTGAAGCGGATGCCGCCCAACAGCCCGATGGAAAGCAGCATGAGGAAACAGAACTTGATCCCCTCTTCCAGGAGAACAGCCATCTTGCGTCGGTCGCGGAGACCGGCTTTCTGTTGGGGAGGCAGGAGATTGAGGGCCACGTTCATAGGTTCAGAGGGAAACGATATCGGGACGGAGGCCGAGACCAAGGGCCGTCGAATAGCGCACCGAAAGCTGTTTGCTTATGGGAGGGAGGTGCTTGCCGAGGTTCAGGTTGACCCACGGATTGCCAAAGAGGACGGGCCGGCCGAGACGCTGGGAAAGGGTGGGCGCCAGGCCTTGGAGATTGGCCCCTCCCCCGCAGAGCACGATCTCGTCCACCTGCTTCGAGTAGCCCAGGCTGTTGAGATAGAAGTCGATGGAACGCTCCATCTCGGCGGCGATGTCGTTGATGAGGGGTTGGGCGATGTTGAACAGCGGGTTGTTCTGGCCGGAAGTGCCGATGCCCTGGGAAAGCTTGAGGTCCTCGGCCTCCTGGAAGGACATGCGGAGCGCCTTGGCGATGGCGTCGGTGATCATCTGCGAGGAGAGCGGGCTGCTTGAAGTAAAGACCGGTACGTTGCCTACCGCCATGAGGAAACTGGTGCGCCGGTCGCCGAGATCGACGATCAGGGTGGTCTTCTTGTGTTCGGTGAGCGGGAGGAGGCTCCTCGCCTGGGCCAGGGACTCGGTCTCGAGGGCGACGGGATGGAGGCCGGCCTGGGCCAGGGCGTCCACGTACTGGTCCACCACGTTCCGGGCCACGGCGACCACGAGGGCGCTCATCTTGCGGGGATCGCTCCCGAAATGCCGGTCGAGGATCTGGTAGTCGAAATAGATCTGGTCGAGAGTCAGCGGGATGTTGCCCTCGATCTCCCACTGGATGGCCTGGGCCGCCTCCTCGGGCGACATCTGGGGTAGACTGATGATACGGAGGAAAGCCTTCATCTCCGGCAGCGAACACACCACCTCGCGGGAAGTGATTTTCTTGGGTTTGGCGGTATCGAGCAGTTCGCGGATGGCCGACACCACCGCCTCCGGCTTGGCCATCTCGCCGTCCACGATCGTTCCTTGGGGCAGCTCGATCGAGCCGTACCCCATGATCCGGTCGGTCCGACCTTCGTTATCCACCCAGACGGCTTTGAGCGAGAGATCGCTGATATCGAGGCCGAACGGCCGCGGATGGAAAGTGAAGATTTTCTTGTTCAGGAGGGACATGTGTGTGTTTGTCTGGACGCACCAGCGCGGACATCCTGGATGTCCGTCGCTGTCTTCAATTATACCTTATAACTCCTCCCACAGATCCATGCGGTACTGGGTACCGGTCGGGAAGAAGGGCGGTGCGAAAAAGTGGAGATTGTTGTCGTAGATGAAGATGCGGTTGACGTACCCCGTGCCATCGGTATAGCCAAAGTTGACACGGTCGAAGGAGGCGATGGCGCCGTTGATGGTGATGGAATCGCGTATATGGCCAGCGTAATAGTTACGGCCGAAGCGTCCGGTTTGGGCCAGATACGCTCCGTCCAGGATGAGATTGTCATCGCTCTGCTTGGCCAGTTCGATGTCTTTCTGGGCCACAATCCCGAGGATGTCGGTCCCGTCGTAGTTGGTATAACGGATATCGTGATGGAGGTAAACGCTCGGAGACGAACCGCCGATGAGGTTGGCGGCCGCCACCGTCAGCTGGTTGCCATCGATCTGCCCCTCCAGCCAGACGTTGTCTTCGACAAAGACAACACCGCCGTTGACAATCGAGTAATTCACCGGGGCGCACTGGCCGGTACAGGTGGAACATTGTCCGCTCGTCCCGTTGGTCCGCCGGTAGCGGATGATGTCGAAATTGGGATTGTACGAGTGGACGATACACATGTCGTAGGTGCCGTTGTTCTTGAGGATGATCTGGCGGCCCTCACCCGTATTGTCGAAATACCGACCGTTGCCGTCCTGGGCCTCGGACTTCATGAGGGACAGGTCGCCCAGGATACCCGCGAAATCGAGGCTGGAGACCGGATACTCCTTGCCTGCCTGGAAGACATCGGCCGCCTGGTCGCTGTTGTACTCGCTCGGCCACGAGGTCCAAACACCGGGTTTGTTCTGACCAGTGTCGGTATCGTAGTAAGTGGTGGTGGAGGCCGTGGCTGTGTTGTGGACGACACCGTCATACCGCATGCCGGTATTGGAATGAATCTTGCCGTAGATAAGCGTCTGGGCCGACAACCGGAAAGCGTTGTGGGTGAGCATCATGTATTCGCTCCAGGCTGGCCGGCGGAAACGCACCCGGATGGTGCGGGTCTGGTCCGGATCCTTGTACGTCCAGCCGACCGAAGTGACCGTGGCGGAGGTGGAGCCGGGAGCTGGCGGATCGACCGTAATACGGTACCGGCCGATGGGTCCGAGTGACGGATCGCTGTATTCTGCCTCGTAGTCGGTGTCCACGCCGTAGGGGTACGGACTGGTGCTTTCCCAGAAGTCCTGGATCTGCTCGGCGGTCTTACCCTCGACCGAGTGGGCGAGATACCAGCGGTAGAAATACACACCAGCCTCGGCCACCTCGAAAGCCTGGTAACGGTTGACCACGCGGATGCCGTATTTGGTGTTGCTGGCGATGAAGCCGATGATACCGGTCAGGATGATGGAGACGGCCGTCATGATGATGAGACCGTAGACCAAGGCCGATCCTCTGGGCGAAACGGACGGATGATGCATAGAAAGAGGGCTAATAGTCGTTCAAGTTCCTGAGTTCGGCGAACGACTGGACGTTGATGTAATCGGGTGCCTGAAGGGGATCGATGTTCATATAGAGGCGGACTTTCACGAGGCGGATGCTGCCGATGGCGGCAGGGGTGGCCAGGGGATTGTTGGTCGTGTCTCCAGGATAATCCTGATTGTAGTATTCGAACACCGGGTCGGCGGCAGTATTGACGATGGCCTTGGCCACGACCGTGGTGGTGGCGTCACCGGAGGCGTAGGTCGGGGGCGTGCCGGTGGTCGGTTCGCGGACGCCCTTGAGAATCTGGCCGTTCTGATAATAGTAGTGCACCCGCTCGATGGTCCCATTGCTGTCCGTGTCCGCATAGAAGACGAGGTCGTTGTCATCGGCCGACTCGATGGGATAATCGCCGTTGGCCGCCTGCGAGGCGCGCCGGAGATCCACCACGATGCGGTCCACCGCCCGGCTGTTGGCGGCGGCTGTGACACCGGTCTCGATGATGAAGGCGTTCTGCTGCCAGCTCCGGAGAAACAGCAGTGTGAAACCTTCCATCGCGAGCGTGGCGATGAAGATGGCGAGGAGGGCTTCGATCAGGGTCATGCCGAGGCGCGTGCCGTGCATAAAGACAGAAATCAGGGGGTGGCCAACGAGAAGGAGACCTCGGAGAGAGTGCCGGCGGTTACTGATTCGGTATCGGTTTCGCTCGTGTAACCGGAAGCGCTCACCTCGATGTCGTAATCACCGGCGGGCAGTTCGGGAGAGGCGGTCGGGAAATAGGCCTGGCCGTACTGGTTGGTGGTGAGCGTCACGTCATAGCTGTTCACCGCTTCCGTCACGTGCACGCTCGCCCCTTCGAGGGGATCCCCGGTAGCGGTGTCGGTCACCGTCACCAGGAGGGCGGCCATGTTCTTGGGTGCGAGACGGATATCCACGGTCTGCGCTCCCCCGCCCGCGACGGTGGCGACGTCCTTGATGGAGCCGTCGGTGCTCATCCCCATGAAGACATAGTCCCCCGTGTCGAGCAGGGTGATGGTATACGATCCCGCTATCCGGTCGGGATAACTCTTCTCACCATTGGCGTCGCCGGTGAAATCCTCATCCAGATCGTAGACGGACATGGCCGGAGTGCCGGTGGTCGAGCCGATCTGTTTTCCACCTTCGATATGGAACGCCACCCCCGCCACGTCGGCGCCGAAACCGTCCTCGGCCCGCAGAGTGAGGTCGGTCGTTTCTTCGGTCACCAAGGATACTTGGTTCAACGTCGCTTCCACCACCGAGGCATGGGACTCAAGTGGGTTGAAGGAGGAACCCGGCGGAGGCGGGTAGGTCGAGACGGTATAGTAACCATTCTTCGAAGCCGTGATCTCGTAGGTCTGCGAAGCAGCCGGGGCGCCCGGGAGCATGAGGTTGCCCGTATTGTCCGTTTCGGCGGTCACGTCCACCGCCGGTGAGACATCGTTGTTGAAGATATGCACTGACGCTTGGGGAATGCCGTTACCGGTACTGTCCAAAACATTAATGGAGAGAACGCCTCCGCCGGCGCTCTGCTCGATGCCATCGGGGACGAACAATGAAGAGAGGATGACACTCTGGTTCGGCCCGGCGCTTCCCCAGGTCACTTCCACCTGGACGCGCTTGTAATCGTTGGGCACGGTGTCGAGCGGCGTGGTGCCGCTGGCCCTGCCGTCGAAGATGTCATCCACGTATTGGACGAAGGTATGGACGGTGAAACGGCGGTTGTTGATGTCGACCGTCTCGGTCTCCTCGAGAGTGCCGGACGGGATGCCGGAGGTCGTCCCGACATCGTCGTATGCCAGGTTGCGCACCACCTCAAGCCGTTGGTTGGCCAGGGCTGCGGCCGATACCCGGTTCTTGGACTCGATGATAAGGCTGGTCCCGGCGCTGAAGACGGAAATGAAGGTCACCGAAATAAGGCCGAAGATGAACAAGGTGGCCCCCGCTTCGATGAGCGTGAAGCCTCGCGGTCTTCCCTGAAAATGTGACAAGTGCCTGGACATGATTGCAAACGGCCTGCGGAGCCGCCGATCGGCCGCAGGACCTACTTAATGTTCTCAAGGACGCTGTACATCGGCTGGAGCATGGCAATGGCGAAGAAGCCGACGGCGCCGCCGATGATGAGCATGAGGATGGGCTCGACGATGGAAGAGAGGTTCTTGGTGATCTGGTCCACCTCAGCCTCGTAGAAATCGGCCAGCTTCTCGAGCACCACCTCCGTCTTGCCCGTCTCCTCGCCCACCTGGAGCATCTGCGGCACCAGGACAGGAAAGGCCCTAGGATGGCGGAGGATGACCTTGGACAGCTCGACGCCTTTCTGGATCTCATTCTGTGCTTCCCGGAGCGCGTCCTTGTAGTAGATGTTGCCGAGGGTCTTCTCGACGATCCGGAGGGACTCGATGACCGATACGCCGGACCTGAGAAGAGAGCTGTAGATACGGGCGAAACGGGCGCAGTTGACCTTGATGATGATGTTGCCGATGGCCGGCAGACGGAGGAAGAGCCAACCGAACATCCGCTGACCCATCACCGTCTTGTAGAAGAGACGGACCAGGGCCACGGCTCCCAGGACGATCCCGACGCTGATGATGGCATGGCCCCGGATAAAGTCGGACAACGCGATGACGAACATCGTCGTCGGCGGCAGAACCACGTTCATTTCCTGGAAGACACCGGTGATCTTGGGGAGAATGTAGGTGAGCATGAGGATACCGATGCCGATCATGGCCACCAGCACCACCGCCGGATACATGAGCGCCCCGCGCACTTTGGAGAGCAGGTCGTGCTCCTTCTCGAGCTGGACGGCCAGGATCTCGAGCACCTTTTCCAGATTGCCCGACACCTCGCCCACATAGATCATGTTGGTGAAGAGCTCGCTGAAGATTCCGGGATACTTGGCCAAAGCGGCCGACAGTGTCCGGCCGGCCTGGATCTCCTGATGGACATCGAGGAGAATCTTCTTGAAAGCCTTGTTGCTGGACTGTTCGGCCAGGTTGGTAATGGCCCGGGAGACGGTCAGACCCGATCCGATCATCACGGACAAATTGCGGGTGAAGACCATCTTTTCCTTGAGCGGCACGGAACGCAACCGATCCAAGAAACTGCCTGAAGCGCTTCCTTTCTCCTCGTCCATGAGCCTCACGGAAGTCAGCAAAAAACCCTCGCGCCGCAGGTCGCGAGCGAGCGTCGTTTCGTCTTTAGCCACTACCTCACCGCCTCGGGTCTCGCCCGTGGCGCTCTGGCGAGCCGTGTAGAGAAATCTCGGCATAGCCCTCCGTTTTTGTATTGGGACGCTCTGGGTCGGGCGTCCGCTTCTCCAGTATACCCTATTCAGCCGGAGCCGGCAGCAGGGTCTGAAGACGGGATTTGTAGCGTTCGAAAGTGCTCGGCCCTCTCGGTCGGGGCAGGAACACGAGGGCCCCGTCGTCCGCCACAATGTAGCTTCCCGGCCAGGCAGATTTGGGGTTGCGCTGGATCTTGGCCCGCTGTAGGCGACCGACCAAACGCTCGAGCAGGCGGTCGCCGAACACAACCTCCCCCGCGTCACGGATGAAAGTCATAAGAAGGCTTTCCGGCAGACACCACAGGGGTGTGAGCGGCTCGCTCTCGAAGTGCGGCCGGAAACCGGCGATCCACCGATTAGCTTCGAGGAAACGCCGATAGACCGTCTCCCCATAGAGCGGGACGGCCTGGGTATACTCGTGGGCGGCAAAGAGGTCGCGCAACCCGATGGCCAGCGTCCCGTCAGTCAGCCAGTGGTTGAGGCAGGCCCGATCCCGGACATGGACGCCGTGGCGGCGCTTGCCGACAAGATCGAGAAAAAGCACGAGCAGGAAACGCCCCATCCAGATGTGCCCGCGACGGAGCACAATGAGAAGGTCCCAGTCGCTCTCCTGATCGCCGTGCTTCATGGCCAAACTGCCGGTCAACGCCACCATACGCACAAAGGGTACGCCCCGCAACCAGCGCACCAGCCGTCTGGCCCGCCGGATACGTGGCAGGCTGGTCCGCATCCGCTCGAGACGGAGTGAGACCAAGGACCGGCGGCCGGGGAGGACATAGAATCCATTTTCGACCTCAAGGCGCCTCTCGGCCACTAGGTCGTCGAGAGCGGTGACGACCGCACCCAGAGAGACCGGGAAAACCTCACGACTCCCCTGCCCCTCCCACGGGGTGAGATGCCGCCAGATCTGCATGGCGGTCAACGGATAATCGAAAACGTCGGCGTAGGCGAGGGTGGCGAGAAGGTGTCGGGACAACATACGGTTCTCCGTCGCGACCCCTCCCCTGCGTGACCCGCCGCGAAGGCTCAATGGGTTGAAAAACTAGAGGTAGGGTGCGGTAGCGCTCTTCTTGCAGGCTTTGAGCTTGGACGGCACGCCCTGGAAAACCACCTGGCCTCCCTCGGCTCCACCCTCGGGGCCCATGTCGATCACCCAGTCCGCGTGCCGGATGACGTCGGTGTTGTGCTCGACCACGAGCACGGTGTTCCCCTTGTCCACCAATGCGTCCAGGACGAGGAGCAGCCGACGCACGTCCTCGAAATGCAGTCCGATGGTCGGCTCGTCGAG
>CAYNEL010000032.1:0-10399 GCA_964396225.1 uncultured Bdellovibrionales bacterium | reverse complement strand
GCTCATCAAGCAGGCGGCCGACAAGACCAACGACGCAGCCGGGGACGGCACCACCACCGCCACCGTCATCACCCAAGCCTTGGTACGAGAGGGTCTCAAGTTCGTCGAGACCGGTATCAACCCGGTAGGCATTCGCCGCGGCATGGAGGTTGCCCGCGACGCCGTGGTGGCCGTGCTCAAGAAGAACGCCAAGAAGATCTCTTCCCAGCAGGAGATCGCCCAGGTGGCCACCATCTCCGCCGAAAGCGCCGAGATGGGGGAGATGATCGCCGCCGTCATGGACGAAGTGGGCAAGGACGGCGTGGTGACTATCGAGGAATCCCAGACTTTCGGCATGGAGAAGGAAGTGGTGGAGGGCATGAATTTCGATAAGGGCTATGTCTCGCCCTACATGGTGACCAACGTGGAAGAGCAGAAAGCCGAGATGAAGGACGCTTTCGTCCTCATCACCGACCACAAGGTTTCGGCCATCCAGGACATCCTGCCCGTGCTCGAGAAGCTGGCCCAGGCCGGCAAGAAAGAGCTCGTCCTCATCGCCGAGGAGGTGGAAGGCGAGGCGCTGGCCATGTTTGTGGTCAACAAGCTCCGCGGCGTGCTGAACGTCCTGGCTATCAAGGCTCCCGAGTTCGGCGACAACCGCAAGGCCGTGCTCGAGGACATCGCCATCCTCACCGGCGCCCAGGTGGTGACCAAAGACAAGGGCATGAAGCTTGAGAACACCGAGCTTTCACTGCTCGGCCGGGCGGCCAAGGTGATCGCCACCAAGGACAGCACCACCATCGTCGGTGGCAAGGGCAAGAAGAAGGACATCGAAGCCCGCATCGAACAGATCAAGGCCGCCGCTGCGGCTTCCAAGAGCGAGTACGACCGTGAGAAGCTCGAGAAGCGCAAAGCCAAACTTTCAGGTGGCGTGGCTGTCATCCGCGTCGGCGCGGCCACCGAGACCGAGCTCACGTACATCAAGCACAAGATGGAGGACGCCCTCTCCGCCACCAAGGCGGCCATCGAGGAAGGCATCGTCCCGGGCGGTGGTACCGCCTTGGCCAAGGCCGCGGCCCAACTCATGCAGGCCAAGGAGATGCAGCACCGCGACCATGAGTTCCGGGCCGGCTACGAGATCGTCCTGAAGGCGCTCACCGAACCGCTCCGTCAGATCGCCCAGAACGCTGGCGAGCAGGATCCGGCCGTCGTCCTGAACGAAGTGATCAAGGACAAGTCCCCGCACTACGGCTACAACGCCCGCGAGAATACCTACGAAGCCGACATGGTCAAGTCCGGCATCACCGATCCGGTCAAGGTGACCCGCGTGGCTCTCGAGAACGCCGTTTCCATCGCGGCTCTCCTCCTCACCACCGAGGCGGCCGTGGCCGATCTCCCCGAGGAGAAGGAGTCCGCCGGCGCGCCCGGCATGCCAGGCATGGGCGGCATGATGTGAGCCCGCCGTTCCGGCATATCCGCATCAAGAGAGGCGCCCGCCTCTCTTTTTGTTTGGTCCGGTCGAGAGAGGCCCGCGTGTTATACTAGGGGAGCGAAACCAACACACACTATGCGCGTCAGCAACGACCAATTGCGCGAGTTTCTCCTTGATTCCGATCTCGTGCCGGCCGAAGCGGTCAAGACCGCCTACGACGAGGCGACCGCCGCCGGCACCGCCTTGGGCCCCGTCCTCCTCGAAAAGAAACTCATAAAGGAAGCCGAGCTCCAGAAAGTCTACGCTTATGTCCTCGGTATCCCGTTCGTAGATCTGCGCCGCCAGGTGATCGATCCCGAGGTGCTCCAGATCGTGCCCGAGCCCATTGCCAAAAAGTCCAAGATCGTGGCCTTCGAGCGTTCCGGCCTCAACCTCAAGGTGGCCATGCTGAACCCGGAGGACCTCCAGACCATTGACTTCATCAAGAAGAAGACCGGCCTCAAGATCGTGCCCTGCCTCACCACCAGCGAGAGCATCGGCGAGGTGCTGAAGCAGTATGAGAAGAGTCTCAAGGCCGAGTTCGGCGACATCATCACGGGTGGCGCCGACCAGAAAGAGGAGGCCGCCGAAAACCTCCAGAAGGCCGCCCAGGACCTGCCGGTCATCCGGGTGGTGGACACGCTCCTGAAGCACGCCATCCTCCAGTCGGCGTCCGACATCCACATCGAACCGGAGGAGAAGGACGTGGTGGTGCGCTACCGCATTGACGGCGTGCTTCACGACGCCATGACGCTGCCCAAGGAGACGGCGGCCGGCATCGTGGCCCGCATCAAGGTGCTTTCCAACCTGAAGCTCGATGAGCACCGCCTGCCGCAGGACGGCCGTTTCAAGATCGAGAACGAGAACATCAAAATCTCTTTCCGCGTCAGCATCCTGCCGGTGTTCGACGGCGAGAAGATCGTGATGCGCCTCCTGAACGAAGGCTCCCAAGGATTGACCCTGGAGAAGATGGGGCTCCGCGGCGAAGCCCTCGAGACGGTCCACCGCGAGATCCAAAAACCGAACGGCATGATCCTCGTCACCGGTCCCACGGGGAGCGGCAAGACGACCACCCTCTATACGGCCATGGACATCCTGAATACCGCGGACGTCAACATCTCGACCGTCGAGGATCCCGTCGAGTACCGCATGCCCCGCGTCAACCAGACCCAGGTCAACCCCAAGATCGGCATGACCTTCGCCGCCGCCCTGCGCGCCCTCCTTCGCCAGGACCCGGATATCATCATGGTCGGCGAGATCCGTGACGAGGAGACGCTCGAGATCGCACTCCACGCGGCCATGACTGGCCATCTCGTGCTTTCCACGCTCCACACCAACTCGGCCGCGGCCACCCTCCCGCGCATGCTCGATATGGGCGCCGAACCGTTTCTCATCGCTTCTACTACCAATGTCGTCATCGCCCAGCGTCTGGTGCGCCGTCTCTGTCAGGAATGCCACGAGCCCTACCAGCTGGACCAGAAGGAAGTGGAGTCGCTCGGCAAGAGCTACGACATCGAAGCCCTGTTCGCCAGCATGAAACAGGACCCGTTTGCCAAGGACCAGATGAAATCCGCCAAGTCATGGGAAGACGTGACGTTCTACAAGCCCAAAGGGTGCGACCAGTGCGGGGGTGAAGGCTACCGCGGCCGGGTCGGTATCTATGAGGTGCTCGGCATGACCGAGGAAATCCGTAAACTGGTAGCCCAGTCGGCCGATACGGCCCGGATCGAGGAACAGGCCAAGAAAGACGGCATGCAGACGATGGTGGAAGACGGTTTCTCCAAAGCCATCCAAGGCATGACCTCCATCGAGGAAATCATGCGCGCCACGAAGGAGTAAGCAGTCTCGGTAGGTGTGAAGCAAAAAACGGCCCCGGCCGTTTTTTTAATTTGAAATTCAACACGACATCTACTCCTCCCGCTTCAGGGCGTGGCGGATGTGGGACTTGGCGGTGGACGTCTTGGCGAACGAAAGCCAGTCGGGATTGGGTTTCTTGCGGTTCTTGTCTACCATGATTTCCACTACCTGGCCATTCTGGAGAGCCGCATCGAGGGCCACCATCTTGCCGTCGGCTTTAGCCCCGACCGCCGTGTCGCCGATTTCCGAGTGGATGGCGTAGGCGAAATCCACCGGCGTGGCCTCCTCGGGAAGCTGGATGATGTCGCCCTTGGGTGTGAAGCAGAAGATATGGTTCTTGAAAAACTCTATCTGGAGACCCTGCATGAACTCGCTCGTGTCCCTCCCGATCTCGTGCTGCCAACTAGAAAGCTGTTTGATCCAGGCCACATCCCGGGCCGCCGGACCTTCGGCCGCCTTCGGACGGACGAAGAAACGCTGCCAGATGGAACGCTCGTTTTCGGTATACAGCCAGTGGGCCGCGATGCCGAACTCCGCTTCGTCGTGCATCTTCTTGGTGCGGATCTGGACCTCCACGATGCGCCCCTTGGGGCCAAAGATAGTGGTGTGGAGGGATTGGTAGCCGTTCGGCTTGGGAAGCGAGATGTAATCCTTGATGCGGCCGACCATGGGGCGGTAGCGCTTGTGGATGACGCCGAGGGCCTCGTAACAGTCGGCCACGCTGGGGACGATGATTCGGATGGCGAAGAGGTCGTACACCCGGTTGATGTCCATGTCATGCTTCTTCAGCTTGTGGTAGAGCCGGTAGATGTTCTTGGTCCTGCCGTGGATGTCCAAGCTCTGGATGTTCTCTTCCTTGAGCGCCGCGCGCAGGGCCTGGATACCTTCCTCGATATACTGCTGGCTCTCGTCGGCGTAGTCCTGCATGAGCCGTACCGTCTCATCGTAGGCGGCCGGCTCGAGGTATTTGAAAGCCAGGTCCTCGAGTTCGCCCTTGATTTCCCCGATGCCGAGGCGGTTGGCGATGGGGGCGTAGATCTCCATCGTCTCGCGCGCGATCTTGAGCTGTTTGTCATGGGGGAGGGCTGAGAGGGTACGCATGTTGTGGAGGCGGTCGGCCAACTTGATGATGATGACGCGGATGTCTTCGGCCATGGCAAAAAACATCTTACGCAGGTTCTCCATGTAGTTTTCCTCGCGTGAGCCCTTGAGTCGCAACTTGCCGAGTTTGGTGACGCCGTCTACGAGGTTGGCCACCTGGGGTCCGAAGGTTCCCTTGATCTCGTCCAGCGTGATGATGGTGTCCTCGGGGACATCATGGAGGATGCCGGCCGCCACAGTCTCCGGATCCATGCCCATCTGGGCCAGGATCTTGGCGGCCGCGAGGGAGTGTTCGACGTAATCCTCGCCGCTCTTCCGCTTCTGGCCGGCATGGGCTTTGACGGCCACCTCGTAGGCCTGGGTGACAAGGCGGCGGCCGTCGCCGGAGAGGGGATTTTTGTGGGCTTTGAGGAGTTCGTCCAGGGTCATAGGAGGGGATGTCCAAGTGTTCCCAGTATACGCGCAAAGTTTGACCTGGGCCAAGTCATCCCGGCCGGTTTTTGACTTTGCAACAAAGTTGCATTACGCTGGAGATATGAAACCCGTGACCCTCGCGCCGGACCTCCGCGACCCGGCCCACCTCCTCGCCGAAAAAAGCATCCGCCCCACCCGGGTGCGGAGCGCCCTCCTGGCCGTCCTCCGGTCGGGTGACCACGCCGCCTCGGTTCCGGATCTCCTCAGCCGCCTGAAACGCCGGGGGATACGTTGCAACAAGACCACCGTCTACCGCGACCTCGCGCTGTTCGAGCGGACCGGGTTGGTGCGGCGCACCAGTTTCCGGGACGGGACGGTCCGTTACGAACCCGTGGCGGCCGGCCACCACCATCACCTCGTCTGCCTCGGGTGCGCGCGTGTCGAGGATATCGACCTCGACGCCTACGAGGCCGAGTTGCAGCGGGCCGGCACCCAGGTGTACCGGCACAACGGTTTCCGCATCCTCGACCACATGCTCGAGCTTTTCGGCCTGTGCCGCGCCTGCGGGGCGAGGCAGGCCCGCTAGATCCCTCTCACTAACGTTCCGCTTATGCAAAAGATCGCCGTGCTGCTCGGGGTGCCGCTCCTCATCGCTTTCGCCGTGTGGTGGGGGATGGCGCGGCGCGAAACCGCGCCGGCCAGCACGGAGTTGCCGGTCCGCGTCGCCGCCACTTTTTATCCGTTGGCCGAATTCGCGCGGGCTGTGGGGGGTGAGCGCGTCGTCGTGACCACCGTCGTGCCGGCCGGCACCGAGCCGCATGATTACGAACCTTCACCCGAGGATATCGCCGGTATCCACCGGAGCCGTCTTTTCCTGATGAACGGCGCCGGTCTGGACGCGTGGGCTGAAAGGCTCGTTTCCGATCTTGCCGCACGGGATGTCACGAGCCTCGTCATGTCCGCGCAGTTCGAGCTTCGGGCGAGCGATGCCGACGCCGCCCTGGCCGAACACGCGTTTGAGCCGGAAGCGGCCGACGCCGCGCCGGACCACGGCTACGAGGGCGCCGATCCGCACCTCTGGCTCGACCCCGTCCTGGCCGAAAAGCAGGTGATCATTATCCGCGATATGTTGGTAGTCCTCGATCCGGCCGGGCGTGAGGCGTATTTCGCCAACGCCGCCGCGTACGCGGAGAAGCTCCAGGCGCTCGACGACGATTACCGCGAGGGCCTCGAGGACTGTTCCAAGGAACACATCGTCGTGGCCCATGACGCCTTCGGTTATCTGGCCGACCGCTACGGTTTCGGGATCCTCCCCGTGGCCGGCCTGTCACCGGAAGCCGAGCCGTCGCTCGAGCGGCTGGCCGAACTGGCCTCCCTGATGCGGAGCGAGGGTCTGCGCGTCGTGTATTTCGAGACGTTGGCCAGTCCCAAGACGGCCGAGACCCTGGCTCGGGAGGTGGGTGCCACCACCCTCGTCCTCGATCCCATCGAAGGTCTCACGGCCGAACAGGCCGCCCGAGGTGCGGACTACCTCTCGTTGGCCGAGGCCAACCTCGAGGCCTTGCGCCAAGGGCTCGAATGCCGCTGATCCGAGAGCGCCTTATGACACCCGCCGTCGAACTGAAGCACATCACTTTCCGCTACGCCACCGAGCCCGTCCTGGATGACGTGACATTTTCCGTAGCCGAAGGGGACTATGTGGGTCTTGTGGGCGGCAACGGGAGCGGCAAGACGACGGCTCTCCGGGTAATGCTCGGACTCCTGGCGCCGGAAACCGGCGAGGTCAGGCTCTTCGGCGAACCGATCCAGGATTTCCGCGAATGGTCAGCCGTCGGCTACGTTCCCCAGCACGCCGCTCGCACGGATATCGCCTTTCCGGCCACGGTCCGCGAAGTGGTGGCGAGCGGCCTCCCGCGCGGCCTCTCGGCCCGGCCCTGGCTGTCCTCGGCCGAACGGGCGCGGGTGGACGATGTCCTCCGGTTGTCCGGATTGGAACGGTTTGCCGACCGACGCCTCGGCGAGCTCTCGGGCGGCGAACGCCAGAAGGCGCTCATTGCTCGCGCCCTGGTCTCCGAGCCCCAACTCCTCGTCCTGGACGAACCGACTACCGGGGTGGACGCGCGTTCCGAGCAGGAGTTCTACGCTTTCCTCGGCGAACTCAACCGTCAGGGGATGACCATCGTTCTGGTTTCACACGATCTCGATATGGTGGCGCGTGAGGTCCGAACCGTCATCGCCCTGAACCGCCGGGTGATCTGCCAGGTATCAAGCGAGGAATTCGCCTCGGGGGACTACCTCCGCCAGCTCTATGGCGGGGAGGCCCGCTTCGTCCCGCATCACCACCACGAATAAAAAATTTCCAATGCCCGATTTTCCAATATTTGATGTCCCATGGATCCAAGACCATGGATCCGAGGTGAGCCTTGAAAACCACTGGGCGGCCGGATATTGAGGGCTGATATTTCTCTGTCTATGCTGACCGACTTCGTCCAATTCGAATTCCTCCAACGGGCGCTTCTGGCCGGGATGCTCCTTTCCTTGGCTGCGCCGCTCGTCGGCATCTTCCTCGTGATGCGGCGACTTTCCCTGTTTGCCGACGTCTTTTCACACGTCTCGCTCCTCGGTCTTGCTATCGGGGTGTTCGCCGGCGTGCCGCCCACTCTCTCGGCGCTCGGAACCGCGATGCTGGCGGCGCTCGGGATGGAACGCGTCGGTCGCAAGGCCGCACTCCTCGGCGAGGCGGTGTTGGCCCTCTTCCTTTCGGGTAGCCTGGCCATGGCCGTCATCCTCCTTTCACTTTCCAAGGGTCTCAACGTCGGTCTGGTCGGGTACCTCTTTGGCAGCCTGGCCACCGTCACCTGGGGTGACGTGGCGCTCATTGCTGGTTTGTCGCTCGCCACCGTACTCTTCGCCTGGAGCGCCTATCGCGGCCTCTTTCTCGTGGCTTTCGACGAGGATCTGGCCCGGGTCTCCGGGTATCGGGTGCGTCTGTACAACACCCTGCTGCTCCTCTTCGCTGCGGCCGTGGTGGCCCTCCTCGCCCGGGTGGTGGGTGTCCTCCTCGTCGGCGCGCTGATGGTCATTCCCGTTTTCGCGGCCCTCCAATGGAAAACCAGTTTCGCCCGGACGCTCCTCCTGGCCGAAGCCGTCTCGGCCTTCTCGATGTTCGCCGGACTTCTCCTGTCGTACGTCTTCGGCGTGCCTCTCGGCGGCGCGGTGGTGATGGTGACGCTCCTCTCTTTCGGGGCCAGTTTCCTCATCCGTTCCGGACGGTAAAAAAAGCAGGCCATCCAGTAGGTTCACGGATGGCCCAAGAGCATGGTCGTTCTCGGGAGGGTTCATGCGGTTTCCAAGGAGTGGCCCCGGCGCAAGGCCCGGACGACGAGCTTGCGGGCGATTTCCTTGGCATTCGCCGACGGGAGCCAGGGGCAGTGGCTGACGATCCAGACGATGGCCTTTCGGACCGAAAGCCCGCTGGCCAGCGTCTGCCGACTCTCTGGACTTTGGACGTCGATGCGCGGCTCTGCGTCTGGAGAGGAGGGGGACCTCAAGACGATGGGAAGCATGGTCTGTCTCCTGGTGGCGGGAAAGGACTGTGACGCCTCCACTGTGGCATACCGGCCGGTCTGTCGTCAAAAAAGCGGTGACCCGAGGGTCACCGCTTTTTCGCTGGTCCGTGTTTGTGGGGGTTGTGGTTGGGACACTCCTTCTTACTGCAGCGCTCGGGGATGGTCTTGGTGCCTTCCATCATGAGCGAGCCGCAGAGCGGGCACAGGGCGCCGGTGGGCTTGGCCTTGATGGCGTTCTTGCAGTCGGGATAGCGTGAACAGCTGTAGAAGATCCCGAACCGTCCGCGGCGCTCCACCATCTCACCCTGCTTGCAGGTGGGGCATTGAACACCGGTGGTCACGGGCGGGATGGCGTCCTTCTTGATGTATTTGCATTTGGGGTAGTTGCTGCAGGCCACGAAGCGTCCGTAACGGCCGTCGCGTTCCACGAGCCTGCCGTCGGCGCACTCGGGACAGGCCTCGCCGGTCTCCTTGGGCCCCTCGAGCTCCTCGCCTTCCGCCGTGCGGGCGCCGTCGCATTCCGGGAAACGCGAACAGGAAAGGAAGGTTCCCGTGCGGGAGAGTTTGCGCACCATGGCGCTGCCGCATTTGGGGCAGAGGACGCCCTCTGGGGCATCGCCCAGGGTGGTCATCTTGTCGAGCTTGTCCTTGCTCTTCACCGATCGGGTGAAGGGTTTGTAGAACTCCTCGAGCGTCTTCTGGTATTCGCGCTTGCCGTTGGCGATGTCGTCCAACTTGTCCTCCATCTCGGCGGTCAGGGCGTCCGAGACGACGTCGGCGAAGTGTTCGGAGAGGAAGCCGTCCACCACCTCGCCGGTCTCGGTGGGCATGAGCGCCTTGCCCTCCTTGACCACATAGCCGCGGTCCTGGATGGTTTTGATGATCGAGGCGTAGGTCGAAGGCCGGCCGATGCCGCGCTTCTCGAGCTCTTTCACCAGACCGGCTTCCGAGTAGCGGTTGGGACCCTGGGTCTCCTTCTCCTCGGATGAGAGCTCGGCGAGCGTCAGGGGGTCGCCTTCCTCCACCCTCGGCAGCTCCACGTCCTCCTCGCGGGCGGCCGGGTCGGCCGAGAGCCAGCCGGGGAACAAGAGGTGCGAACCGGTGACGGTGAAGTCGGGCAGGCCGGGGGACGCGATGTTGGCGGTGAGCTTGGTGCGGAGGATACGCGCGTCGGCCATCTGCGAGGCCAGGGTGCGTGAGCGGATGAGGGCGTAGAGCTTCCGTTCCTCGTCCGTGTGGCCGGCCGCCCGGTGTCCGATCTGGGTGGGACGGATGGCCTCGTGGGCTTCCTGGGCGTTCTTGCTCTTGGTCCTGTAGGCGCGGAGGTCGAGGTATTCCTGGCCGTATTCCCGCATCACCGTGTCGGCGATATGACGCACCGCCTCCTCCGAGAGGTTGACGCTGTCGGTGCGCATGTAGCTGATGTGTCCCGCCTCGTAGAGCTTCTGGGCGATGCGCATGGTGCGCGCAGGGGAGAAGCCGAGGCGCGAGCTGGCCGCCTGCTGGAGGGTCGAGGTGGTAAAAGGTGGCCGTGGTCGACGCACCGCGTCGCTCGCCTTGACCCCTGTGACGCGCCATTCGCCTTTCTGTCCGAGGGCCAGGATCTCGTCGCGGCGTTTCCGGTCGCGGGGTTCCTCGACGCAGGCGAAGGTGATGCGTTCCTTTTTCTCAGTGAGGCAGGCGGCGGCGAGGGTGTAGTAGGTTTCCGGCTTGAAGGCGCGGATCTCTTGTTCCCGCTCCACGAGGATGTGGAGGGCGGGGGACTGGACCCGGCCCGCCGAGAGGCCGTAACGCACCTTCTTCCACACCAGGCCCGAGAGGTCGTAGCCGACGAGACGGTCCAGGACGCGGCGGGCCTCCTGGGCGCGGCGCAGGTTGACGTCGAGCGGGCGCGGATGTTCCACCGCCGCCGCCACGGCCGACGGGGTGATTTCGTAGAAGAGCACTCGCCGTGGTTTCTTCAGGCCGCACACTTCGGCCACGTGCCAGGCGATGGCCTCGCCCTCGC
>CAYNEL010000031.1:0-10741 GCA_964396225.1 uncultured Bdellovibrionales bacterium | reverse complement strand
GATGGAGCTGTAGCGGTCCTCCTGGAGCAGGCGCTCGGAAAGGATGATGGCGTCCTCGAAGTTGTAGCCCTGCCACGGGGTGAAGGCCACCACCACGTTCTGGCCGAGTGCCAGCTCGCCGTGGTCCGTGGAAGCGCCGTCCGCCAGGACGTCGCCCTTCTTCACTTTCTGGCCCTTCCTTACCCGAGGCACCTGGTTCATCGAGGTGAAAGCGTTGGATTTGGCGAAGCTCTGGAGGTGGTAGGCGCGGTCATGATGCGGCTTCTTGCTGGCGGCGGGAGCCGTCTCGCGGATGGTGACATGGCTCGCGTCCACGGAGACCACTTCGCCCTCGTGCGCGGCCACCACCACCTGGCCCGAATCGACAGCGGCCTTGTCCTCGATGCCGGTGCCCACGATCGGGGCCTGGGGTACGACGCAGGAGACGGCTTGGCGCTGCATGTTGGAACCCATGAGGGCGCGGTTGGCGTCATCGTGCTCGAGGAACGGGATGAGCGCAGTCGCTACGGAAATGCACTGTTTGACGGAAACGTCCGCGTAGTCGAGGAGGGCGGCTTCGATCATCTCGGGATGGCCTTTGACGCGCGCCTCCACAGCGTCGTCGATGATGTTTCGGTGCTCGTCGAGTTTGACACCGGCGTGGGCGATGTTCTTCTTGTCTTCGACGATGGCGTTCAGGTATTCGATATCGAGCGTGACGAACGGCTTGACCGGGATCGTCTTGTGTTCTTTCTGCTTGTGGAGTTTCTGGGCCATGGCCTCATCGATGACGTCGCCGGCCGAACCGACGCCTTTCACATCCTCGCGGAGAATGCGGTTCACGAGCTCCTTGGAATCATGCGGAAGCTCCTTCTCCACCTTCAGGTAGGGGGTCTCGAGGAAACCGTATTCGTTCACCCGGGCGTACGAAGCCATGTGGCCGACCAGACCGATGTTCGGGCCTTCGGGCGTCTCCACGGGGCAGATGCGGCCGTAGTGCGAATGGTGCACATCGCGCACTTCGAAACCGGCGCGCTCACGGGTGAGACCGCCGGGACCCATGGCCGAAAGACGGCGCTTGTGCTCGAGCTCGGCCAGAGGGTTGACCTGGTCCATGAACTGCGAGAGCTGGGAACTCGAGAAGAATTCCTTGACCGAAGAGGCCACGGGGCGCGGATTGATGAGCTGGCCCGGCACCACGGTTTCCACGTCGCAGGTGGACATACGGTCCTTGATATTGCGCACCATGCGATAGACGCCGACGCGGAGCTTGTTCTGGATGAGCTCGCCCACGGCCCGCACGCGGCGGTTGCCGAGATGGTCGATGTCGTCGGGCTTGCCGTGCGGATCGTTGTTGAGGCGGATGATCTCCTCGATCACGGCGAAGAGGTCCTCAGGATTGAGGACTCGGTTCTCCTCGGTGTCGGCGCGGTCGACCTCGAGACGCTGGTTCAGGCGGTAGCGGCCCACCGAGCCAAAGTCATAGCGTTCGAAATTGAAGAACATGGCATCGATCATCGACTTGGCGTTCTCGGCCGTGGCCAGATCGCCCGGGCGGAGGCGACGGTAGACTTCCTTGTAGCCGTCGGCCTGGTCCTTGGCCGGATCCTTGGCCAGCGTCTCCTCGATGAACTTGGTCTCGCCCTTGTCGATCTCTTTGAAACGCTCCTTGATCTTGGCCGGGGTGAAACCGAAAGCCTGGAGGAGGGACGTGACGGGAGCCTTGCGTTTGCGGTCGATCTTGACCGAGATGACGCCGTCCAGATCGGTCTCGAGCTCGAGCCAGGCGCCGCGGTTCGGAATGAGTTTGGCACCGAAAAGCTTCTTGCCCTTCTGGTAGTCCATTGTGAAGAACACGCCGGGGCTGCGGATAAGCTGGGAGACGACCACACGCTCGACGCCGTTGATGATAAAGGTTCCCCGCTCCGTCATGATGGGGAAATCGCCGAGATAGATCTCTTGTTCCTTGACTTCGCCCGTCTTCTTGACCCGGAGGGAGGCCTTGGCGCGCAGGGGCGCCTCATAGGAGATATTCTTGTTCTTGGCGGTCACCTCGTCGTATTTCGGCTCGTCGAGGAAATAGTCCTTGAGCGAAAGCTCGAGGTCCTTGCCGGTGAAATCGGTGATGGGGTTGACCTCGGCCAAGAGCTCCTTCAGGCCTTTTTCCCAGAACCATTTATACGAATCGAGCTGGACCTCGATCAGGTTCGGCAGCGACACCATGATGCGCTTCTTGAAGAACTTGCGCTTGGCCAGCGACGACGTATGGGCGAACGAATCCCGCACCTTCAGCACCTTGTGCTCCTTGGACATAGAAAAGCGCCCGCTCTTCCCGCCTTCATAGAAAACAAAAGCGGGACCAGTGGGTTGGTCAATAGATATTTACTTGTCCGAACGAGAAATGCCTTCCATCCTGATTGGAAATCAGCGGCCTCTGCCCTGAATCTCTCAATCTCCTCCGACAGCCCCGAGCGTCCCTAGTGCGTGAGAAGGGTGGAAGAAGAGCGTATCTGAAAAGTATTCACCCGAACAAACCTTTCAGATGCGTTCCGAGAGTGGTTGTTTGACAGTAGCAGAGGGGCGAAAAGCTGTCAAATCGCCCCGTTAGGAAATCCCGGACTTTCCGGCAAAACGAAGCATCCGAACCGCTGTTTCGGCCATCCTGCGGGAAAGGGCGTGTTCCGGCAGAGAACTCTCCACCCGGATGTCGGCGATATCGGCCAAAACCAGGCTCTGTCGCGCCAGGAGAGCGTCCAAGGCTTCCAGGAGAGTACTCTCGGTCAGTTGGTCAGAGACAGCTTCCTCGGCCGTCGCCCGTCCGTCTTCCGTCAGGCGGACCGAGAGGCGGTCGCGCTCCACAGCAAAGGTGATCGTCCGGTCGGCCATAATGTCTTATTTTTTGATACGTTTCCAGTCCAGGTTCCAGGGGTCGGTCTTGCGGTCCGGGGCGATGTCCCCATGCCCGAGGACGAAGCGCACGGAGTGGCGCGTCCGGATATCGGCCAGGAGGGCATTGACCGCGGCGTACTGCTTCTCGGTATACTCCCCCTCCTCCGTATTGACCAGCTCGATGCCGATGGAGAAGGCGTTGATGTTCGTCCGGCCGTCCGGCATCTTGCCCGCACCAGCATGGTAGGCGACGTTCTTCTCGGCCACCAGGCGATGGATCGTCCCGTCACGCCCGATGATGTAATGCGCCGCCACGCCGTAGCTCTCGTAAATATCCACGATCTTCCCGATGGCATAGCGGTCGCCGCCCAACGGGTTGTAGGAAGAGTGGAGGATCACCGTGTCGACGACGCGCGGCGCGGCCGAAGCCTCGAAGCCGAACGACACCAGGCGATCGACGACGGCCAGCTTGTGCGCTGGGGAAGTTTCGGGCACGGGCTGGGTCGAAGCCGAGGGAGGGCGCGCCGTCTCGACAGGCGCGGCCGGGGCGGCTTCCGGAGTTTCGGCTTCCGGGGAGGCGTCGGGGGGCGTCGGGACTCCGGTTTCGGCCGGCTGGCTTTCCGGTGCGACGGCCGCGTCGTTCATAATGACGATGGGTGTCTCGGGTTCCGTAAGACGGCTGTACCCCAGGGCGCCCAGGGTGGTGAGAGAAAGAAGGATGACGGTAACGGCTATTTTCATACCTCACCAGTGTAGCAAAAGAAAGGCCGCGTCCCTTGATGGAACGCGGCAACTGGGCAAGAGCGGCTGGATTCAGCACGGGATGAAGTACTGGCGGTGGGGCAAGGACCGTTTCTGACTCGGACGACGCGGTGCAGACGGCAACCAGGAAAGGCAGGCTGCCTGCCACATCCAGAGGCCGAGTTCGAGACAGGCCTGCTGACACCGCCATACCATCGTGAGCGGATGCGGGACGGGCTCAGCCGATGGCTCCGGCTCAGGTCGGGATGCCATGGGCACCAGCGCCAGCCTGATACCCGTACTTGTACGGCGTTGGCTTGACATGGAACCTCCTTTCCTCCGCGTTTGCGGAAGGCTGCGAAACGTATCAAAAAGAACGGCGACTAGCAATAAAAACCTACCATGAGAATCCGTTTTTTCGCATCTCCTCTCTCACAATACGGTTGAAGAGTGGGGCATCTTCAGCGGAGACATTGTCCTGGGACCAGAGTGCGGCGCTTTCGAAGCCGTATTCTATGAAGCGGCTCACATACTCTTTGGCCGCAGATACAACCCGCGACTGGTTCTTCCAGTCCTCCAAACGGATGATAGTAGCTGTGCTCATGCGGACCTCCCAGACCTGAACGCAGGTCTCGACATCTTCAAAGAACTAGCGCTTGGACCAGGCGTACACGATAAAGCCGACGAGAAAGGTGGTCATCCCGACGGCGGCGCAACTCGCCCACCATGGGAGGCCTAGGACCTCACGCAGGGCGAACAACGCTGCCAGCAGGAAGAAGACGAAACTGGTGCCGATGAGAAAGAAGGCGAACGCCCGCTGCACGCCCCTGAGGACGAAGCGGCGGACGAACGTGTCCACGAACCCCACCAAAGCCAGGGTCTGGGTGATGGTCTCCTTGGCCAGATGGGTGACCGTCTCGCTCAGGAAACGCTTGGTTTTTCTCTTGGTTTCGGGGGTGAAGAGCTCGTCATCGGCAAAGGAAGCTTTGACGCGAGGCATAGGGTTTTGGTATCTGTATTGCTTTGCCACCAGTGTAGCACAATCCGCCAATCGGTCGAATGCTTAGTAAGCAAAGAGGCCCGCTCGGCGGAGCGGGCCTCTCGGATCCGTCAGGTGGTTGTGGCGTCAGGGATTCACTTCCGTATAGCCTCCCGAGCAGTCGCGGATGCCGGTGCACACGGCTCCGCAGCTGTTGACGTACGACTGGCCGGCACAGACGCCGGCGTTGCCCGAGTCGGTACAGAGGCACGGCGGTTTCTTGGCGAAGTCAGCCGTCACGCTGCGGGCGGCGCTCATAAGCACGGTGCAGGTCCCTCCGGAAACCGAATCACAGCCGCTCCAGATCGGGAAGAGCGAGTCGGCCGAGGGAGAAGCTATCAGCGTGACAGTGGTCCCTGAAAGGAATGGGGCGCTCTGGCTGCCACACGCGGCGTTACAGGTGATGCCGGTCGGCGTGCTGTCGACGCTCCCCGAGCCGTCCCCGGCCTTGGTGACGGTCAGGAGATAGTTCTGCGAGAGGGTGATGGTGTGCGTCGTCCATCCGGACGTGGCCCCGTTGCTATCGGCGGTCAGGGCCTGGAACGTCTTGGGTCCGGTCGTGGTCCAGAGGTGGGAAACGGTCTGGCTGGTGCCGGAGGCCACGAAGCCCAAAGCGGGCAGCCACTCGTCCACCGTACCGTTCCGGTCCCAATCGATGCCGTAACGGATGGTATCGTTGTCGGGATCGGTGGCCGTCACTGTGAAAGTGTAGGACGTGCCGACGCTCCCCGTCACCGGACCAGTGATAGTCGGGGGCAGGGGCGGGCGGTTGTTGGGATTGGCCGGCTGGGCAGTGAAGGTGAACGGGATGGTCTGGGCCGGGACACTGATCGGATAGTGGGCCGGGTACTTGGAGCTCGATACCGGTCCTTCGTAGTCATAGCAACTCTGGTCGGTGCCGGTGATGTACTTGTACTGGAAGCGCAGCTTGCCGCTCGTGGCCGAACAGGTGAAGGTCGATTTGATGGTGCCCGGCGCCACCACGAGACAATCGGTTCCGCTCGCGTTGCACTGGAGGGTGCCGTTGTTCTCATGGTCGACCGTAATGTCCCACGGATCGACTGAGAATGGGGTGAAGATCTGAGCCTCGACATCCACGTCCTTCCCGCCGCTGTCCTGTCCGATATAGAAGGCCCGGCCGCTGCTGTTGGAGTCCGTCGGATTGCAGCGCTGGGCCGGTTTGCCGGCGTCGGCCACCCAGTAGCCATAGGGGCACTCGCCGCCGCCCAGGTACCAGACGATGTCGGTGGACTCGAGCGGCTTGGGCTGGAAGAGGAGCCGGGTGCCGACGGGCACAGGGGTGGACTCGTTCACGGGATTGCCGGTCGCGGCGTTGGTGACGTTGGCCGAGCAGGACACCGTCCCGTAGAACTGCCAGACGGTCGCTCGGGCCAGGCCGTCGAAGCCGTTGCCAATGCCGTACTTCCACTCCCACTGGCCGGTGGCCGGATTGGTAGCTCCTTCGTTATAGCCGACGGTAAAGTCATCAGTGCTGAAGTTGTAGGTGGCCGTCTTGGCCAGAGCTTCGGAGGCTCCGCCGAAGAAAGCGGCGGCGGCCACGAGGACGAGGCAAAGGTCACGCACGATCTTCTGGGCGGTGGGGCGGACGATGGGTGTGGATTTCATACGGTTGGATTTCCAGAGGGCACGGACCAGGACGGCCAGGGCCACGATACAGATGAGGGCGATGAGACCAGCGCCGGCGCTCCGGTCGCTGATTTCAGGGATACCCGCCAAGCCGCGGTCGGTGTCGCGGGCCATGCAGGCCTCGGAGAGGTCCTGGCAGTCGTATTCGATGGAGGCCTGCTCGACGACGGTTTCCCCTTCGGAGAGCACGGCTTTCAGGGTGAAATGGTCTTCGTCGCGCTTGGGCACGAAAGGCACGGCCAGGGCACCCAGGTTGCGGACGGCGGATCCCTGGTAGGCGTGCTTGGCCACTTCCTTGCCTTCGGCGTCATGGATGCTGAGCGTCAGCTTGGCGCCCTCCACCCGGTCGCTCTCACCGGCATTGTGGAAGCAGGCGAACATCAGGTTCTCCTGGCCGGCCCGGAGCGGATACTGGGCGACGGCCGGAAAATCGATGACGAGGCCGTCCCGGTCGTCACGGACGACGCGGATGTCGAGGATCGAGCGGGTGTCCTGGTAGGTGGCTTCGGCGCGGATGAAGTAGACGGGATAACGGGTATCCTCGAGCGTGTAGCCGGTGACCTCGGTGCCGCGAGCCGGAACCGTAAGCGTGTCGCTCCGACTCTCGATCCGGTTCGATTCGCTGAACGCGTCCCAACGATAGAGCGTCCAGGTGACCGGCACCTCCTGGGCGCGGCCGGTGGTATTGGTGACGCTGGCCTCGATCGAAACCGGCTGGTCATGGGAAACCCGCGGCGGCATGGCGGCAAAAAGATAGGTCTGTCCCCCGACCTCGACGGCGTTGCGATTGAACTGGACGAGGCCGGTTTGCTCGCCTTTGACGGTGAATCCGGTCCGCGCGGCGACGATGGTGTCGGTGAAGGCATAGCCGGAGAGGTGGTAACGACCCGCCCCGAGGAAGTAGAGAGCGACCTCGTATTCCCCCGAGACGGCGTAGGCCGGGACTTTCCAGGTGAAATCGAACGGGCGATTCTCGCCTCCCTTGAGGTCGATGCCCTCGACGGCCACGAACTCGTCCACGAGGATATGGCCGTTAGCCCGGATGTCGGCCTCTCTCACCTGCTTACGGAAGACTTTGGCATAGACGGCGCTGCCCGGCACCGGATAGTCACCCTGGTTCTCGAGCGTCCCGCTGAAAGCCAGCGTGGCGCCCGCCACCGTCTGGGCGACCGCGCCCGAGACACCCACTTTGACCTGGTTCTGTTTGGAGTACTGCGAGCAAGCCACGAGCTCGTCGGCCGCGCGGGCGGCCGGGGCCAACGGCATGAGGGAAGCCACGGCGAAAGCGAACGCCAAGGCTCCGAACGAAACGCGGCGGAGCGAGATAGCCCACATAAGCTTTTGTTTCTTAGGGTGTTGGTAAAAGGCGCGCGACGGCGCTTATTCCCTTTCAGGATAACATATCCAGGAACTCATCCTGGTTGATTGTCAAGGGAGAATCGGGGCGCGTGCCGGCCGTTTACGCCAACCATTTGGTGAAAGCGCGGAGTACCTGGCTGGTCTCGCGCAGGACCGCCGGTTCGACGCCGAGCCTGGGGAGCGATTGGAGGCGCTGGGTAGTGAAGAGGCGGAGGAGCTTGATGGCATCGTGGCTGATCGGAAAGGCGTAGCGTGTCTCTCCTCCGCGCTCGCGTTCGATGACGCCGCCGGCATCCGGACTGACAGCATAACGGCCGCCTGCGTGGAGCGTTTCGCCGGACAGGACCGAGGCGCTGGTCTCGAGTCGATAACCGAGACGGTCGAAGAGCTGGAACATGAAAGCCTGCTCGATGAGTTTGGCGCGCTCCCCCGCTCTCTCCCCGGCCAAGCGATCCATAAGATCGAGAAAGTTGATAAGTAGTTCGTAGAGACCCTCGTCTACGACGCTCTCGTCCACGAACCGCTCGAACTGGCGCACCGCCCGGAGCGCGCGTCCGAGGATGTCCAGGTCCGCCTTGAGCGCCCCTTGGTAACCCTCAGTGACCGCGCTGGCTATTTTTCCCAAACCTCTGCTCCGCGCCACCATGATGGCGCTCCGGTTGAGCGTCTCCAGGTGGCCGGCCAGTTTGGCCCGCGGTTTGCGCACACCCGCCGCCACAGCCTTGATCTTGCCGGCTTCTTTCGTATAGAAGGTGTAGATCCGGTCGGTCTCGCCGAGCTTGCGTTTACCGAGCACGATGGCCGTGTAGTTATATTCCATGTCTCCCAGTATAGAACGAAACGAGCAGTAGGAGGCATATCCCATATTCGGGCGAATATAGGATATGGAAGGGGTGGAAAGTTGCCAAGAAGCAGGGGCGCATGCTACGGTATCCCGTTCGAACGGAGGGACTCGGGTAAGTTGTCCGGAAACGCCATGCCTCTCCGCCTCGCGCCCTCCATCCTGTTCTGCGTCCTCACGCTTCCCTGGCCCGCCCTGGCCACGAGCACCCTCGTCATCTCCCGTGTCCAGACCGCCGGCGAGAGCGCTTCGGACGAATTCGTCGAGTTGGCCAACCTGGGCGCTGAGACGGCCGACCTGGCCGGGTATTCCCTCCGGAAATTCAAGCCGTCCGGCGATGGGTGCGTCTCAAGCGCGCTTGTGAGCACGGCCAAATTCTCCGGCTCGATCGCGCCTGGTGGACGCTTCGTCATCCGCCATCCGAACGCCTCCGTGCCCGGGGATCTGACCTGGTCGAGCGCCTCATACTCGCTCTCGGACGACACCGGCGTCGCCCTCGTGGACGCTGATGGCTTGACGCTCGACGCCGTCGCCTGGGGAACAGGCTGCGGGGGCGAGGGCGTCTCCGCCGCCAATCCGGATGACGGCGAGACGCTCGTCCGGCGGACAGAAAGCGGAAACTTTATCGACACAGGGGACAACAGAAGCGATTTTGAAACCGCCCGGGCCGCCGCTCCCGCGCCAGGCACCGAAACCGTCCGCGTTTCAGAAATCTTTCCCGATCCCGATGCACCGCAAGACGCCGGCGAGTTCATCGAGCTCCACAACTACGGTGCAGAGGACGTAGATCTCTCCGGTTGGGTACTCCGCGACAGTTCCAAGACCGGAAAATACGCTTTGCCCGACGGTACTGCGCTCGCTCCAAACGCCTTCCTGTTCGTTGCCGACACCGATTTCAAATTTTCCTTGAACAATGAGGAGGACGCGGTGAAGCTTTTCAATAAGAACGGTGGCCTCGTTTCGGAAACGACATACGAGGACGCTCCACAGGCCCGCACTTGGAACTACGATCCCGACAAGGGCCGCTACCGTTGGAGCAAGACGGCGACGCCGGGCGAAGAGAACCGCCTCGGTAACGCCCCTACCGCCAAAGCCAAGAAAACGAAAACGGTCCAGGTCGTGGCCGGTCTTCCAGTCGAATTCAAGGGTTCGGGCAAGGACGCGGACGGTGAGAGCCTGAAATACGTGTGGGATTTCGGCGACGGCCACAAGAGTTACAAGAAGAATACCTCGCACGCCTTCAAGAAAAACGGTTCATACACGGTCACGCTTACCGTCTCCGATGGAACGGAATCGGACACGAGCACCGTCAAAGTGCGGGTCAAGAAGATCAAGAAAGATTCGGTGCGCATCGTCAGTCTCGTTCCTAACCCGGCCGGCAGCGACACAAAAAACGAAGTTGTCTCGGTCACCAACCGCTCCGATGAAACCATCGACCTCAAGGGATGGATCATCGCCACGGGCAAAGACAAGAAACACCTGGTTAATCACCGCATCAACCGCAATATCGTCCTCAAGCCAGGCAAAACTGAGATCGTTACGCGGAAAGACAGCGCCTTCACCCTGAACAATAAGACGCAGTACCTTGAGCTCCGCACCCCAGAGGGCAAGACCGCTCAGAACATAAGTTACGCCCGCTCCGACTCGGCTACTGACGACGAAATCTACGTTCGGACCGAAGGCGGGTGGGAATGGCAAAAACCGTTCGGTGCCGAGACGCTGCTTGCGGAAACATCTGCTCAAGAAACAGTGCCGCCTTCCCCCGCGCCTCTCACGGAAACCGAACCGCAAACATCAGAAGGTCTCGCTATGTCTCCGAGGGAACAACCGACCATTCCCCAGCCCGCCATCCTCGGCGTCTCCGCGGAACACCTCGGCCAAGCGCTTCGGCCGGATGAACACGGCCTCTACCATTTCACCGCCCCCCGGGCGGCTGACCTCTCGATCGCGAAGCTACTGGAGAACCTGACCAGCGAGCTCAACGCCTGGCTCAACCGTCAACGCATCTTTTCTTTCTTATGAAAAAGCGAAACGGGCCGATCGGCCCGTTTCTTTTTTGGGTATTGCAGATCGGAAACTTGGTCCTTATTCCTCCGCCGATTCAGCTTTTTCGGTCATCACGCCCGCCGGAGCGCCATTCTCGGCCAGTTTCTTCTCGGCCGGCTGGGGATCGGCCACTACCGGCTCGCCCTGGGCCCGGCTGGTGAGCCAGCGATAGACGCCCACCGAAGCGAAAAGGGTCATCG
>CAYNEL010000030.1:0-11072 GCA_964396225.1 uncultured Bdellovibrionales bacterium | reverse complement strand
TGCCGAGCGAATAGTAGGTACGCTTGCCCAGGTATTCCTCGTACTCCTGGACGATGTGGGGATGGGAACCGATGACGAGGTCGGCTCCAGCATCGATGAACGCATGGGCCAGTGTTCTCTGGTACTCGGTCACGGGCTCGTACTCCTCGCCCCAGTGGGCGAACACCACGACAAGGTCGGCGGCCTTGGCCCGCTTGATGTTCTCAAGGGCGGCTTCGGCTTTCCCGGTTCCGAACTGGTTGTACCCGATGAGCGCCACCCGGTACTCCCCGATCTGCCGGACGACTTCCCCCTCGTCGTCCGGCGCGCCAAAATATCCCACCCCGGCCTCATCAAGGTACGTCCTGGTCGCCCTGAGACCCTCCGTCCCGAAATTGAGGACGTGGTTGTTGCCGAGACTGACCACGGCGATGCCGAGTTCCCGGAGCGTCCCCGCCCAGCTCGGATGGAAGGTGAAGAGATAGTTGTTCCGCTCCCCCATTTGGGACGCCAGACTGACCGAGGGCTGGTCCGTGATAGGCCCCTCGAGATTGGCCACGACCAGATCCTGGTTTTTGAGAAACGCCTGGAGATCCGGAGCGAAGACGGACGCGTTCCCGCGCCGCGCGGCCACCGTCCGAATATAGCGGTCGAACATGAGATCGCCCCCAAAGAGGATGGAGATCGGATGCGTCGGAATGACGGGCGGTTCGGCGGGAGAGAGCCGGACCGCTCTCGCGGGAAGGGATGTCACGGCCTGATCCACGCCAACCGATGGTCCGGCCAGTGCAAACCAGCCCACTCCAAGCAGAGCCCCGACCAACGAAACAAGGAAAAAGAGACGCATAGCGTTTACCGTTCGCCTCCGGGAAACCGCTCCCGATGGAGGGCGTCGATCTTGGCCGCTAGGACGAAGTCGTTCAGGTGAAGCCCCTGGATGGCGTGCGTGAAAAGGGTGATTTCGACCTGGTTCCACGCGTAGAGGAAAAGGTCGGGATGGTGGCCTTCGGACTCGGCCAGCGCGCCGACGGCATCGACGAAACGGAGGGCTTCGGCGAAATCCTTGAAACGGTATCCCTTGCGAATCTTCCGGTGATCGAGGTCCTCCCACCCCTCGACCAGGTCGAGGTAGCGGGCCGTTTCCACCGGCGTCAGCGGATCGACGCCGCCCTCGCAGGGTACGCATCGTTTGTGCAGAAGGTCTGACATGGGGTTGTTGTGAAAAGAGATTCCTTTATTGTACTCCCACGGCCATCCTCGCCGGAGCCGCGTCCTTCTCCACAATGAGCTGGCCGCAGGCGGCGGCGATGTCGTCGCCCATAGTGCGGCGGGCGGTCACGGTCACGCCGGAGGCTTCGAGCCGCGCCTTGAAGTCGGCGATGGCGTCCCCGACGCTCCGGGTGTATCGCGAGGCGGTGGTGTTGTACGGGATAAGATTGACCCGCACCTTGCCCACGCGCTGCGAAAACCGGACCAGGCAGTCGGCGTGGTGCGGCGTGTCGTTCACTCCCGCGAGCATGATGTATTCGAAGGTGAGGTGCCGGCGACGGCTTTCGAACTTGGCGAAATATTGTTCGGCCCAACCCGCCAGTTTGTCGAGGAAACCGTCATATGAGGTGGGCATGATGGCCTTGCGCGTATCTTCGTCCGCGCTGTGGAGCGAGACCGCCAGGCGCACCGGCGGCCACTCTGGATCGTCGAGCAGTTTCTCGAGCATCGGTACGAGCCCCACCGTCGAGACGGTGATGCGTGTCGGCCCGAGGTCAGTATGGTCGAGGAGGGTACGGAGGGTGGCGCGCACGTTCACATAGTTGGCCAAGGGCTCCCCCATCCCCATGAAGACGATGTTGCTGATGCGCTCGTTCAAGGCGGGACGCGCCGCCACGTATTCCTTCCAGAAGCGGTACTGGTCCACGATTTCGTCCTCGGTCAGGTTGCGGGTGAAGCCCATCTTGCCGGTGGCGCAGAAGGTGCAGGCCATGGCGCAGCCCACCTGGCTCGAGACGCAGAGGCTCCATTGGCCGCGAGGGTTACGCATCAGCACCGTCTCGAAGCGCGCCCCGTCGGCCGCCTCCACGACCGCTTTCAATGTGTCGTGGCGCACGCTCTCGAGGACACGGACCGGCCGGACCGAGAGCCATGGCAACCCTTGGGCAAGGGTGGCGCGCATCTCCTGGGGCAGTCCTGTGATCTCCGTCCAGGTACGGGCGGCATCGGAAAAAAGCCCTTGCGTGAGCTGGGTGAGACGGAAAGCGGGAGCCTCTGGAAAGTGCTCCTGGATGAATTGGGCGCGGGTCATAAGCCGCATAATCATACCCTGATTACCATCCGATGTCAAAGCTGCCCGGGCCGTCCGGACCGGAGCCTTGACACACTGTGGAAAACTTCTCGGTACAAAAAAGAAGAGGACAGACTGGTGGTCTGTCCTCACGTTCCGAGGAACTTGGGGTCACATCCGATGAAAGCCTGATACGCCAGCTCTTGGGGAAACGGCACCGGCTCGCTCCTCACTTGCAGGCATCGTATCTCCCGGGCCGATTCGTTACGTTCGAAATATCCGTACATGAGGGTGAAGTGTAATAAGCCATCACCCCCCACCCACACCCTTCCCTCGAAATTCCAGATGGCATAACCACTGGCCTCGCGCCACACTACCTCCGGAGAACACAGACGATATCCGTCGGACGCGAAAGCCAGCGTGAAAGGAAGCCCTTGCCCCCAAAGATGCGGGATGAAGACGGAGGCCCGGCCCATGCTTCGATTCAACCGCAATCCTATATCGCACATCCCTTTCCGAACCCAGGGCTCCATGAGGAAATACCGGCCCGAAAACATTTCTTCAGAAAAAGTGCCCCGCAATCTAATCATATCCTGCCTCCGCTATATCCAAAGAACTGTCCCTACCCTCGCATATTTTCCCTATTCTGTCATCCCCGCCCGACCGACGGTGATCATCGCCTTGGTGACGTCCCTGATAGGTGCATGGTCCCCCGTGGTGTAGTCACGGATGGCAGCGAAGAACACGTCCTCGTCGTAGCGATAACCCTGGCCGAGGCGCGTGCCGGGATCGTTAGTGATGAACTCTTTCTTCGAGGTGTCGTACCCGATGACGAGCACCATATGCCGCTCGGGGCCGGGCCGCGTGAAGTTGGGATTGCTGAGCTTCTGGCCATCGGCCGGCACGATGACGAGCCGGCCTGTCGCGAGCGCTGAAATGATGTCGGAAGCCGCGATGTCGTGCCGCACGTCGAACGGCACGTCCGGAGTCAAGGCCCGGCCGAGGGCCGCGGTATCCTCGGCCGACGTGTCATACGTACCCTCCCCGAACAACGCAAACGTCCGCTCGGAATATTCGAGGATGGCGCGCCGCGCCTCCTCGCGAGGGATGACCGGCCGCGTGTCCCCCTCCGCCCAGCGGACGGCCATGAGGAGCGAGGCTTCCTCGCAGGCGTCCTGGAAGACGCGCTGGCTCCACTCGGCCGCGGGCGCTTGTGAAGTGAACGGGACCGTGCCGATGGGGCGCGGCGCGGGCGGCTCTGGCAGGGGTGCCGGGAGTGAGACGGGCGGCTCCGGGGACGGCAGAGCGAGGGTCTCGGGGGCGGCGGCCGGAGCAGGAACGGGCGCGCGCCACCAGGTGAACCACCCCGAAACGGCCACGACGATGGCGATGATGACGGCAACGAGGAAACGCATATGTTTCCAGCCTAACATATTGACAATCGGACACGAAAAGCCCAATAATGCCGATAGTTTTTTCAGAGCCACAGGAGAAAGAGAATGACATACACGCAAGGTCGTTTTCTTCAATGGGAAAAGGACTACCAGGCCAGTATCGATACCCGATATCTCCGCTCAGGCAGACACGTTCCCGTGTGGAGTCTGAAAGTCACCGCGGGCGGCCCGGCGTCATTCAGACCATATATCGAGAAAAACCTGTTCCTTTTCCTCACCATCACTCCTTTGAAAGGCGCCCCGCGCAGATATGAATATTCGGTCAGGGGCAATATGCAGGAGATGGTGCTGGTCTTCGAGGAAATCAATCAGCCCTTTCCGGTCGGCCGCGAGATAGTACGCAACAAGGATTTCCAGAGCTGTAGCGCTGGCCGGGTGACCCATACGTTCAAAGCAGACGCGGTCTTCGACGAGGTCTCCCATCAACGATTCAAGAAGTCGTTTGAGCGTTCGAACACCTGGGTGTTGTGTGTCATCGCTCGGGATGCGACAGTAGCGGAAATCGACATCGATTCCCAACGCATCCTCAACATCTACAGTCTTGCCAGAGACAATCCTTTCCCTTTTACGTGAGCAGTCTCCCGAAAAAACCGCCCGCGCAACGCGCCGGGCGGTTCTTTTTTGTCCCCTGAGAGGGACGTCAGAGTTTTTTCAGTTCGTCCAGGTTCTTGTCCGGGAGATAGAGGATGAGGAGACCCAGGGCGATCCCGCCGATGGCGGTGACGGCGTGGCTCCCATCGAAAACATACCGGTCGAGGCCGTCCAGGACGTACCAGATGCCCCGCCAGATGAGGACGAGGCCGACCACGATGGAGAGGTTCGAGATGAAATACTTGAGTATCTTGTGCGGCATAACGCGTGATGGTGATGAGGCGGATTAGGTAAGGAGCATGCCCCCGTCGGCCACGACCATAGAGCCGGTGAGATAGCTCGCCATGTCGCTCGCCAGAAAGATCGCGACTTTGGCCATCTCGTCAGGGTCGGCCAGGCGCTTCATCGGGATGCGCTCGGTCGTCCCGCGGAAGACCTCGTCCACCGGCGCTCCTCCGGTCATGGCCTGGACGCCTTCGGTCAACACGCCGCCCGGGGCGATGGCGTTCACTCGCACCCCGTGAGCCGACATCTCGAGGGCGAAATTCTTGGTGAAGCCCCAGACACCGTGCTTGGAAGCGTCATAGGCGGCCAGCCCTACCATACTCGGATGGAGGGCGTCGATGGAGGCGATGTTGACGATGGAGCCCGACCGCTTTTCCCGCATGAGGCGGCCGGCCTCGCGGCAACCGAGAAAAACGCCCCGCAGGTTGACGGCTTGGACGCGGTCCCAAAACGCAACGTCTTCTTCAAGGATGGTCCCGGCCGGAAAAATCCCGGCATTGTTGATCATCACGTCCAAGCCGCCGAAACGCTCCACGCTTTCCCGGACGAGGCGCTGGACGTCCGCCTCGACGCTCACGTCGGTCTTCACGAACACGCACTGGCCACCGAACTCCGAGACGAGGTCGGCCGCCGCCCGAGCGCCGGCTGCCTCATCCAGATCGGCTACGATCACCTGGGCGCCGACTTCCGCGAAACGGCGCGCGATGCCGAAGCCGATGCCTTTGGCCCCGCCCGTCACGACGACGGACCGGCCGGAAAAATCAAGCAGCTGCCCGAGTGGGAGACGCACATACGGCATAGGCGGAGGATACAATGTTTTCCTCTCCAGTATACCGTACCCGCGCTTCCCAAAAAATCACCCGAGCCGCCGGAGCATGCGTTTGGCTTCTGCTTCGCAGCGCGCCGCGTAGCGGGCGTACTCCCCGAGCAGACGGACATGCCCGTCCTCGACGAGCGAGGTCGCCACGCCCTCGACACGCTCGAGGAATTCCCGGTCGTGCGTCACAAGCACCACCGTGCCCTGGTAGGTGCGGAGCACTTCCTCGAGCGCCTCCACGGCCTCGAGATCGAGATGGTTGGTTGGTTCGTCGAGGAGAAGGACGTTCACGCCGCGTTCGGCGTAGAGGGCGAGGAGGAGACGCGCCCGCTCGCCGGGACTCAGGCTCCGGACCCGCCTCGACTGGTCGGTCCCGAGGTAAAACTGCGCCATGATGATGCCTGCCTTGGTCCGGTCGCGGATCTCCCCAAGCTCGGCGAAGACCTGGCGGAGCGTCCGCTCACGCGGCAGGCGTTCGTGTTCCTGGGCGAAATCCCCGATGATGACGCCGCTGCCCCGGCGCACCTCGCCCGAGAGCGGCAGATCGGCGCCCGAGAGAACCCGCATCAGGGTGGACTTGCCCGCGCCGTTCCGGCCCACCAGGGCGAGCCGCGTACCAAGCGGAAGATCGAGCGACACCGGACCGATCCGGAAACCGTCCGGCTGACCGGCCACCACATCGCGGAGAACGATGTCGGCCGAACCCTCCGCCGCCATCTCCTTGAGGACGATGGCCAGCGGCTCCCGCTCTTCGGGTCGTTCCAGTTTCCTTAGGTTCTCGATACGGGTCTCGAGGGCGCTCGAGGCCGTGTGCAGCTTCTTCGACCGCTCGCGGGCGTAGTTGCGGCCCATCTTGTCCTTATCGCTCCAACCTTGGGTAGCGCCTTTGGTCGCCCAGCCCGCCTGTTTCCGGGCGGCCGCCTCGAGCCGGGTGATCTCCTCCTCCTGGGCCTTGTAGGCCGCCTTGCGGCGCCGGTCGTCGAGCGCCTTGCGTTCGGCGTACTCGGTGTAAGTGCCGACATGCAGCGTCGCGCCGCGCGTGAACCAGTCGAGCTCGAGCACCTTGGTCACCACCCGGTCGAGGAACCGCCGGTCGTGCGAGGCGATGAGAGCGATGGCCAGCGAACGGCGCAGGTATTCCTCGAGCCAGAGGAGGGCCGGCAGGTCGAGGTTGTTGGTCGGCTCGTCGAGGAAGAGGAGGTCGCATCCCCGGAGGAGCACCGCCGTCAAGTTGGCCTTGCCCTTCTCGCCGCCGGAGAGCGTCGTCACCTCGCGGTCGGACGCGATGCCCGCGAGGCCGAAGCCGTCGAGCATCACCCGCGCCCGCCGGTCGAAGTCGTAACCACCCATGCGCTCGTAACGCGCCGTGAGGAGGGTGTACTGGTCAGCCGCCCCGGACTCGTCGAGACGCGCCTCAAGAACGCGTAGCTCCTCCTCGAGGGCCGCCACGCCCGACACCCGCCGGACAAAAGCCAACACCGTTTCACCGGGCAGCGGCATGACCTCCTGGCCGAGATAGCCCACCCCGAGGTGGCGCGCGATGTTCACTTCCCCCCTAGTAGCCGGTTCGAGACCGGAGAGGATGCGGAGCAGGGTGGACTTGCCTACGCCGTTCGGCCCGACCAAGGCGGCTTTCTGTCCGGGACCCAAAGCGAACGTCACCCGCTCGAGGACGGCCCGATTGTCATAGATTTTGGCGAGGTTTTTGACGACCAGCATAGGGACGGTAAACGTAAATTCAATTTGACCACGGAAAAATAGACAAGTCAATGAAAAAGACGGCGGGGAAATTCCCTGCCGTCTCTGAAGGAGAGCGTCGTCGACCCTCATCCGTCAAGCCGGCCGCCGCGTTGCTGCAATTCCCGCACCGCGTCCTCCGTGGGAGAGCTGGCTCCCGGCCGGCATGGGGACACGACGGACAGCATCCCTTCTGGTCCAATAGGCTGTTGGTCCATGAACCAGAGAGCGCCCAACATCTTGAAGATCAGGATGGGCCGCGCCCCCTCGTCCATATGCTCCATGATCTTGAGGATACGGCGGAATGTCTCGTAAAGACTGAGGCTGGAGTCAAACATCAAGCCCTTGGTCTGGAGGATCTCCATAGGATAGACCATTTCACAGGCCGCACGGGCTTCCTGCTCGTTGGATTCCTCCGGAAACGTGTGCTTGAGGAGGTCCTGGTAGGCCCTGGTAGCCAGGAGCGCGTTCCCTTTTTCGATAACCCAGTCGGTCGAGAAAAACTTCCATGGTTGGCCGGCCGCGTCCCGGATGACCGTGCCGTCCCAGATGAACGGGCCACCCGGCATGGGGGCGCAATTGTCTTCGGCCAAGATGATCGAAAAGAAGAGCCTTTCTCCCTCCCGGTGAAGGAGGGTCATGAACGCATCGCCTGGGGCTTTGGGAATATTGCTGATCACGTCGCCCGGCTCGAGCCGACGCATGGCATGGTCGAACTTCGCATCAACGGTCATGGAACACCTCCCGAGGATGGGTGAGAGTGGCAAGGAACTCGAATCGAAGTACCGGAAAAATACCCGACTTCCATATTTTTGTCAAGAAAAACGGCCCCCTCCCGGACGGGATGCCGTTTGTTCATGAAACACGCTTGGGTAAAGCGGAGGCTATTGGGCGGAGGCGGCTGGCGTCTCGCAGGCCTTGCAGGTCTTGCGGTGGTTGACGATCTCGTAGAGGGCCGCGAGACCGACCAGGAAATACACCAGGCGCGAGAGGGGCGAGGACATCCCGCCGAGGAGGTCGCTCAGGTCCCAGAAGAAGAGTGCCATGGCGAGCCAGTTCAAACCTCCGATGACGAGCAGGATGAAGGCGATCTTGTGGAGCTGCATAACAATAGGGTGTCTCATAGCATGCAAAAACACGTTGTCCGGAGACCGACCCAGAGGAGCCGTGGCTCCCCGCTCCGCGCTTCCAGTATACACCTGTGTTTCAGCGCGGCATCTTGAGGACGTCGATGACCTTGCCGTTGATGACGAAGTTGTCCTCAGGAGTGAGAAAGATGGGCTGGTGTTTGCGGTCGGTGGACTCGGGCAGGAGGGCGATGGTCTTGCCGTCCACGGTGCGGTAGGTCTTGACCGTGGCCAGGCCGTCGATGGCCACCAGGACCTTGTCACCGTTCTTGTACTCCCGCGTCTCGGCGTCCACCAAGACAAAGTCGCCGCTCTGGATGGTCTTGCCGTTGACCCGGGCCTTGTTCATCGAGGTGCCGCTGATCTGGACCGCAAAGACGTTCCGGTCCTTGACGATGCGTTTGGACACCCGGAGATAGCCTTCGATGTACTGGTCCGCAAACATGGTAGCTGCCCCGGCGTTGGCCATGCCGAAGACCGGCACCTGCATGAAAGACTCCCCCGTCACGCCCGTGAGCGTGATGCCGCGGTCCTCGGAACTGCGCTCGATGTAGCCTTTCTCCTCGAGGGCGTTCAAATAGAGGAAGAAGCTGCGGAGGCTTTTCAACTTGAGGCCGAGTTTGCCGCTCTCACCTTGGAGCTCACGCACGGTCGGCATCTGTCCGTGCTCGGTGAAAAACTGCTTGATCGCCTGCAGCACGATCTTCTGCTTCTGCGTCAGGATTTCCATAGCATTGGTGTTTACTTTGTTTACACTATGGATTATACTCCTGGTTTGCAAAGCGTCAAACACCCCCTTCCAAAGCCAAAAACCGCCCAAGCAGGGCGGTCCTTGTGATACGTTTTGAACAACCTATCGCGCCAGCTCGCCGATCTTAAACGAAGCCAACGTGTTCTCGGGTCGCTTGTCTCCACTGTGCTCGTCGGTGAAATCAGCCGTCCCGTCCCGGCCGCAGAGGGAGAGAATCCTCTCCGGACCGCCCGGGTGGAATTCGATGAAAGCCGTTACGTCGTACACCGCGCCGCGGACGACGGTCCAGCAGCTTGAGGAACCGTTGTGGGTGACCACTTCGGCCATGGTATACGTCTTGGGACCTTCGGGCTGCGAGGGCGCGGCTGTTTCAGGCACTGGTTGGGCCGTTTCGGTCGGAACTTCCGATGCAGGCGCGGATTCCGTGCCTGCCGGTTCGCCGGGCACGGCCGTCTTCGTCGCTTCCGGCACAGCCTCCGGAGCGTCCTCTCCCCCGCGAGGGAGGGCATACCAGGCGACGCCCGCCGCGGCCAGGACCAGGATAATCAAGAATGTCTTCATAGAACGGAAGTTACTGGATTGTACACAAAACACCGTCCCAGCATACCATCCCCCTCGCGCCGCGGCAATCTGGCCAAAACGAAACCGACTCCCCGAGAGGAGCCGGTTTCCCAAAGAAATCTGTGGGCAGGAGCCTAGCGCGTCTTGTTGCCAACGGCCTTCTCGTTGCTCTCCACGTAGCTCACACAGTCCCCCTGATTCTTGAAGACGGGGTTGTTGAAGGTCTTCCAGCCGTCCTTCTTGCACTGGTCCGCGGTCGCGGGCGACGTGAGCGGGCCCGAGGAGAGGGTCAGGTTGTCGATGACGAAGCCCTTGCCCGCCGTCGCCGGAGCGGCCGCCCCGCCGGTACGGAAGAGGATCGAATCCACGGTCCGAGTGGGATTGCCCTCGCAGTAGTTGAAGTAGCCTTCCCAGCTCGTGCCGGTGTGCTTGAGCACGCCATCCACGTACACCTTGACCACGTCGTTGTTCTGTCCGTCCACCAGGTTCATCGTCACCTTGACCGTGTGCGGCACGGTCCGATCGAGACCGCTCGCCACGTTCGTGAGGATGAAGTTACTGCCGGCGGTACACGTCCCGGCCGTCTCCACGGCGCCGTCCTGGTAGTCGTAGAAGTTGACCGCAAGGCCGGTCGGGGTGTCGGCCATCTGGATCCAGCTCATGCGCGCCCCGTCGCCCCGGTCGGGGCTGGCCACCACCGAGAGACCCGGCTGTTCGGCGCCCGGGACGGTGGAAGCGAAATCCCACTGGGCCTCGAAATGCGCCTGCCGCGTGCCGCCCGAGAGTCCGCCGCCTTGGGCGGCCGTCTCGCCCGCTTCGTCGGCGAGCGACTTGGAGAAAGTGTGGTCGCCGAAGCAGCCGCTCGTCACGGCGTTCGACATCCGGAGCGACTGCGCCCCGAACGCGGCGTAGCCGTAGGTGTTGGCCGCCACGGCGTGGTCGTAGACCGCGCAGCCGGAACCGGCCGAGCCGGTGCTGCTCCATCCGTCCTGTCCGTTGATCGAACCGAGTGTGTACGTCGGCTGTTCGAAAGCGATGCTCGCGCTGTCGGCCTGCGCCACGGCGACGGACATGAGTGTCGCCGCTAGCGCGATGGATGCGATTCTTTTCATAAGTAATTGGTGTTACTGGTATTTCCTTTTTCGGATCGACCGGCCGCCGTCCTCCGCGATGGCTTCCCGAAACCCCCTGTTCCCCTCCATCTTAGCACGCCCGTCATCCAGCCCTCCGGGCAAGAAAGGCTCGGGCCTGCGGTGTTCCGCAGACACCTGAGCAACGAAAACAGCTGCCCCTAAAGGCAGCTGTTTGCATATCGCATTCTTTTGCGGCTAGTCCTGATGTGACGGGTCTACTCGGGTTATGATGCTCCTCCGACCGGAGTCGGAGATCGACCATCATGGTTGAGAACTTGAGATTAACTCTCAACTCTCTCACCTTTACTCCCTAGAAAGGAGGTGATTCATCCACAGCTTCCGCTACGGATGCCTTGTTA
>CAYNEL010000029.1:0-11365 GCA_964396225.1 uncultured Bdellovibrionales bacterium | reverse complement strand
CTCGGAAAGCGTGTCGACTACTCGGGCCGCTCCGTCATCGTCGTTGGTCCGAAGCTCAAGCTCTACCAGTGCGGTCTGCCGAAGAAGATGGCGCTCGAACTCTTCAAGCCGTTCATCATCAACAAGCTCATCGAAAAGGAGTACGCCCATAACGTCCGGACCGCCGGCCGCATGGTGGACGCCGAAACCGAGGAAGCCTACGAGATCCTGGACGAGATCATCGAGCACCACTACGTGCTCCTGAACCGCGCCCCGACCCTCCACCGCCTCTCCATCCAGGCCTTCCAGCCGGTACTCATCGAAGGCAAGGCCATCCGCCTCCATCCGATGGTGTGCGCCGCTTTCAACGCCGACTTCGACGGTGATCAGATGGCCGTCCACGTGCCGCTTACCGACGAAGCCCGCAAGGAAAGCGCGAGCATCATGCTTTCGGCCAACAACCTCCTGAAGCCGGCTTCCGGCGAGCCGATCGTCTCGCCTTCGCTCGATATGGTGCTCGGTATGTACTACCTCACCCACATCAAGCCGGAAGGCAAGGGCAAGGGCCGCGCTTTCGGTTCGTTTGAAGAGGCCATCATGGCCAACCAGCTCGGCCAGGTCGAAGTCAATGCCCTCATCAAGCTCTCCTATCGCGGCCAGCTCATCGAGACCTCGGTGGGCCGTATCCTGGTGAACGACATCCTTCCCGAGGAGATGCGCTTCTTCAACCAGGAGCTGACCAAAAAGGATCTGAAAGAGCTCATGGCCCGTATCCTCGAGTCTCAGGGCCAGGCCGAAGCGGCCAAGTTCGCCGACCGGCTCAAGGATCTGGGTTTCCGTTCGGTCACCCGTTCCGGCATCAGCTGGGGCATGGACGATCTACGCGTGCCGGCTGACAAGGAATCCCTCATCGCCGAGGCTGAGGCCCGCGTCCAGGAAGTCAAGGACCAGTACAACATGGGCCTCCTGACCAACGAGGAGCGCCGGAGCCGCGTCATCGAGATCTGGAACGAGACCAAGAACAAGATCACCGATCTCGTGCGTGCCACCCTCGACAAGGAAGGCCCGGTCTACTCCATGGTCTATCCGAAGGCCCGCGGTTCCGAGTCCGTGGTGGTCCAGATGACCGGTATGAAAGGTCTCATGGCCGGTGCCACCGGTGAGACCATCGAGCTCCCCGTCAAGAGCTCATTCAAGGAAGGCTTCAACGTGCTGGAGTATTTCATCTCCACCCACGGCGCCCGCAAGGGTATGGCCGACACCGCCCTCCGGACCGCGTCCGCCGGCTACCTCACCCGCCGTCTCGTTGACGTAGCCCAGGACATCATCATCCGCGAGGAGGACTGCGGTGACACCGTTGGTGCCAGCCTCTACCGCGAGGACAGCGACAAGATCGGCCAGAGCTTCGCCGCCCGACTCGAGGGCCGCGTGGTACTCGAGACCGTCAAGCATCCCGAGACTAAGGAGATCATTGCCAAGAAGAACTCGCTCCTCACCCGGGTCCAAGCCAAGGCTGTCGAAAAGGCTGGTAACCCGTCCGTCCGCATCCGCACCATCGTCACCTGCCAGAGTCGCCGCGGCGTCTGCCAGAAGTGTTACGGCGTCGATCTCGGCCGTAACGGCCTGGTGCGTCTCGGCCAGGCGGTCGGCATCGTGGCCGCCCAGGCCATCGGTGAGCCGGGTACTCAGCTCACCATGCGCACCTTCCACGTCGGTGGCGTAGCCGGATCCGACATCACCCAGGGTCTCCCGCGCGTGGAAGAAATCTTCGAGGCTCGCCAGCCGAAAGGGGAGGCGGCCATCGTCGAGGAGGCCGGCAAGGTCGTTTCCATCACCAAGGAATCCAGCAAGGTGACCGTCATCAAGATCGAGGAGACCGGCGGCAAGACGACCGAGTATCAGGTGCCGTCCGACGCCGCCCTCCTGGTGGCCGAAGGCGACCTCGTGGGTCAGGGTTCGGCTCTGGCGGAAGGCCACATCGACCTCCGCAAGCTCTACGCCGTGATGGGCCAGGAAGCTCTCCACCGCTATATCGTCCGCGAGATCCAGGAGATCTACGCCGCCCAGGGCGAAGGCATCAACGACAAGCACATCGAGATCGTCATCCGCCAGATGCTCTCCCGCGTCAAAGTGACCAATCCGGGCGACACCGTGCTGCTTCCGGGCGATATCGTCGAGCGCGTCCAGTTCGAGGAAGCCAACGACGAAGCCAGGAATTCGGGCGGCGAGATCGCCCAGGGCGAGACACTCATCCTCGGCATCACCAAGGTGGCCCTCTCGACCGAATCCTTCCTCTCTGCCGCGTCCTTCATGGAGACCGCGCGCGTCCTCATCAACGCTTCCGTGGTCGGCAAGGAAGACAAGCTCCGCGGCCTGAAAGAGAACGTCATCATCGGGCGTCTCATTCCGGCCGGCACGGGCTTCGAGGCCGCGCCCGCCCCGACCGAGGATTGATTCTCGTCGGCTTCGGCATCGGACCGTCAGACACCCCCGGGAACGGGGGTGTCTTGGTTTTCGAGGGGTCTCTCCCGGGCGGGCGTGGTACAATAGAACCAAACACAATAGCCTATGTCCCGCTCCTTTTTCGCGACACCCAAGCGTTCCGGCTCGGTTCTCGTCTTCGCGCTCATCGCGCTCGGTTTGGTGCTGACCACCGCTCTGTCGCTTTCCATGGTCACGGTCTCGGGCAGCCGCAGCTCCATCTCGACCAACGAATCCGTCATCGCCCTCCAGTGGGCCGATACTGGTGTGGAGCGCGCCTTTCAGAAGATCTACAAGCGTGACGAAGAGGTGAGAGACGGGACCGCCAGCCACTATACCGATTTGAACGATCTCGGTGACGATCTCAACGGCGCCAATTGCGTCGGCGGGGACCGGCTGGTCGCGCCTGCCGAGAACGGAGCTGACATCGAATACTTCTTCTACGACGGCGACGGCGTCCTCATTCCGTGCGACGAATCCTATCCGCTCTGGCGCGAGCGTCTCGGGGGCGTCAAGGACGAGGACGGGGACGACCGCGATCCCGGGGATCCGCTCGGGAGCATCCGCGTTCGCGCCACCTACCACAGCACGATCCGCGCCATCGACGTGAAGGTCCTGCCGCCCGCCCTGCCCTAAACGCCCCTCCCCGCTATGCTGGTACAGGATGTGATGACCAAGGATGTGGTGGCGGTCCAGCCGGGCACCCCACTGACCGAGGCGGCCACAATCATGGAGACCAACCGTTTCCACGGCCTGCCTGTGGTGGACGCTCATGGCGCGCTTGTCGGCATCATCACCGAGACCGATTTCTTTACCAAGGACGCCTACAGCCTCCACTTGCCGTCCTACATGAATTTCCTCGAGAAGACCGGGGCGACCAAGGCCGTCTCCGGCGGTCAGAAGGAGACGCTCACCGCTCTCCTCACCGCCACTGTCAAGGAGATCATGACGGCCGAACCCATCACCGTCACTCCCGACACCCATATCTCCGATCTCATGGCGCTCCTGACCAGCCGCAAGCTCCAGACCGTGCCGGTCATCGCCGAGGGTGAGAGGTTGGTGGGTATCGTCACGATCCACGACGTCCTCAAATTTCTCGGCACCCGCCAGGCCGCGGCGGCTTTGGGCGATCTGGCCAAGCTCGGCTGATCCGTCGCCGACATACCCTCGCGTGGTATACTAAAAAGGCGTGAAAGAGCGCTTTCTTTTGTTTCCTATGGCCGATAAAAAAAAGAAAAACGGCAAACGCTCCGAGGAGGAAGGCTTCCTGCCGGTGCTGGCCGAAGGGGTGAAACGCAGCCTGTCGGCGGTCTTTCTCCTGACCTTCTCGGTCCTCTTTATCCTGGGGTTCATGGGCCAAGCCGGCGTTCTGGGCGGTTTCCTCGACCGCCTCGGCGGCATGGCGCTCGGTTCCGGCAAGTGGATCTTCCCCTTTTTCCTTTTCTTCGGGGGACTGTTTTTGCTTCGCCGGAGACGGCATCCTTTTTCCGACCTTCTGAAATTGGGCGGTCTTTTGGTCTTGTTCCTGTCGTTGCTCGGCCTCATCCACCTGTATACTACCGACGACCTGCTTGAAGCGGCCGAAGAGGGGAGGGGCGGCGGTTTCGTGGGTTTCGGACTGAGCTTCATAGCCGAGAAAGCGGCCGGTTCCGTAGCCGGAGGGATCATTCTCCTCGTCCTGGCCGTGAGCGGCCTCATCCTGGCGTTCAATGTTTCCCTTTCCGATTGGCTTGGGCGGCTGGCCGACCGCTGGCGTGCCAAACGTCAGCAACAGGATGACCAGGTCGCGGCCCAGGAGGCCGACCTCACGGTTCCGGCCGCCGAAGCCGCCCCGTCCCAACCGGCCGAGGCCGCCCAACCCGATCTTTGGCAGGATGGGGCGGCCACGTCCCTTGGTCCGGCCGATGGAACGGGAGACAATCCGGCCGACAACATCCAGAACATACGTTTCGGTGGAGAGGAGGAGAGCGAGGTGACGGTCCCTGTCCCGTTGGTCGCCGGTACGGCGGGCGATGGAGTGACCGACGCGCCCACGGTCCCCAAACCTCCCAAGAAGCGTTTCGCCTACCAGGCCTGGCAGCTGCCGCCGCTTGAGCTGGTCGAGGCTTCCGACAGCAAGAAAGAGGGCGACGATACCCAGCGTCGCGCCGAGATCATCCGGGACACGCTCCGGTATTTCGGCATCGAAGTCGAACTCGGTGAGGTACAGGTCGGGCCGACGCTCACCCAATACGCTTTCCGCCCGGCGCCCGGGACCCCGCTCAACAAAATCGTGGCTCGCCACAGCGATTTGGCTTTGGCCCTGGAGGCGCCCTCCCTCCGTATCGAGGCGCCCATCCCCGGCAAGTCCATGGTGGGCATCGAGGTGCCCAACAAAAAGAGCAGCCTGGTGCGTATGCGCAACTTCCTCGAGTACCGCGCCCGCCACAAGGACGATCGCTCGTCCCTCACGATCGCCCTGGGCGAAGACGTGAGCGGCGGCCTGAAATTTACCGACCTTGAGAAACTGCCGCATCTACTCATCGCCGGCGCTTCCGGGACCGGTAAATCCGTCTGCATCGATTCGATTCTGATTTCCCTCCTGTACCAGAACACGCCAGACAACCTGAAGCTCATCCTCGTCGATCCCAAGCGCGTGGGTCTCGCCCTGTATCGGGGGATTCCGCACCTGCATACGCCGGTCATCGTCGAGGCCAAAAAGGTGGTAACCGCCCTGCACTGGTCTGTCAACGAGATGGAACGCCGCTACAAGCTCCTCCAGGACACGGGTTCCCAGAATATCGGCTCCTATCTCGAGAAACGCCAACACGGCGATACCCGGACTGTCACCACGCCCGAGGGCCGGGAACGCAAAGAACCTCTCGAGAACCTCCCATACATCGTCATCGTCATCGACGAGATGGCGGACCTGATGATGGCCCACGGCAAGGAAGCCGATCCGCTCGTGGCCCGCATCGCCCAGATGGCCCGGGCCGTCGGCATCCACCTCGTGCTGGCCACCCAGAAGCCCATCGCCGAGGTTATCACCCCGCTCATCAAGGGGAACATCACCGCCCGTATCGCTTTCAAGACGGGATCGCTCATGGATTCGCGCATCATCCTCGACCACAACGGCGCCGAGAAGCTCATCGGCCGCGGCGATATGCTCTATCTTTCGCCGTCGTCGCCTACCCCCAAGCGCTTCCAGGGCGTTCTCGTTTCAGAGGCCGAGATCAAGGCAGTGACAAGCTTTTGGCGCGACCAGAAAGCGGATGAGGAAAACGAAGAGGAGGACGAGACCGCTATCGTACCGGTGTACAACCCGGCCAACGTGGCCCACCTGCCCGCGCCGTCCGGAGCCGCTCCGCTCGACCTTGATGCCGAACCGGTCAAGATACCGGAAGAATCCGACGCGTTGTACGCGGACGCCAAACAGTTGGTCATCAGCACCGGCTTGGCTTCCACCTCCTTCATCCAGCGCCGTCTCGGGATGGGTTATGCCCGCGCCGCCCGGGTCGTGGATCTGCTCGAAGAGAACGGCGTCGTCAGCCCCCAGGACGGGGCCAAACGGCGTATCGTACTCCTCCGGCCGGACGGATCGCGCAAGGACGAGAGCGAACTGGCTGCCGCGTCCGAACATAAGGACGAGGAGGAGGGGACGGTCTGATGCCGGAATCCGTTTGACGCGCCGGCCTTTTTCGGGCACAATACAAAGGCTCTCACCGAGAGCTTGCCACCGTCCGGCGAGCCCTTGGAGAAGAGCTTTTTGTTTCGCTTGAGGGATTGTCCGTTATGGAAATTTCGATCGCCGCCGAGGAACTTTTCCATATCGGCGCCTTCCCCATCACCAACGCTTTCCTGACCACCCTTGTCGTCAGCGCCTCGCTCATCGTCGGCAGTCTCGTCCTGCGCGGCCGGCTCCGGCCGGTCCCGGTCGGGCTTCAGAACGCGGCCGAGGCGGTCATCGAGAAGCTCTGGGACCTGACCGAGAGCGTGGCCGGAGACCGCGAGCTGGGCAAACGCTTCTTTCCCCTGGTAGCCACCATCTTCCTTTTCGTGCTGTTTTCCAATTGGCTGGGCCTCCTGCCCGGCATGGGAACATTCGGTCTTCAGCACGGCGAAGCCCTCCACTCCTTCGTACGGGCGGGATCGGCCGACCTCAACATGACGCTTGCCCTCTCGCTTATCTCGGTTTTCGCGGTGCAATTCACCGGTATCGGCATCCTCGGTGTGATGGGTTATGCCAAAAAGTTCCTCGTCAGCCCGTTCCACAAGCCGTACGTCATCGGCACTTTCGTGGGGCTGCTCGAATTGGCGGGGGAAGTGACCAAAATCATCTCCTTCTCTTTCCGTCTCTTTGGTAACATCTTCGCCGGCGAAGTGCTCCTCATCGTCATCGGTCACCTCGTCCCGTATTTCGTTCCGCTCCCATTCCTGTTCCTCGAGGTGTTCGTGGGCCTGGTGCAGGCCGGCATTTTCGCCATCCTCACCCTGGTTTTTCTCAAGATGGCGACTATCGAAGCGGCCCACTGATGAGGTGTGATCGAAGAGAGCATTAACGCATTGACGCATTAACGAATCCCGCATCCGTTAATCCGTTAATCCGGTAATCAACTAATTCCAACTCATATGGAAGAAGCACAAATGGCGGTAGCGGCTGTCGCCCAGAGCGCCGACGCGGCCAAACTCATCGGTGCCGGCATTGCCATCGGTTTGGGCGCCATCGGCCCGGGTATCGGCATGGGCATGCTGTTCGGCAAGGTTCTGGAGGCCCTCGGCCGCAATCCCGAGGCCCAGAGCCGTCTCCAGATCCCGATGTTCCTCGGTATCGCGTTCACCGAAGCCATCGCCATCTACGCGCTGGTTGTGGCCCTCATGATCCTCTTCCAGTAGTCGTTCTCCGCGGTCGTCGCATTCTGTCCATCATATGGAAATCCTCGCCAAATTCGGAGTGGAAGGGAAAATCCTCCTCGCCCAGGTGGTCAATTTTCTCGTGCTGCTCTACGTGCTCCGGCGCTTCGCCTATCAGCCGTTGCTCCGCTACATGGAGGAACGCTCCCAGAAGATCGCCGCCGGACTCCGGCAGGCCGAGGACGCGGTCAAGACCCTGAAAGCGGCGGAAACCGAACACGCGCGTATCCTCTCGGAAGCGCGTGAAGAAGCCGCTCGGACCATCCGGAAGGCCGAAGCCACTGCCAAGGCGGAACGTGAGGCTTTCCTGAAACGTGCCGAGGAGGAAGTGATGCGTCTTACCGAGAAGGGGGAGCGCGATATCCAGGAGGCCAAGGCGCGCATGCTAGATGACGCCCGCGCCGAGGTGGCCGAGCTCGTCCTGAAAGCCAGCGAGAAGCTGCTCGGTGAGAAGCTCGACGCCGAAACCGACCGGAAACGTATCCAAAACCTGGTAAAGCACGCCTGACGTTATGAAGCCGACCGCCTTCCAATACGCGAGACTGCTCGAGGCCGCTGCCCAGAGCGAGGCCCAGGGTGAGGCTGCGGCCGGAGCCTACGCCGAGCGCTTCCTTCGCTTTCTCCGGAGGCGGAAGGAGTGGCACAAGCGCCGTCGTATTCTCGAGGCTTTCCGTCGCTCGGCGGACCGGACCGCCGGAGCCGTCCGGGTCACGGTGACGAGCGCCCATCGGCTCGGAGAGGCCGAGAAGGCGATCGTCGAGGACCTTGCGGGCCGGGTGTTCCGTCCGGCCAAACCGGTTCTTACGTACCGCACCGATGCGGGCGTGATCGGCGGGCTTTCGCTCCATTCCGACGACCTTCTCTACGACGCCACTATCGCGAGGAAGCTCCGGGATCTCCGGTGCGCTCTCGTAGCGGGGTAGCCATTTTGTCATCCAACAACCTATGTCCACTAACCATCTCCTCGAAGCCCTGCGTTCCCGTATCGACCAGTTCGAATCCACCGCGTCCGCTGAAAAGGTTGGGACGGTACTCGAAGTGGGCGACGGCGTGGCGCGCGTCTCGGGCCTTGCAGAGACCAGGAGCTCCGAGATGGTCGAGTTCGCCGACGGCAGCCTCGGCGTGGCGCTCAACCTCGAGGAAGGGGAGGTCGGCGTAATGCTGCTCGGCGACGGACACGGCATCAAGGAAGGCGCCACGGTCAAGACTACCAGGCGGCTGCTTTCGGTGCCGGTGGGCGATGCCGTCATCGGTCGGGTCGTGAACGCTCTCGGCCAGCCCGTGGACGGCCGGGGCGAGATCGCGAGCGCCGCGTTCTATCCGGTCGAGAAGATTGCTCCGGGTGTCATCACCCGTCAAGGGGTCAATCAGCCGCTCCAGACCGGCATCAAGGCCATCGATGCCCTCATCCCCATCGGACGGGGCCAGCGCGAGCTCATCATCGGCGATCGCCAGACCGGCAAGACGGCCATCGCCATCGACACCATCCTGAACCAGCGCGGCCAGGACGTGATCTGCATCTACGTGGCTGTCGGACAGAAAGAATCCAAAGTGGCCCGTATCGTGGCCGAACTCGAAAAGGGGGGCGCTATGGAGTACACCGCCGTGGTGGTGGCCGGGGCTTCTGATCCCGCGGCCCTCTCCTTCATCGCGCCGTACGCCGGCTGCGCTCTGGGCGAGTATTTCATGGATCAGGGCAAGGACGTCCTCGTGGTCTATGACGACCTTTCCAAGCATGCCTGGGCGTACCGCCAGATCTCGCTCATTCTCCGGCGTCCGCCGGGCCGCGAGGCTTATCCGGGCGACATCTTCTATCTCCACTCCCGCCTGCTCGAACGGAGTGCCAAACTCAACCAGGAAAACGGCGGCGGTTCGCTCACTGCGTTGCCGATCATCGAAACCCAGGCCGGCGACGTGTCCGCCTACATTCCGACTAACGTCATATCCATTACCGACGGCCAGATCTACCTCGAGTCGGACCTCTTCTACAAAGGCATCCGTCCGGCGCTGAACGTCGGTCTCTCGGTGTCCCGCGTCGGGAGTGCCGCCCAGATCAAGGCCATGAAGCAGGTGGCCGGCACGCTCCGACTCGATCTTGCCCAGTACCGCGAGCTTGAGGCTTTCGCCCAGTTCGGATCGGACCTCGACGAGAAGACGCGCCAGCAGATCGAACGCGGCCGCCGCGGCGTGGAGATTCTGAAACAGGCCCAATACCAGCCGCTTTCAGTCGAACGCGAGGTGGCCATCCTGTACGCCCTCACCCGTGGCCATCTCGATCAGGTGCCGGTGGAGAAGCTGTCCGAGTGGGAGCGCCGTTTCTTGGCTTACCTCGACAGCGAGGGCAAGGCCGCCCTGGCTCTCATCCGGAAGGACAAGGCCCTCACCGAGGAAGTCGAAAAGTTGCTTCGGGAACACATCGCCGAATTCCAGAAAATGTTCGGCACGGGCGCCTGATCGGATATTTTGCGTATTCCTTTGATTATGCCGTCGACACGAGACCTCCGCCGCCGCATCAAGGGCATCAAGAACACGGGCAAGATCACCCGGGCCATGGAGATGATCTCCGCGGTCAAGATGCGCCGGGCCGTCGAAAAGACGCTCTCACTCCGGCCATACGCCGGGAGCGCCTTCGCCATGCTGCATGAACTGTATCGGGCCGGTGGCGACGATCTCGTCCATCCGCTCCTCACCGCCCGTGAGGTGAAGCGCCAGCTCTATGTCGTCATCACCAGCCAGCGTGGCCTGTGTGGGGCGTTCAACGCCCAGGTGCTAAAGAAACTCAAGCAGACCCTCGACGAGGACCGGGGCCGCGAGGCCGTGTTTGTCAGTCTCGGCAAGAAAGGCGATGCTGCCCTCCGCCGGATGGACGCCGACCTTATCGCCTCGTTTCCCGAGACGGCCGCTCAGCCGACACCCGAAAACGTCCGCCCTGTGGCACGTCTTCTCATCGATGAATACCAGTCCGGACGCGTCGACCGCATCGTCATGGTGTACACCGACTATGTCTCGGTGATGCGCCAGGAGGTCAAGGTGCGCGCCCTGCTCCCAATCATCGAGAAAGACGTCAAGAAATCCCTCCACCGCACCGAGAGCGGATCGCTTCCCGCTGAGGCGGTGGTCGAACCGGCCCCGTACCAGGTACTCGACCGAATGATCCCGCGCCTCATCGAAATCGAGATCTACCATGCCCTCCTCGAGTCCAACGCCTCCCAGGAGGCGGCCCGGATGATGGCCATGCGCAACGCCACCGACGCCGCCAAGGAAATGGCCGATTCGTTCACCCTCGCCTATAACCAGCTCCGTCAGATGAAAGTCACCCAGGAGATCGCCGAGCTTTCGGCCGGCCGGGCGGCTCTCGAGAATTAGGTCATTCGGTATGGATGATGAATAAAGAATGAGGAGTAAGCTTTGTTTCCGAAATCCTTATTCCCGATTCTTAATTCATGATTCCCCATAACGACGCTATGCACACAGGCACCATCATCCAAATCATCGGCCCCGTCGTCGACCTCGAGTTCGGCGACAAGTTGCCGGCCCTCCTCGAGGCGGTCGAGGTCAAGCTGGCCGACGGCACGCTCGTCCTTGAGACCCATCAGCATCTGGGCGGCGGCCGCGTCCGCGCCATCGCCATGGGCTCCACCGACGGACTCTCGCGCGGCATGGAGGCCCAGGCCCAAGGGGCACCCATCTCGGTCCCGGTCGGACCGGAGATCTTAGGCCGCATGTTCAACGTTCTCGGCGACCCCATCGACGGCAAGGAGGCTGCCGCCACTAGAGAGAAGCGTCCGATTCACCGCGCCGCTCCATCCTTCGCCGAGCAGGCCACCGAAGCCAAGGTTTTCGAGACCGGCATCAAGTCCATCGACCTCATCTGTCCCTTCATGAAGGGCGGCAAGGTCGGTCTCTTCGGCGGCGCTGGTGTGGGCAAGACAGTGGTCATCCAGGAGCTCATCCGCAACATCGCCCAAGAACACGGCGGCTACTCGGTGTTCGCTGGCGTGGGGGAGCGCACCCG
>CAYNEL010000028.1:0-11706 GCA_964396225.1 uncultured Bdellovibrionales bacterium | reverse complement strand
AGGGGCTGCTTGCGCTTGACGCCCGTCTCTCGCTTCTGTAGGGTGGTGGGACTATGTCTTTTCTCCACGCGTTTGAACAAGCCATCCGCAACCTGGCGGAGACCCTGCCACTCGACGTCTTCGTCGGAGTGGCGGCGTTCATCGAGGAGTTCTTTCCGCCCATCCCGGTCTCGCTCGTCGGGACGTTGGCCGGCTCCATCGCACTGGCCCGTGGCGAGCCCTGGATCTTCATCATCGGCCTGGCGCTGGTCGCCTCGTTGGCCAAGACCCTGGCCTCATGGATCCTCTATGTCCTCGGCGACCGGCTCGAGGACGTCCTCCTCCACCGTTTCGGCAAGTACCTGGGTGTCACTCACGAACAGGCCGAGCGTTTCGGGGCACGCTTCTCAGGGGACTGGCGCGACGACATCGTCCTGCTCGCCCTCCGTATCGCCCCGGTGGTGCCCACCACGCCGCTTTCGCTGGCGGCCGGAGCGGTCAAGATCGACCGCCGCTCATTCCTCTGGACGACTTTGGTTGGACTCTTCTTCCGCAACCTCATCTTCCTCGGCATCGGTTTCGGCGGCTGGGCCGCCATCCGGGAGATCGTCCTCTCCATCGAGCAGTCGTATCTCGCCCTGGTGATCATCATCGGCGCCGTTTGTCTCGGGGCGTTGGCCCTCGTCCTCCTCCGGCGCCTCCGCAACCGTCTTCCTCCTCTCTGAACCTATGTCTGCCGTCCTCAGGAACATCGTCCAGAAGCTCCGTCTCGACGCGGAACTGACCCAAGAAGAGCTGGCCCGCGAGCTCGGGGTGACGCGTCAGACGGTCATCGCCATAGAAAAGGGTAATTATGTCCCGTCGCTTTCTTTGGCGCTCGAGATCGCGCGGCGTTTCGGTAAACCGGTAGAAAAAATATTCTTCTATGCGTAGATTTTCCATGAGTTGGATCGAGATCTTGTTGGCGATGGTGCTGGTCGGACTGCTCCTCTTCTATCTCAATCCGGGAGAGGTGTTCGGGATGTCGCATGCCATGGAAATGGCGATAGCCGCCTGTTTCCTCCTCGTGTTTGCCGCTCTGGCGGCGCTTGTCTTGGGGGAGCGCGTCGCCGACGAGCGCGAAGAGGCGCACCGCCGGCATGCCGGCCGGGCCGCTTTTCTGGCCGGCGCGATCGTCCTCATCGCTGGTTTCCTTTGGCAGATGTACCATCCGCCGGTGGACCCATGGCTTCCCATCGCCCTGACCGTCATGGTGTTGGCCAAAACACTTTCCCTCGGCTATCTCCGGGACCGGTGCTAGGGCCGATGTAAAGTAAACTTGACATACCCATCGATCCAGCGCTACACTGGCGATGTAATCTTATTTTTCACACACAACGTATGGAATCGATGCACCAGCCGGAGAAGTTGTCTTCCGGTGTCGGCTTGTGGGTATGGATCGTGGGTGCACTGGTTGTTTTGGGCGGACTGTATATGTTCGTCCAAGGCGGCCAGCAAGAATCGGCGATGACGGATCAGGATGATGTTATGATGCAGTCCGATGCAAAGATGATGCAGCCGGATGCAATGGGGCCGACGGACGACCTGCCAGCGGATCAGGCAGGGGAGGAGACCATGACGCAGCCGACGGAAGACGCCATGATGGCCAAGGCCGGCGAATATGTCGCGTATGATCCGGCCAAGCTGGCTGCGGCAATGACGGGCAAGGTTGTCCTTTTCTTCCGGGCTTCCTGGTGTCCGACGTGCCGGGCCCTGGATGCCGATATCAAAGCCAATGCCCAGAGTATTCCGGCCGGTGTGACTATCCTCGATGTTGATTATGACCAGTATCGCGATCTCAAGCAGAAATACGGCGTCACGTATCAACACACCCTGGTCCAGGTGGATGCGCAGGGTAATGAGCTGAAGCAGTGGTCCGGCAGTCCCAAGCTGGCCGATCTTCTCAAGGAGCTGAGATAATCCACCCCCTCTCCGGCGTCGGATTCCACATCCCCCTTATGCTGACCCTGCTTCTCTTTGCGTTCGTCTCGGGACTGGTGACGGTGCTCGCGCCCTGTATCTGGCCGCTTCTGCCGATCATCCTGTCGGCTACCGCCACCGGCGGTCGGCGTAAGCCGCTCGGCATCACTCTTGGATTGGCCGTGAGCTTCTTCCTGGCCACGCTGTTTCTCTCGTATCTCCTCCAGATCATTCCAATCAGTCCAGACGCGCTGCGTTTCGTGGCGGTCGGCATCATCGGCGCTCTTGGCGTAGCGTTGTTGTGGCCGCGATGCGGAGCCTGGATCGAAACCTGGGTCAGCCGTCTAGTCGGGCGTTTCGGGGCAGGCGCCGGGGAACGTACTGGTTTCGGCGGGGGACTCTTGGTAGGTCTTTCGCTCGGCTTGGTCTGGACGCCGTGCGCCGGTCCTATCCTGGCCGCGGTGGCGACGCTCGCCGCTACCCAAGCGCTCAATTTCCAGATCGTCCTAGTCGCTCTCTTTTTCACGCTTGGTATCTCCATCCCGCTTTTCGTCTTCGCCCTACTCGGCCAGCGTCTCATCGCCGGCAACCGCCGTCTCTCGCCATATCTCGGACGCATCCAACAGGCGTTCGGCGTGGTGATGATCCTGACGGCCCTGGCTATCGCCACCCAGTACGACAAAAAGCTGCAGTCCGGCTTCCTCGACCTCGTTCCCGGATATGCAGCGTTCATCAACCGACTCGAGGATAGGCCGGGAGTGCGCGTACAGTTAGACAGCTTACGCGGTGGAGAAACGTCCTTCCGATCAGCGCCCGGTTTGGACCGTCTCGGTGCGGCTCCTGAGATCCAGGGCATTGAGAGTTGGATCAATTCGGAGCCGCTCACCCTCGCCTCGCTCCGGGGCAAGGTGGTCCTCGTCGACTTCTGGACTTACAGCTGTATCAACTGTATCCGTACCTTTCCCCACGTGAAAGGTTGGTATGAGAAATACCGCGACCAGGGGTTCGTCGTCATCGGTGTCCATGCACCGGAGTTCCAGTTCGAAAAGGATCGCGACAATGTCGTGGCGGCCGCCGAGCGTTACGGCCTGACGTACCCCATCGCCCAGGACAATGCCTTCGCCACCTGGACCGCCTACCGGAACCGTTACTGGCCGGCCCACTACCTGATCGACGCCGAGGGTCAGGTCCGGCGCACGCATTTCGGCGAAGGTGAGTACGAGGAGACCGAAGCCGCCATCCAAGCGCTTCTCAAGGAAGCCGGCGCGGCGGTCGTCGATGTCCGATCAGCGGAGATGCCGGACGAGACGCCGCGTTTGCCACAGACTCCCGAAACGTATCTCGGATTGGCGCGGATGGAAAACTTCGCTTCGCTGGAACGCCCTGAAGCCGGAACCAAGACGTATTCGTTTCCGGTTGCACTGAAGCGCGACACGTTCGCGTACGCGGGGGAGTGGACACTCGACGGGGAGAAGGCTGTGGCCGGCCCTGAGGCGCGTCTCCGCCTTCGTTACCGCGGACCCAAGGTCTTTCTTGTCGTCACGCCAAACGGGAACGCGACAAGCGGGATCTCGCTCTCACTCGACGATCGGCCGTTGGATCAGGAATCCGCGGGACAGGATGTCCGAGACGGTCGCGTCATCATAGAGAGCGCGCGGCTCTTCCACCTCATAGACCGTTCTGGCGATACAGCTGAACACACGCTCGATATTTCCGTTGATCTGGGGCTTTCCGTCCATGCCTTCACCTTCGGCTCTTGAATCTTGTGGCGCAATGTAGCGTCCTGTCGTGATCAGGAGTCCGGAATCGGGATTTTTCAGGCTTCACCGGTCTCTTCTTCACCGCCCTTGAGCTTCTTCACCTTGAAAGTGACCGATGTCTTGTCGAGCGTCCTGGTCTCCGTTTCAATCGTCTTCCGTTCGGCGGCCGGGAGTTCGGAGAGCGCTTTCTTGAGGGCGATGCTGTCCGGTTTGATGACGCGTTCCCACAGGCCGCGCGGCTCGAGGAAGGCGCGCAGTTTCTCGGCGTCATACTTCCATGTCTCGCGCGTGCCGCGTTCGACGACGGCGCTTTCACCGAAGACACGTTCCACGTCTTCCTGGTCCATATACTCATTGATCTTCTCCTGGAGTTCCGCGACCCGGAGCTTGCCCAGCTGGAGCTCGCGCTTGGTGGCGATATAGTCCTCGATGGTCTGATTGATCTCGGCTGTGTCGATCTTCCTGGCGTCTTTGAATTTGTGCCTCCACATCGGACACTGCCGTTGGAAGCCGCACCAGTCGCAGAGCGGACTGACCCGCGGCTCGAATTCGCCCCCTTCGATGTGGCGGATGGCCTCGAGGAAGAGCTGGTCCACCCGGGCCAAGTCCTCGACCGTGCGCGTGGAAGAGAGCTTGACCCCGTGTTTGAGGAAGTAGAGGCTGACGGTGATCTTATCGAGGTTGGCTTTTTCCTTGGGATAGCGCTCCAGGAAAGCCTTCAAGTAGATGGTGAGCTGGAGATGTCCGTCCACGAAATCCTGGGAGGGCATCTTCTTAGCGGTCTTGTAGTCTATGATCTCGTAGCCGTCCTCGGTCTTGTCGATGCGGTCGATGAAGCCTTTGACCGTGTGGACGGTGCCCGGCTTGGCTGGGTCTTCGATTTCGAGCTGGAAAGCGTTTTCAAGCGCTACCACAGTCGCTTTGGCCGGGTCGTTGTGTTTGTAGTAGCGGGTAAGGATGTCCACGCCCTGTGAGAAAGCGGCCCGCTCCTCGAGCTCGCTCTCCCAGATCTCGCTGTTCCATCCGCGGGCGAAATAGTCGAGCGCCTGTTCCAGGGTGGGGGAGACGAGGGCCGGCTCGTAGGCGAACTTGAGCGTCGAGTGGATGAGCGTGCCGAAGACGGCTTCCTTGGATTTTGGCTCCTTCAACTTGTCGATCTCCCGGTATTTGTACTTGAGCGGGCACTGGTTGTAGGTCTCCAGCGACGAGTAGGAAAGGCGCATATCGGTAACTTTCAACTCACAACTTACAATTCCCAGCGGGATATTTTTTAGCTCACCATCCATCCACTCATAAACTGATGAATAGGCGTCTGTATATAGTATACCTTCTGGTCCGAGCCGGAAAGCGTGGACAGGCGGTCGGTGTTCGGATATGCTGGACGGACGTCCCGTATAATGAAGCCATGTCTGGATTCAAGCTTGTCACTCCTTATCAGCCCGCCGGAGACCAGCCCGAGGCTATCAAAGCCTTGGTGGGGGGTCTCCGTGCCGGCCATCGGAAGCAGACCCTCCTCGGTGTGACCGGGAGCGGCAAGACGTTCACCATGGCCAATACGATCGCGGAGATGGACCGGCCGGTCCTGGTCATCGCCCACAATAAGACCCTGGCCGCCCAGCTGGCCCAGGAGTTTCAGGAATTTTTTCCCGAGAACGCGGTCCACTATTTCGTCTCATACTACGATTATTACCAGCCCGAGGCCTATCTGCCCGTCTCCGACACCTACATTGAGAAAGACGCCCAGATCAACGAGGAGATCGATCGCCTGCGCCACGCCTCCACCCAGTCGCTCCTCACGCGCCGCGACGTCATCATCGTGGCGTCAGTGTCCTGCATCTACGGCCTAGGCAGTCCTGAGGAGTACAAGAACGAAAACCTCTTTCTCCAGCGAAGCGAGCGTCTCGAGCGCAACGCGCTGCTACGCAAGCTTGTTTCCATTTTCTTCGAACGGACCACGAGCGACCTCACCCCGGGGCATTTCCGGGCCCTCGGCAACCGCATCGAGATCATGCCGGTCGAGGAGCGGGTGGTCTACGCGCTCGAATTCGACGGCGGGACGCTCTCCCGCATCGACAAGATCGACGCCGTCTCGCAAGTGATCCTCGCCCATGACCTGGACAGCGTACTTATCTTTCCTACCAAGCACTTCCTCACCGACAAGGACCAGAAAGAGCGTGCCATCGCGGTCATCCGGGCGGAACTGGACGAGCGCCTCACTGAGCTTACTAGTCAGGGAAAGCTCCTCGAAGCTGACCGGCTCAAGCGCCGTACTAACTACGACCTGGCCATGATCGACGAGATCGGTTACTGCAATGGCATTGAAAATTATTCCCGTCATCTCTCGGGCCGGGCCGCCGGTGCCGCGCCCGACACCCTCCTTTCCTATTTCCCGCACCACGAGGACGGAAGTCCCGATTTCCTCACCTTCATCGACGAGTCGCACGTCACCATCCCCCAGCTCCGCGGGATGCAGGCGGGGGACCGGGCGCGCAAGACCGTTCTCGTCGAGCATGGATTCCGTTTGCCGAGCGCTATCGACAACCGGCCCCTTTCGTACGCCGAATTCGAGGAACGTGTAGGGCAGACGGTCTATGTCTCAGCCACGCCGTCGGAGTACGAACAGGAGGAGAGCGCCCAGATAGTGGAGCAGGTCATCCGCCCCACCGGTCTCGTCGATCCCGAGCTTGTCCTCCGGCCGGTGCGTGAGGGCGGGGCGTACCCGGGCCAGATCCAGGATTTTATCGCCGAAGCCAAACAGGATATCGCGGCGGGCGGCCGGGCCATCGCCACAACGCTCACCAAGCGTATGGCCGAGGACCTTTCGACCTATCTCAAGGAACAGGGGGTGAAAGCCGAATACCTCCACTCGGATATTAAGACCATCGAGCGCATCAAGATCCTGACTGCTTTCCGGCGCGGGGAATTCGACTGTCTGGTCGGCGTCAACCTGCTCCGCGAAGGTCTTGACCTGCCGGAGGTGACCTTCATCGGTATCCTCGACGCTGACAAGGAGGGCTTCCTCCGTTCCGAGACCTCGCTCATTCAGATCATCGGCCGGGCGGCCCGTAACGTTTCGGGCCGGGTGATCCTCTATGCCGACCAGGTGACCGGATCGCTCGAGCGCGCCGTCGGGGAGACCAACCGTCGTCGGGCCCTCCAGCTTGCCTACAATCGGAAGCACGGCATCACCCCGGTGACCATCAAAAAGGAGATCAGGGATATCACCCAGGCCCTCGAGAGCAAACACGACCAGGCGGTCCGGGCCAACCTCGCGCTCGATGCCGCCGTGTTCAAGCAGCAGCCCAAAAAACTCCTCCAGCTCAAACGCCGGGAGCTCAAGGAGGCCGTCAAGGCTTGGGAATTCGAGACCGCCGCTCTCCTCCGGGACGAGATCCGAGCCCTCGAGGCCCAGCTGAAGCGGCGGTGAAACCCCGCTCCGGGGGTGGTGTATAATAAGGGGCGTAGCCTTGTGAGGCCTAAAACAGAAAGCCTATGCAGCAGAAACAACTCATGGTCGGGGTGGCGGTGGGCGGGGTCGTCCTCCTTGCGTTCCTCGGCCTGTATCGGATGATGGGCGAGCCGATCGGCCTGTCCGAACAGGGACCGGCCGGCCAGTCCCCGGTGTCCGCCGACGGTCCCGCCGTACCCCCTGCCACTGGTCCGGTGACGCCCGATACGGCGGTGGACGCCCTGGTGGACGAAGCGCTTGCCGACGAGGCGACGCTCGACGAGGAGGCTGCTGCCGCTGAGGCGGTGGTGGGTGAGGACAGTGCTTCCGTAAGCAGTTTTGACCAAGTCTATGACGAAAATGAATTCTAGGTTGCTCCAGATCGGTCTGGCCGCCGTCGCCTTGGCGGTGCTCATTACCTTGGACGCCCGGGCTATGACGCCCGAGGAGCGCCGTGAGAATCGGATGGAGAAACGAGCCGAGGTCAAGGAGAGCATCATGGAGCGCAAGGAGGAAGTCAAGGCAAACCTGGCTGAGCGTAAGGCCGAAATCAAGGAAGCCCGCTGCGAAAACATCGTGAAATCCATCGAGAACATGCAGAAGCGTCTCTCCGATCGAGCAGAGAAGCTCGAGGAGCGCTGGCAGAACCTGCCTGAGAAGTGGCAGGAGCATATCGCCGACCGGGACGAGAAACTGGACGCGATCCGGGACCGTCAGGACGAACGCCGCAACGAGCTTTACGAGGAGCTTGAGGAGAAGGCCGAGGGCGATGCCGAGAAGGCGGCCGTGGCTGATTTCAAGAAGACTATGGATGCCGCCGTGGCCGCCCGCCGCGACGCCGTGGATGACGCCATCAGTGCCTTCCGCACCTGCGTGGCCAACGAACGGACCGAGAAGAAGTCCGGCGTGGAAAACGGCTACCAGGATTTCAAGGCCGCCGTGGAGAGCGCCCTCTCCAAGGCCAAAAAGGCCTGTGAGGACGGGACCGATCCGCAGAGCGTCCGCTCCGCCCTCCAATCCGATCTCAAGGCCGCCCGCGAGGAATTGCGGGGTGACCGCCAAGCGGTGGACAAGATCGGCGACGACGTGAAAGCCTGTGCCGAGACCCGCCGTGCGGCGTTCAAGGACGCTTTCGCGGATTTCAAGACGACCGCCGAAGCCGCTCGCACGAAACTGAAGGAGGCGCTTGGTGAGGACGACGAGTAAAATCCGCCTTGCCTGATTGAATGTGCGGCAGGAAAGCGGGCCATAGTCCGCTTTCTGTTTTCTTATACGCCCCGGAAATGAAACGCAAAACCTCGAATTTCAAAAAACACGTGCTTTCGGTCGTCCGCCGTATCTCACGCGGCCAGACGTTGTCTTATGGGGAGGTCGCGCGCCGGGCCGGTTTCCCTAACGCTGCGCGGGCGGTGGGTAGCCTCATGAAAGCCAACCATGATCCATCCGTCCCGTGTCATCGGGTCATCCGCGCCGACGGCACGGCAGGGGAATACAACCGCGGCGGCCCGGCCAAGAAACGCGCCTTGCTGCGTCGCGAAGGCGCCAAGCTCTCTTGACAGGAGGGCTTTTCCCGTCTATTATTCATCCACCGAAACTTAACAATCCGTGAGGAGGTCGTGATGGACGAGCATCCCGTGTGGTGCAGTGCATGCGGCCATCGCATGAGCGAGGAGACGTTTCTTTCATTGGTCTGGTTCCGGGGCGGAGACATACTGGTTGTCCAGTGTCCTGCGTGCGGCCAGCAGGAGTCCCTGGTGGCTACTTGCACCCAGTGTCAGAATACCGAAATGGCTGGTGTCGTCGTGGCCGCTCGGAAATGTTCCATCCAGGAAGCCAGGAAGCTCCTGGCTCCGGGCCGGCGGGCAAGCATCCGTATCTGCCATCGTCGTCCCGAGACCTCCCCTCCATCGGGCTGACCATGTTCTCGGGCGGAAGACACATCGTTGTTTTCCGCCCTTTCTTTTTGTCCGGAAATGCGGTAGGCTGGTGTACTGGTCCCTCGAGGGGCCAGGGCTACCCCCTACGCCTTCGCGGAGGGGCGTTGGCGCGTCCGCCCATCCATTTTCGCTATGCAGAACCATATCGTCGTCAGAGGGGCCCGCACCCACAACCTGAAGAACATCACCGTCTCGATGCCCCGGGATCGGATGATCGTCTTTACTGGCCTTTCTGGTTCGGGCAAATCCTCGCTCGCCTTCGACACCATCTTCGCCGAGGGCCAACGCCGCTACGTCGAAAGCCTGTCGGCCTACGCCCGGCAGTTCCTCACCCAATTCCAGAAACCGGACGTGGACGAGATCGTGGGCCTCTCGCCCGCCATCTCCATCGACCAGAAATCGGCCAGCCGGAATCCGCGCTCCACCGTGGCCACGGTCACCGAGATCTACGACTACCTGCGCGTCTTTTTCGCACGCGTCGGCCGGCCGCACTGTCTCGTCTGCGACCGCGAGATCGAGAAGCTTTCCACTGAGGAGATGCTCAACTTCATCCTGAAGGAAGCCGCCCGGCTCAGGGAGAAGCGCGGGGACAAGGCCGAGCTCAGGCTCTACGCCCCCATCGTCCGGGGCAGGAAAGGGGAGTACTACCAGGAGCTCTACGATGCCCTCTCCAAGGGCTTCACCGAAGCGCGGGTGGACGGGACGGCGCACCCCCTCCGCGAGCGCATCGTCTTGGAAAAGCAGAAGAAACATACCATCGAGCTCCTGGTGGACTCGTTCGTCGCGGGCGATTTCTCGGGGATGTTCAAGAACGACGCTCGGGAACGCCTCTCGGAAGCGCTCGAACGGGCGCTTGAGGAGACCAGCGGCCTGGTCCTCATCGTGTCCGGCGGCGAGGAACGCCTCATGTCGTCCAAGTTCTCTTGCCCCCACGACGGTTTCTCCTACCCAGAGGTCGAACCACGCCTCTTTTCCTTCAACTCGCCGTACGGCGCCTGTCCCACCTGCAATGGTCTCGGGACCAAACACTTCTTCGGCGACGAGCCGTGCCCGGTGTGCGAGGGCGCCCGTCTCCGGCCCGAAGCGCTCCACGTCATGATCGGCGGCCGGAGCATCGTGCAGTTCGCTGCCTCGACCGTCCAGGACGCCTACGCCTTCCTGGTCGGTCTCAAGCTCACCGAGCGCGAGGAGAAAATCTCCTCGGTCGTGGTGCGCGAGATCGCTAGCCGACTCGAGTTCCTCCTGAATGTCGGTCTCGATTACCTCACCCTCGACCGTCGGGCCAACACCCTCTCCGGCGGCGAGGCCCAACGCATCCGCCTGGCTTCCCAGCTCGGGAGCCAGCTGGTGGGCGCGCTCTATGTCCTCGACGAGCCGACCATCGGTCTCCACCAGCGGGACAACGCCCGCCTCATCGAGACCCTAACCCGGCTCAAGAACCTCGGCAACACCATCATTGTGGTGGAGCACGACGAGGACACCATTTTCGCTTCGGACTACATCGTGGACATCGGTCCGGGGGCCGGGGTTCATGGCGGGGAAGTGGTGGTTTCGGGCGATTTGGAAAAACTCCTGACCGCCAAGAAGAATGCCTCAGGCTCTCTCACACTCGCGTACCTGCGCGGCGAGCAGAGGATCGAGATCCCCAAGAAGCGGCGCGACCGGGAGAAAGGGGCGCTCAAAATCCGGGGCGGCAGCGCGTTCAACATCAAGAACCTGGACGTGGACATCCCGCTCGGCCGCCTCTCGGCAATCACTGGTGTTTCCGGCTCGGGCAAATCCACCTTCCTCTACGAGATCGTCCACAGGAACCTCGAGGCCCGCTTCGACCGAAAATACAAGAGCAACCGAGTCTTCAACTGCCGGAGCTTCACGGGCACCGAGTACCTGACCCGGGCGGTGCTCATCGATCAGAGCCCCATCGGCCGCACGCCGCGTTCCAATCCAGCCACCTACGTCGGCCTGTGGTCGTTCGTGCGCGAGCTCTTCGCCGAGACAGCCGAAGCCAGGATGCGCGGCTGGAAAGTGGGCCGTTTCTCCTTCAACGTCCCGGGCGGCCGGTGCGAGACCTGCCAGGGAAACGGCGAGATCGCCGTGGAAATGCACTTCCTCCCCACCGTTTTCGTGCCGTGCGACGTGTGCGAGGGCAAGCGCTTCACCAAGGAAACCCTCGAGGTCAAATACAAGAAGAAGAACGTCTACGAAGTGCTCAAGATGACGGTGGAAGAGGCCCATGAGTTTTTCAAGGATATCCCGGCCATCGCCGACCGGCTGAAGACGCTCGTCGAGGTGGGCCTCGGTTATCTCGAGCTGGGACAATCGGCCACCACCCTCTCCGGCGGCGAAGCCCAGCGCATCAAGATCGCTTCCGAACTCTTCCGGCCCAACCTGAGCCGCACCATCTATCTCCTCGACGAGCCGACCATCGGCCTCCACTACGAGGATGTCAAGAAACTGATCGAGATCCTTGAGAAACTCGTCGACAAAGGTAACACCGTCCTGCTCATCGAACATAACATGGACGTCATCAAGAGCGCCGATTGGCTCATCGACATCGGGCCGGAGGGCGGCTCGGGCGGCGGCAAGATCGTGGCCCAGGGGACGCCCGAACACGTGGCCAAGA
>CAYNEL010000027.1:0-13838 GCA_964396225.1 uncultured Bdellovibrionales bacterium | reverse complement strand
CGCGACGTTCTGCGAGGCGGCCGGCGGCAACGTCAAGGAAGTGGCCCGAGGCATGGGCCTCGACGAACGCATCGGCTCGCGCTTCCTCTACGCCGGCATCGGCTACGGCGGCTCCTGTTTTCCCAAGGACGTCCAAGCCCTCCTCCGCACCGGCGAGCAATGGAAGACGCCTTTCCGCATCCTGGCCGCCGTGGAAGCGGTCAATCGCCACCAGAAGATGAAGCCCTACCGTCTCCTCCGGGAGGAACTGGGCCCGCTCAAAGGGAAGACTGTCGCCGTCTGGGGGCTGTCTTTCAAACCGCGCACCGACGACGTCCGCGAGGCCCCGGCGCTCGAGCTCATCCGCGCTCTCCGGAAGGACGGCGCCCGGGTCAGGGCTTTCGACCCGGTGGCCATGGAGAACGCCCGCGCGGCGCTCGGTGCCACCGGCATCCGCTACGCGAAAACCGCCGACGAGGCCGCCCGGGGCGCGGATGCCCTCGTCGTGGCCACGGAGTGGGACGAATTCCGGAGCGCCGAACTCTCCAGGCTCCGCGAACTCCTGAAGGGCGACCTCATCGTGGACGGCCGCAACATCTTCGACCGAAGCGAGGCCGAAGCGGCCGGCTTCAATTACCGCGGCGTCGGGGTATAGAAATGGGGAACCCTGCTATCCGCCGTGATCAAACGAAACGACACTGTTTGAACCCGACCCTCGGGATTGGAAATTGAATATCGGATATTGAAACTTGCTCCATGCGCGTCCTTTTCTTCAACTACGAGTACCCGCCCCTCGGCGGGGGAGCGGGCAACGCCAGCTTCTATCTCCTCCGCGAGTACGCGGCCAGGCCCGAGCTCGAGGTGGATTTCGTGACCGCGTCGGTGGACGACCGGTACCACCGGGAAACCCTGGGCGAAGGCCGCATCCGCATCCACCGCCTGCCCATCGGCAAGGACCAGAAGCACATGACGCACCAGTCGTCCCTCGACCTCGTCCGTTACACCTGGGCCGCCGGCCGTTTCGCTGAAGGGTTGGCCCGCGAACACCGTTACGACTGCGTCCATGCGTTTTTCACCGTCCCGTGCGGCTACCTAGCCTACCGCCTGAAACGCCGTCACGGCCTGCCCTATATCGTCTCCCTCCGCGGCGCGGACGTCCCCGGGTACAGCGACCGCTTCACCGCCCTCTATGCCGTCTTAAGACCCCTCATCCGGCGCATCTGGCGGCAGGCCGCAGCCGTTATCTCCAACAGCCAGGGCCTGCGGACGCTCGCCCTCCGGAGCGCTCCCTCGCAGGAGATCGGCGTCATCCGGAACGGGGTGGACACGGCCGAATTCTCGCCTGGCGAAAGCGAGCTCCGGGATGCCGGACGGTTCACCGTGCTGGCCGCCTCGCGTCTCAACCGGCGCAAGGGCTTCCGCTACGCCCTCGACGGGTTCGCCGCTTTCCGGAAAAAATTCCCGGCGGCCCGTCTCCTCATCGCCGGCGGCGACGGAGGCGCGGAAGCGGAGCTCAAGGAGCAGGCAGCAGCCCTCTCCCTCGGCCAGGCGGTTTCTTTCGTCGGCCACATCCCGCATGCCGACCTGCCTCGTTACTACCGGGCCGCCGACGTCTTCCTGTTCCCGTCGCTGAACGAAGGCATGAGCAACAACCTCCTCGAAGCCCTGGCCTCCGGCCTGCCGGTGGTGATGACACCCACCGGCGGCGCCGAGGAACTCATCCGGGACGGGGAGAACGGCTATCTCGTCCGTTTCCGGGACGCGGCCCATATCGCCGACAGACTGGCCGCCCTGGCCGCCGACCCGGAGCGCCACAGACGGATGGGGGAGGCGAGCCGCCGCCTGGCCGAGACCCTGGACTGGAGACTGGTCGCGGACGCCTACCTCGAGGCCTATCGTTCCGCCGCCAAACGCTGAAACCCGTATGTCGTCCGGCACGCGCCTCAACACCGCCCTGAAAACCGGCCTGACCCTGGCCTTCCTGTGGTGGCTCGTTTTCCGTCTCGATTGGGAAGCGGTGATCGAGCGTTTGGGCGGACTCCGTCCCGGATTTCTCGTCCTCTACATCCTCCTCATCCTGGCCAGCATGCTTCTCTCGGCCTGGAAGTGGCGCATCATCGCGCGGGCCGTCGGTTTCGATCTGGCCTTCCGACGCGCCTACGCGCTCTATCTCACTGGCACGTTCGTAAACAACTTCCTGCCTTCCTTCGTGGGCGGCGACACCTACCGGGCGCTCCGCCTCGGCCGCCGGAATGACTCCCTAGCACCCGCCTTCGCCACCGTCATGTTCGATCGCCTGACCGGGCTCCTCGGCACCATGGTCCTGGCGACGCTGTGCCTGCTCGCGGCGTTCCCGGTCACCGTCTCCCATCCGACCTGGCGCCTCGCCCTCGTCGTCCTGGCCTCCGGACTCCTCGCGGCCTTGTTCTTCCCGTTCCTCCGACGCCTTCCCGTCCCAGCGGGAAGGCTGGCCCGTTTCAGGGAAGCGCTCACCGCCTTCGGCACCCAAGGGAAGGACTTCTGGGTCGCCACTCTCGGCCTCGGGGCGCTCTTCAACCTGGTGGGCGTAGGACTCTCCGGCTACCTCCTTTTTTTCGCGCTCGGTGAGACGCCGCCCTTCATCCCTTTTCTGGGAGCCATCTTCGTCATCAGCATCGTCTCCAGCCTGCCGATCACCATCAACAACATCGGCCTAAAGGAATGGGCCTACTATTATTTCTTCGGCCTCCTCGGGCTGGACCCCGCCCTGGCCGTCACCGCGGCCCTCACCGGCCGGGTCGTCCAGATGTTTCTCAGTTTCCTTGGGCTCCCGCTCTACCTGACCGAAAAGAAAGAGGCGTCGGGGACGCCTCTCGGAACCACGCCCGCCTGAAACGGAAGGCTCATTCAAAACGGCTCGCGTCCCCGGTCCACTCCGTCCGGAAGGGGATGATTTTCACAAAATTGCCGGACCGGCCGTCGATCTCAAACGTCCAGAGTGCCTCTTCGGCCGGCACGTCGTAGTAGCGGTCAAAACGGATAATGTTAGGTTGGGGTTTGCGCGACCGGAGCGGGTAATAGAGCATGTTGTCCGTGCGCGAAGCGCGTCCCGACGACACCACCACGTAGTCGATGCCGGCGTTCGCCAGGACGTCGAAATTGAACGAATTGTGGCAGGCCGCACCGTGGAAGAAGGCGCATACCCCGCTCTTGTCCGTCCAAATGGAGAGCTGCTCCGCGCCGGGGAGGGAATTTAAGTATTCCGCCGCCTCGTAGCTGCCTGTGCCCATATCCTTGATGTCGAGCTGGTACTGTTTGGGCAGCAGGACCGAAGCGTAGGCCTGGTAGTGCGGCTGGACCAGGACGAGGGAAACCAGCAGAACAGCCAAGACGAGGACACCGACCGGCCGCGCCAGGAAGACGAGGCTGGGACGGCGGCGGACGACGAAGCGGGCCACATCCAGGGCGCCCAAGGCGGCGATGAGATAGGCCAGTGGGTAGACCATGATCTGATAGCGCGCGATAGCCACCACTTCGTTGACCGTCGAACCGAGGTAGTAGAAAAAGATGAAGAGGAGGAGGTACCAGCGCACCCGCATGCTCCAGTCGGCGCTCCGGCGATGCCACCAGAGGAAACCGAGGCTGACCGAGAAACAGGCAAGGGCGAGAGGGGAGAGGCCGAACACCAGCGGGTAGAAGTTCGAGATGAAAACGCCGAAAAAGCCCTCCGAGTCAAAAGCCGTCTTGGGCGAGGCGAGGACGGCCTCGAAATCCACCCAGGCCATGCCGGACCAGACGTTGACCAACACAAACACGATGGCGGCGGCAAACACCAGGCTGGTGGCTCCGATGATCCGGCTCCGGAAGCGTCCCAGGAAACCAAGAAGGGCGTCCAGGGTGCGGCCGTCACGGAAACGGTAATCGAGGAAGACGAGGACCAGCAGGCCGACGAACCACGGCCAGACGCTTTCGAAAGCCTGGCTCAGAAGGGTGGCACGAAGGAGAACGGCGGGCTTGACCCAGGCATACGGGTAGAGGACAAGGATGGTGGCCAAAGCAAAAAGGATCAGCAACCAGAAGTCGAGAGCGGCCCGTCGGACATAGTCGGCCGCTCCCCGCCTCACTTCGGCCGGCGAACGGAACCAGTATTCGGCCACGAGGAGCCCGAGGAAAAACACGAAGAGCAGGTTGGCCACGTATTTGGTGAGGAGAGCGAGACCGAGCAACACTCCCGCCGCCAGAAGCGCCCAGAACGACCGGCTTTTCTGGTAGAACAGGAAAGCCATGACGGACAGCGGAGCGAACACCCAGAGCAGGGAATCCGGGTTGACGATGCGACTGATGCCGATGAGAAGCGGGGCCGTCCCGATGAAGGCAGTGGCGAGGAGGGCGGTCGATCGGCCGAAGAGACGCTCCGCGAGAAAGTAAAAAAAGAGCAGGGAAAATGCCGTGAAAACGGCCACTGGAGTGCGGAAAGCGGCGTAGAGGGGTTCGATGGGGCGCGTGGGCGTGTCCGTCCGGCCGGGTCCCTTCTTCGGCTCGTAGGCCTTGGGGTTTTCCCCGAGGGCGTAGCCGAGACCTGCCACGTAGGCGACCGTGGCGCCCGGCTTGTCGCTCACCGCCGTACCATGCCAGTTCAGGTCCTCGAGGTTATGGAACGTCTTGGGAATGCGCTGGAACAGCCAAAGTGGCTCGTCCACCGCGGCGAATCGGGTGATGCCGTGAAGCGCGAAAAAGGCGTACGCTCCGAACACGCCCACCAGAAAAACCCAGGCGAAGGCGCCCTGGCGTCGGAACCAGTCCTGTGGAAAGAGAACGTGCTCCGGCCCGCGGCGCCGGCGCGAAGCGGCCTGGCGGAGAACGGCGAACCACACGACTGCCAGGACGGCATACCCGACCAAGGCGATATTGAAGAGATAGTGGAACTGCCTGGACACCGCGAACCCGACCAGGAGGATCACTACCGCCGGATAGGCGCCGAGAAGCACAAGGCCGAGCGTCCCGTGCCACCCGCGGGCGAATCGAGCGGCATACCAGACGAGGACCCCCCCGAGGAGGGCGAATCCGATATAGAGAAATGGATGGAAAGAGCGCACCAAAGCCGTCTCCCAGAGGAAGATTTTGGGGAGAACGAAGAGGAACATCGTCAGCGCCAGGAGACTGGAAACGATGCCTAACGGCAGATGCGTCCGGATAAGGAGGCCCAGGGACATGGCGGCACAATAATTGCGGAAGCACGCCCTCTCGGCGTAAAATAGGGGGAGCAGCTTGCCTTGATTGTACTGTAACCCGGGAGGAAATGGAAATGAACGCCCTGCCAGCCCTCGTCAAAAGACACCCCATGCGCTCCGTCGCCCTCGTCCTGACCTGCCTGACCCTGGCCGCCTTTTTCCTGCGAGCCTGGCATTTTTCCGACTGGCTCCATTTCGAACTCGACCAGGCGCGCGACATCCAGGTGGTCCTGCCGGCGCTTGAGAACGGCCCTGAGGAGCTGCCTCTTCTCGGACCGCGGGCCGCCGGTACCTTCCTCCGTTTGGGACCGGCTTTCTACGACCTCCAGTACGTAAGCGGGCTCCTCTTTGGGCCCACGCCTGCCGGTACGGCCGCGCTCTTCATGCTTCTCTCGGCCGCTTTCATCCCGCTCCTCTATTGCTTCCTCCGGACCTACTTCACCAAGCCGGTCTCGCTCGGACTGACGGGCCTGGCGGCGGTCAGCCTCTTCCTCGTGGTGTACGGCCGCTTCGCCTGGAACCCCAATCCGTTGCCGTTCTTCCTGGTGCTCGGCTGGTGGGGACTGCTCAAAGCCTCGCGTGAGGCGACGCTCGGCCGCCAGACGGCCTGGCTCATGCTCTCGGCTTTCGGTTGGGGCGTGGCAACGCAGCTCCACTTCCTCGCCTTCGTGACCTTCCCGATCATTCTCCTCCTCTACCTTGTCTTCCGTCGGCCGCCTCTTCGCGCAAAAGCGGTGCTGTTCGCCGCGGGCGTCCTGGCTCTCCTCTACCTGCCGGTCGTCCTGAACGACCTGGAGACAGGCGGGGCCAATGTGAAGGAGTTCGTCGCCGCCGTCACGGAGAAATCAGGCGAGTCCGAGCGGCGCCTCCCCGAGAAGATAGTCAAGGCGGTCGGCGTAACGGTCAACGGCTACTGGATGATGCTTTCCGGCTACCAATACGCGGAACTGCCTGGCCTCGATCTCCGGGGACAAGGCTGGAACATCACCTGCGACTGGGACTGCCGGCGGGGCGTAGGCTGGGGAGTGCTGGCCGCCGTCTTCCTCGGACTAGGCTTCTACCGAATGCTCCGGCGCACCTTCGTTCTCAAGGCCGAACAGGCCGGCAAGAAAGACTTCATCGTCCTCATGCTCATCGTCCAGATCGTCTCGGCCGGGCTCTTCATCTCGCTCGCCTTCGACTTCTCCCAACGCTTCCTCCTCCTGGTGGCGCCTTTGCCGTTCGTCTTTCTCGGCCTTGCCTGGGAAACGCTCCGGCGCTTCTCGCGCCGTTCGATGGAGATCAACCTGGCTGTGTTCGGCCTCGGCATGATCGGTCTCGCCCTCCTCATAACCCACAATCTCCTCGCGGTGGCCGAACGTTTCACGGAGTACCGCCGGGCCCCTTATGAGTTCTTCGAGATCGAGAGCGACCGGGTGCTCAAGGAGAGGACCCGCGTCACCCTGGAACAACAGGAACTGGTGGCCGACCATATCGCCCGTTTCCGGATCGAGAACCGCTGGCCAGTCTACCTCCACGCCCAGTCGCAACACCTGCGGGCGCTTTCCTTCCTCGTCGAGGAGCGCGGCGCCGCTGTCCGGTCGGCCGATTGGAAGATGGAACGGGTCTATCTCGAAGGCTGGTATTTCCTCGTCTACCGCACCCAGTCCGACCGGGACGCCCTCGTCTCGCGCTATCTCGACCGTTTCGACATCGCTGAGGAGCGGGACTTCGGCACCCTCACCCTCTACCGCCTGGCCCCCAAGGATTCGGCCGTCACGGACATCCGCGAGGTCATCCAGCCGGCGGAAGTCTCGAACAAACCGGCGCCCGGGGTGCCGGCCCGCTACACCTGGAAGTCCTGGTGGTCACGCCAGGGCGCTCCGGCCGACACCGAGCAAGAGGAGCCAACGGACGAATAAGTTCCCGCCCCACAGACCCGGAAACCAAAACAGCCCTGCCGGGCTGTTGTTGTTTCTCGTCCTTTGCTTGATAGGCCCCTCCCGCCCCGGGCATCACCTCCGCGGCTTGATCTCGAAAGTGTCGATGACATCACCCTCACGGCACTCCACGTCCGAACGGTTCGTCAGCGGATCGTCATCGTCGTCATCCGGACCGCAGACAAATTGGCCGGTGATTTTCTCCTTTTCGAAAGCCAGTTTCAGATACCCGAAACGGAAATACCGCTTGACGGACCAATCCGGTGGGGGACAGACGCGCCACAGGCAACCTCCCGCCGGTACGTCCTGCTGATGCTGGAGACTCTCGCCTCCTGTCCCGACCGTGACGTACGTCACCCCGCCCGGCGGGAGAGCGCGCTCATAATTGTGGGAATGGCCATTCAATACAAGTATCAGCTTCGGATACCGCTTGGCCAGCGCGGAAAGGATCTCCGCCAGAGGAGCTTCGCCGTCCTCCTTGCCCGAGGAGTAAGCTGGATGGTGGCCGAAAATCACCACAAAAGAGATCTTTGGATCCTTTTGAGCAGCAGCCAAGGGACTGGTCATGCTCTCCATGGTCTTGGCCCACTCCCTCCACTCGGCATCGGTTTCGGAAGCCGGCTCCGGATAGGTGATGAAACGGGTATGGCCGTAGTCGAACCAGTACCAGTCTTCGCCACCGGTAAGGTTCTTTCCGTCCTTGGTACGAGCCGCCTCCAAGGCTTGGACATTGGGAAGGATGAAGCGTCCGGTGTAATTCTCCGTTGGGTCGTTCCGCTTGAATTCATGGTTGCCCCAAATGGGCATATAGGCGGCGGATGCGGCCCATGGGGCAACAATGTTGAAATGTTTGTCTACCCGGTTCTGGCCGCCCTGGTTGGCATACGTCAGGTCGCCGACCGCCAGCACAAAATCCGGCTTGGCCTGGGTGATCAGTGTTTGGATGCGTTCGGCGCGTTCGGACGTCCCGATGTCGGCTTCGGCCGCCACAGTGAACGGTCTTGTCCATCCGATGGGGGGCGTGTGAAAGGTGGCCGCCGTATCCCCGAGCGTGTAATGGTAAAGGGTGTCCGGCTTGAGGTTTTCGAGCTTCGCCTCACGATACGGCCCCTTGGACGACGTTGGGAGGGGGGCTGGTTCGGCGACCGAAGCCGTTTCAGGGTAGACGCCCGGCTGTCCGCCGTAGCGGATAGTGGTCTCCGTTCCGCGCCAGTGGAACGCCACCGCCTCCGGACCGAGGATGGTCCAGTGGATCTGGTCGGCCTTGGGAACGGGTTTCTTCTGGGTGGCTTTGGGAGCCAGCGAGTCGGCCAGGCGGTCGACGATGCCGAAACGTTTCTCGGTGCAGAGCCCGGCGACCGCCCCCAAGGCGAATGCTGCCAGGAGAGCGATTACCAGTGACCACTGCCAATGCTGGGACACCCAAGCCTGCGATGATGTGAATATCCGTTTCAAATATGACATAAGGGAAACACAGGTTTTCGATGAGAGGGGGGGTGGGGCGGGTATATTCTAGCGTAACCAAGCCAGGAAACCAAGACCCTTGAGATGATTGATGGCGTCGTCCTGATCCCGTCCCAGCTGTTCCAAGTCATGGTAACGCCGGGTGACTCGTTCCTGCTTGGCCGGATCGATCGTCTGCTGCATGAAATCCTTGAACTCGGTCTGGAGCTGGTCGTGTTTCGCGCGCAGAGTACGCAGATGCTCGAGGTCCGATTTCCTGATGCCGACGACCCTGAGCCATAGCCAGGGCAGTCCCTCGAGGCGGGAGCGGGCCTCGTCCGACTGCCGATGGAGTGCGTCCGTCGCCTGCTCGGCCACCGCCAGTCGTTCGCCGACGGAAGCCTCGATCTCCGACCGAAGCCGCTCCTTGTCCGATACGGAAAGCGGCGACTCAACGTGGGCGCCGCGGACCATCCCGGCGGTCGTGTCGGCCACGTCCCCGCCGGTCTCGTCGGTGCACGCCTTGTTGACGTCCCGTTTGCCGTTCCCGGTGAAGGTGTTGTCGGCACTGATGGCGAGAGAGCGAGCGAAGTAGTCCTCTGCCGCATGGCCGGCGTTCGGCCAGCTGCAGTCGATGCCGTTCTTCTGGTTGTCCGCGAAAGCGTTCCGGGAGACCAGGATGGCGCCCGGGGCGGGGGAACTCGCGTAGAACTGGAAACTCGCCCCACTGGACGCGTTCCGCATGATCCGGTTGTCGACGATCTCGAGGCGCGAGTCACCGACGATGATCTCCAGGCCGCTTTCGCCGTTGCCGGCGAACACCGAATCGCGGATGAAGCCCGAGACCCGGCTCCGCGCGTCGACGCCTTCCTCGTGGTTGTTTTCCACAGCCAGTTCCGAAAAGGCAATGCGCTTGCCCCAGCGGACATAGACTCCCTTTTTTTGGGATTCCACAACCTTGGTCCGACGCATCTCGAGCAGGCCAAGGCCAACGGTCTCGATCCCGTTCTCGGTGGTGCCGCGGACGACCACATCCTCGATACGCGCGTCCGCATCGGCTTCGATCTTGATGCCGGCCGCCGTCACCGTAAGATTCTTCAGTTGGGCTCCCTCCCGGAGCAGCACCCCTCCGCTGAGGATCGTCTCGGATTGGGATTGGCCGACGAGGGTACCTCCCGGCGGGACCGTCACCGGATCGGCATAGGTCCCGTTCGGAAGCGTCACTGTCCTCGTCGTGCCGGAAAAAGCGTCGGCCGGAAAAGAAGCCGCGTGCACGGTCGAAAGGCACGGGGCAAAAAAACACCCACCAAGAAAGGTGAGCGCGGCCACCGTGATCCGATAGGAATCCCGAACCATGCCCCGCCGATGCTGTGTGTCCCAAAATTCCATTCCCATACTATACCAGATGCCGTAGCTGGATTCAACGGACCCGACGGGAGACCTCAAGCGGTTTTCTTCGAGAAACGTCTGGCGAGAGGCGCCCAATCGGCGGGACCGAGTACCCGCCACCACGCGAGCAGGCCGAGGTAAAGCGATCCGGTAAGGGCGGAGTACGGGATGAAGCGCCAGTCGGCCGCCGGTAGCAGGGCCACCAGCACCGTCATGAGAAAACCGGCGAGGAGCGTCTTCAGGATGCCGATCGAGCTGAAGCCGAAGGGCAGGTATCGGTGGACGATGCCGAGCATGACACCGGTCATGACGAGGCCGGCCAGGGTGGTGGCCAGCGCGGCCCCGAAGATATCTCCCAGTTCGACGAGAAAGACCCAGTTGAGGGCGGCGGCTAGGACGAAGCCGCCGACGGCCAGTTTGAGGGAGAGGGAGGCCCGTCCGACACCGTTCAACGCGTTGGCCAAGAGGTAAAAGACGGTCAGAGCGGAAAGACCCGGCACCAGCATCTGGAGCGCCAGCCGGGCGGGCAGGTAATCGTCCCCGAAGAGAAGCCCAAGCGTCGGCCCAGCATAGGCTATCAGGAGAACCGAAAGCGGGAGGAGGATGATGCCGGCGTAGCGGAGGGCCTGCGTCATCAGCTTCCGCATGGCTTCGCGGTCAGAGACGGCGTTCAGCTTGGCCAGCGCCGGCAGGAGCACGATGGCCAGCGCGTAGAAGAGGTAGTAGGGGATGCGGCCCACGGTGAGCGCCGCGTTGTAAAGACCGGTCAGGTAGTCGCTTCCGAGCACCGCTTTCACAAGATAGAGGTCGATCGAAATGAAGAGCTCGTAGAAGAGCATGAAGAGGGTGAGTGGCCAGGCGTAAGCAAGAAGCTGCCGCCAATGGAACGTACTGTCCGCCCCAGCCCCGTCGGCCGCCTCGCGAAACGGCCGGATAGTCTTCCGGTCGAAATACCAGGCTAGCGCGAAGACAAGAACCGGCACCACCGCGTAGCCAGCCACCGCCCCATGGAGTCCAAGCGTCACGGTCATACCCACGATGACGACGATCCGGACGAACGAGCGGAAGGATTTCAGGATGGCCTGGTAGTGGAAGAGGTGGAGCCCGGTGAAATAATAATAGTAGAAGGAGGCCAGGGCGAAGGTCGGGATAATGAGGGAGGCGAGCTGGAGGAGGGGAGTAAGGGTCGGATCCCCGAGGAGCCGCGCCGTCATCGGGGCCAGGAGGAAGAAGACGAGCGTCACGGCGCCCATGAGGAGGACCTGGAGGCGAGCGCCGTGGCGCTTGATGGTGAGTACCTTGCCCGGCGCCGTCTCGAAGACCTCGCTCAGATAGCGCGACATGGCGGTGGGGATGCCATTGCCGATCAGGATGACGATGACGGTGGTGAGCGTCACCACGAGGGCGTAGCGGCCATAGTCGGACGGGCCCAAGACCCGCCCCGCCACGGCGTGGATGATGTAGCCGGACAGGTTGAAGAGGATTTCGCTTAGAGTAAGCCAAAAAACGGACTTGGTCAGGCTTGACATAATTAGACGATGGAAGAGCTCACTTCAGAGGCTAGACGCGAAGCGTCGACGGAAACCATCCGCCACGCTTCTTTTTTTTGTTCGAAGAGGGCGATCTTCTGTTTGAGATAGTCCGCGCCCTGCTCCGGAGCGCGCTCGCGGCGCATGACATCCTCGGCCGCGACGGAGAGGTAGTAGGCCCGGGTCGGAGGGATGATCAGTCGCTCGAGCAAGGGATACGAGACCGACGCCTGGCTTTCGAGATAGGCCAGGTTGACGAGAGAGTCGTAGAAGTAGCGATCAGAGAGGAGCACGTCATAACCAGCTCTTGCCAACGTACGGAGATGAATCCGGAAACGGAGCAAATCAAGGAAGAGGAATTTTTTGCGCAGGATGACGGAGAGCCATGAGGCCCGCGTCACGCCCGCTTCCCGACCCGGCTCGAACGCCCGTCCGCCTTTCAGAAAACGGCTCAGGCGGTTGGCCAGCGAGAATTCGACCGCGTGGAAATACGCCACCCGCTTACCGGCCGCTTCAAGCCGCTCTTTGAGGAGTTTCAGCTGGGTGGACTTGCCCGAACCGTCCACGCCTGACAAGGTGATGATTTCCACAAGACAGGGGATGAAAACCCTAATACATAATGACCGCCACCGGCTGCATCCGGGCCACCGGCTTGACGATGCCGTTCGCCTTGACGCCCTCCATAATAGTGTCGATGCGCTTGTAGTGCGAGGAGTCCTGTTCGATGACCTTGGACGAGCGGCCGTTGTAGAGCTTGACTCCCTTTGTTTCGAGCTTCTTGCGGAGGGCCTGCGTGTCCTCCGGGATATCGCTTTCGGTCTTTTTCGCGGACTTACCGGCACCGTGGTTGCACGAATAGAAGCTCGAGGTATTGCCGTCCTGGCCGACACAGAGATACGCCTCGGTAGACATCGATGAAGGAATGAAGGCCGGCTCGCCGGTATCCTTGAAAACAGGATGATCGACCATACGCGATGGTCCGTAGGCGCGGGAGGTACCGTTCCGGTGCACCCAGACTTGTTTGTCATAGTGCTCCTCCTGGCTCACGAGGATATGCGGCATATCATAGAGAAGCTCGAAGCCGGGATCGCGGCCGAGCACCTCCTCGACGGTGCGGGCGACGTTGTGGGTAATCATAGCCCGGTTGGCATGGGCCCAGTTGGAGCAGGCGTTCCGGGCGAACATGTACATCCGACCCTCCGGAGCGTCGCCCTCGTAGGTAAAGAGCTCCTCGCGCGAGCCGTTGCCGTAGGCTTTGATCTTATGCGCGATCCTCCGGTAGACCGAGCGGAGCGGGGAGAAGAAGAGGAGCTTGCCAAGCTCCACCATGATGGCCTGGGAGAGATGCTCCCGCTTCTTGGCAGTGTACATATACATGCTGTACTGACCGAGGATGCCGGACCCGCAGTGCACCATGAAGAGATACTGGCCGTTTTTGATGCCCAGCCGTCTGGCCGCTTCCTCGTCCTCGATGCCGGTCACCTTCATCAGGTCGAGGAAATGATTGCCGGCGGCGCCCAGGATGCCGAGCCGGAACTGGGCAAAGAAGATGAACAGGGCAGGAATGTGATGAAGGATGTCACGGCGGGAAGGAGTATGGTCGCCGAAGAAGTTGGCTCCGCCGAGCGCGTTCTCGAGCTCGTGCTTGGTCTTGATGTTGAAGCGTTTCAGAAGAGGCGCCACCCCGCTGCGCGCGATATCAAGGACCAGCGAAAAAGGAAGGAAGGTGCCGATGAATTTCTTGGTCGGGACGCGGGGAACGAGTGCCCGGAACAGCCGGTCTATCTCCTCGGGTGTGGTGTTTTCATCGGTGAGATTGGTCCGGACGATCCGCATCCCGCAGGCGGGATCGGAGTCGTTGACCTGGGGGAGAATGTATTTTTCGGAAACAACGGTGGTACCGGTAGCGTTCTTGCGGCCGGGCTTCGAATGCACGTCGGCCATGGCGGCCAGGTGATGGAAAAGCTCTGGGTTGCTCGCCACGCTCTCCAGTTGGAGCATGGTGGATTCGTTCGGGAGGAGCTCGTCGTTGATGTGAAGCACCACCGGAACCTTCATCTTGTCCGTCTGGAACTCCTGCTTGTGTTCGGAAAGTTTTTTGAGAGCGAAAGACATGTAGGGAATGGTTAGTAAAGTTACGGATGGCCCGTGGCCGCACGAGACGGCGGACCGTCCGTCACCCACCAACCCTAGAGCGAGCGGTAGAGCTTGGCATACTCTCGGGCCGTGGTCAAGAGGTCAAATTCGCGCTCCGCGAAGGACCGCGCGTCCCGACCTAGCCTCGCCCGACGCTCCGGGTCTCGGCGCAGGTCCTCGATGGCTTGAATAAGCGCTTTTCGGTCAGATTTTGGAATTATAACAGAAAACTC
>CAYNEL010000026.1:0-13839 GCA_964396225.1 uncultured Bdellovibrionales bacterium | reverse complement strand
CGGCAAGGCGGTGGACCACGAGATCGAGGGCACCCACGTCAAGATCGGGATGCGCATCCTGGAGAAGTTCGGGGTGGAACAGGCCGTCATCGACGCCATGAAGTCGCACCACGACGAATTCCCGCACACCACCATCGAAGCCTTCATCGTGACGGCCGCGGACGCCATCTCGGCCGCCCGACCGGGCGCCCGCAAGGAAACGGCGGAGAAATACATCAAGCGCATGGAGGAGCTCGAGGCGTTGGTCAACAGTTTCCCAGCGGTCGAGAAATCGTACGCCATCCAGGCCGGTCGCGAGGTGCGCATCTTCGTCAATCCCGAGAAGACCGACGATCTCGGCGCCATCCAGTTGGCCAAAGACGTGGCCAAGCGCATCCAAGAAGAGCTCAAGTATCCGGGCGAGATCAGGGTGTTGGTCTTCCGCGAGACGCGGGCGGTGGAGATCGCGCGCTAACCGTTTTTTGGCTTGAATAAAGCTAAATATCGGATCCCAAGCACCCAGCCAATCGACGGTCATTGACAAAATGGCTTGCACAAGCCACAAAACCGAACCGGCGCGACTTGCGTCCCCTGAAAAAAGGCTTACAATAAAGGACGGGTTCCAAAAACCTGCGGTGCCCCGGGACGAATCTTCCCGACAACCAGCCCGCTAAAGCTAGAAAGGCAGGTGGCAACTATGGCAAAGAACATCAACAAGGACACGCTCGTCCACGGCATCGTCGAGAAGACCGACCTGTCCAAGAAGGACGTGGAAATGGTCATCGAGTCGATGGTTGACGCTATCACCCGTGAGCTCAAGAACGGCAACAAGGTGACGCTCACCGGCTTCGGTACCTTTAAGGTTTCCAACCGCAAGGCCCGCGAAGGCATCAACCCCCAGACCAAGGAGAAGATCCACATTCCGGCCATGTCGGTACCCAAGTTCACCGCCGGCAAGACCCTCAAGGAAGCGGTGAAGTAGTCTTTCCCCAAAGACAAAGATAGGGCAAAAATCCCGGTGACGGGATTTTTGCTTTCGGACCATGGCGCGTTGACCGTGGAGGAGGGCCCAGGCTATGCTTGGGGAGATCTCCGGGGCGTCGTATGCTGGTAGGACGCCTGCTTTGGGGACGATAACGCTGTCGGGCTGGCGTATGACGGTAGTACGCATGCTTTGGGAGCATGTTGACTGGGTTCGACTCCCAGCAGCCCGACAGCGGGATTGTCCGGTGTTATGCAGACTTGAAAAAACGCCCCAGTCCGGGGCGTTTTTCGTCGGAAAACGCGCGTCCCAAGTCTTCTTAGCGTGATATACTGGGTATATCATCGGCCGTTCGATTTTCCAGGACATGTCGCCACGCGCATGCCTCACCACATCAAAAAACTCTCCCCTCACGCCCTCTTCGGCATTGTCGCGGCGATTTCTTTCGTGAGCATGGCGACGCTTGTCGTCTCCGAGGGCCGGGCCCAATCGGCCCCTCCCCAGGTCAAGCTGGCCCAGATGAAGGTCATCAGCTCCCGCTTTGAGGTGAACACCGAAATCTACCGGATCTCCCTCACTTGGGACGTGGCCAATGTCACTACCTGTTCCGAGATCAACGTGTTCAAACGTAGCGTGCCGACCACCAACCTCGACGAAAATGCCTATACGGTCGATGCTAGTGAGGGAGAAATACGATCGTATGTGCCGGGGTTTGGCATTGCTTTCGGCGGCCAGCCACGCTTTATCTTCGAGTGTACCGGGCCAGGAGGGAAGGTGCAGTTCGGCGGGAACACACAACTGCTCAGTCTCCAAGGCACCCCGTATAACTTCTTGGTAGAGCCGGTAACTACTGCGCCGTTCATTACCTTTTGGCCACGCATCGTAGGAGTGAGCGCTGATCCAAGTACCACTCAGGCGAAATACATTGTGGAACTTCTCTGGAGCACCCAGAACGTGACCAGTTGCTATGCCACCGGAGGCTGGTCGGGAGTCAAACCGAACAGCAACGGCAAGAATACGACCCAGTACGTCGTCGAAACAGCGTCCCAACTCGGAGCCACTACCTATGGGATCACCTGTCTTGCGGCAAACGGCGGCCCGAGCGTCCAACAGAACGCCATCAGCGTTCCCGCCTACGCTGCCAATGCGACCGTCCAGATCGCAGCCATCTTGCCGAGAGGTTTGGCGCACCCCTCGATGTTCGTCGGGGACAGTGTGACCATCATTGGCCGCAACCTGCCGACAAGCGGACAGATTGAGTTTATTCCAACAGCGACGCCCACGAGCCGGATCGCAATGAATTTCAGCACGGTCGTGCCCGGCATGGTCATCAGGCTCACCATACCGCGCTGCTCCGTCAGCAACGCGGCTCTCTGTTTTGGCAGTGCGATCAGCAGGGGAATATTCGTTTTTCCTGGGAGGGCTACCGTGATGCCTGGCGATACCGCTATCTCCGTACCCGTGAGTGCCTCGACGGCGTCTCACATCCTCACTTCCATCACCCCCAACACCAACGTGGCTACCGGTACCAGTCTGACCCTTGCGACCGACCCGAACACCGCGGCCGGAGCCGGGGTACTGGCGGTGAGCGGATCGAACGCTCCGGGAGGAAGCAGCGCTGTTTCCGGCTTCATCAACCTGGCCGCGTTGCCGGGCACGTTCGCCTTGCCCCAGTATCTGAGCGCCTGTTACAAAGGTCCGGGGATCTATCCCAATGCGACCTGTGCCGAAGAACAGCGGAGCCCGTCCGGTACCTACCAGTCGGTCTTCTTCGCCCAAGGCAACCAGATCCGCGGCACGACGACCAACAGCGTGATTTTCACTACGAACAGCACAGCCCCGCCCCTCTCCTTCACTCCCTTCGTGACGACCATCAACCCGGCTTCGGTGGGCATCGGGGATCTCGTCACCATCGCGGGAGGCAATTTCCAGGCGACCAATAACACGATCAATATCGGCACGACCTATGTCAACGCCGTGGCTTCGACTGATGGCAAGACGCTGGCGTTCAACATCCCGGTCTGTTCGAGCGCCTGCGGCTACTCCCCGATCGTGCAGGCCTGCGGGCTTCCCTGCGTCGTCTCCTCTCCCGGCTCGTACCTCGTCTCCGTGACCAATGCTCTCGGCACCTCGAACAAGGTCCCACTCACCCTTACCGCGCCGGCCACGTTCGATATCCTCTCGCCGACGGTCGGCCAGCGGATCCTGGCCGGTTCCCCGGTGAATATCCAATGGCAGTCGTCGGTTGCCGGTGGGGCGGTCAATCTCTACCTGGATGCCGCCCCGGTCGCAGCAGGGAAGAGCGGTCCCATGGCTGGCCTCCTGCGTCCGTTCATAAAAACCGTAGACGCGGCCACCCTGCCCTATACGATCGCCACGAGCGTACCCAATTCCGGTTCCTACACCTGGAACGTGCCGGCGGATTTCACAGCCGGGAATTATGTCATCCGCATTGTGGATGCGGCCAATACGTCCCGCTCCAAGACGGGACCGGCCTTCTCGATCGCCGCCGCCGCGGCGGCTCCCCCCGCGCTCAGTTTCAGCATTTCTCCCACATCTGTGCCCGTAGGCCAGAAAAACGTTTTCACCTGGGCGTCGACCAACGCCACCGCCTGTCTCGGCGGCTGGAGCAACCCCCCACAATCAACGTACGCGCTCCAAGGGACCTCGACGGTGGGACCGTATGGCACCGCCGGGACGTACACATTCACCATCACCTGCACGGGTCCTGGGGGAAGTGTGACCAAGAGCGTGACCATGAAGGTTACCGCCTCGACGGCCGCGCCGACACTGACACTGACCGCCACCCCCACCTCCGTGTACGCGACCAAAGCCTCCATTCTCAAGTGGTCGACGACCAACGCCACTTCCTGCGCCGCTTCTGGCGCCTGGACGGGCGCTAAGGCCATCTCGGGCTCCGCATCTACGGGCGCCCTCTCCGCCACCAAGACCTACACCCTCACCTGCAAAGGGGCTGGCGGAAGCATCGCCAAAAGCGTCAAGGTGACGGTCCTGCCTCTCCCACCGCCACCAACGCTTACACTGACACCCGGCCTGCTCGCCGGAGTGAGGGTGGTGCTTTCCTGGACGTCCACGGGCGCGACACGCTGCACCGCTTCGAACACAGTCGGGATCACGACCTGGAGCGGAGCGAAAGCCCTGAAAGGCTCAGAGTCAGTGGGTACCGTCGGCCAGAGGGGGACGTATTCCCTGACCTGTTACAACGCGGCCAGTGTGAGTGTCGTCAAAACGCACAAGGTATGCGTGGCCGGAGTGTGCTAACCTGGACACATCGGTCCCGACTCAAATAAAGCCAAACGCCCCCGTCTGGGGGCGTTTTTTCAAAGGTCGAGCGGTCGGGGAGGGGAGAGGATGAGGTCGGGATCGTCTTGCCAGCGGCCGTCCACATCCACATAGAGCTCAAGCTCGTTGCCGTCCGGATCCAGGATGTAGAGGCTGTGTGTGACGGCGTGGTCGGCCGTCCCGACGAGAGGAACGCCTTTTGCCTCGAGTGTCGCGAGCGCCTCGCGGAGCTCCTCGTCCGTATCGCCGATCTTGAAACCGATGTGGTAGAGACCGGGTTTCGGTGCCTGTCTCGGGTCCGGTTCCCGGCCGACCTCGATGAGCAGGAGCTCGTGGTGGGTGCGGCCGCCGGAAAACAGAGCCATGCCGTGCCGCCTGGCGATTTCGCGGAAGCCGAGGGTGTCACGGTAGAAATCCGCCGAGCGGGCGAGGTCGGAAACGTAGAGAACGACGTGGCCGAGTTCCTTGATGGAGAGCATAGGGATGGATGGACGAGGAGCAGTCGCTCATTCTCCCACGAAAGCGGGAGCGGGGCAAGGGTTGAACAAAACCCCGCCATTGCCTATACTTCAAGCCATGCAAACCTATACCGTGAAGCTTGTCAGCAAGCGCGAAGTGGCCCGCCAGACCTTCGCCTTTTCTTTTGAGAAACCGGCTGGATTCTCTTTCCAGGCCGGCCAATACGTGGCCATGAGCCTGCCCGAGCTCGCTTTCCCCGACGACCGGAGAGGCCACCGGTCGCTCTCCATCGCCTCGGCCCCGAGTGATCCCGAGCTTGTCTTTGCCATGCGCATCAGCGAGAGCGGTTTCAAGAAAACCATCGCCGCCATGCCCATCGGAGGCGAAGTCATCATCCGGGACGCGGTCGGCCATTTCGTCCTGCCCGACGACCAGTCGCGGACCATCATCTTCCTGGCGGGCGGCATTGGCATCACGCCGGTGCGGAGCATCCTCCGCCAGGCGGTCGTGGACAAGCGGCAGAACCCATTCTTCCTCTTCTACTCCAACCGTCGGCCCGAAGACGCTCCGTTTATCGACGAGATGCTGGCCTTCAAGAGCCCTACATGCACGGTCATCAACACCTTGACCGATCCAGGCATGATCTGCGAGTGGATGGATGAGAATGGTTATCTCTGCGCCGATATGGTCCGGCAATACGTCCCTGAACCGGCGCAAGCCCTCTACTATCTCGTCGGGTCCTTGAGTTTCCTCGAAGCCATGGAGAAAGTGGCGGCTGAATTGGGGGTAGGGCCGGAAAACATCAAAAAAGACCCCTTCACTGGCTTGGCTTCGGTGAAGTAGGTCTCTACAATAGCGGGAGTAGTACAATGGTAGTACACTAGCCTTCCAAGCTAGATACGCGGGTTCGATTCCCGTCTCCCGCTCATACGAGGCTTTCAGCCGCCCCTGCCGGGCGGTTTTTGTTTTCCCGAAGGTTCCGCCGCGCGTGTTAGAATGGGAGAAACAAACCCGCTATGCAGGGACCGTCTCCTTTTGCCCAGAACAACTCCCAGCCGGGCCGTCCCGTGGACCAGTGGATGCACGAGAGCCGGCTCGGTTTCATGCGGCGGTTCCACTTCGTCCATCTACGCAAGGTGCGGACCTGGCAGGTCATCTCGCTTATCATCTTTCTGGCGGGTGGCGTGGCGGCCCTCATCGCGGCCGTGTCGCTCCGCATTGAAACCCAATCGGACGCGGCCATTTCTCCCGCCCAAAAAGCGCTCATGGCCACCATCCGCAATCAAGGCTGCATCGCGGACGGCTTCCTGTCCGGTTATGGTGGGGATCCGGCGCGCACGGCCGCCCTCATCAACCGCTCCCAGTGTCTCCACCTCCATCGGGCGCTCGAGACTTGGCTCAAGCCGCCTGACTTCAAGCAGGCCGATCGGGCGCGGCGACTCATCACCAAGCCCGGGGTGACCTACGGCATGTTCGTGGCCGAAGCCATCCCGACCAAAGGCACTTATCAGGATCCCCTCACCGGCCGTGATTTGGATTTCGCCAAGATGTGCCGTGCCGGCAGCCAGGGGATGTGGGGTGAGGGGACCTGCAAGGCTAATTTTGCCAGCCCGGAATACCGGGCCTATGTGCGTTCCATCACCCGCCAGGGGATCGACTGGGGCATCCAGAACATCCTCATCGGGCAGATCTATTTCCAGGACAACCCCGGTCTCCGCAACCCGATCGCGCCGGCCGTGGTCAAGGAGATCCGCGACTACGCGGCCGAGCAGGGCAAGACGGTGGTGGTGGGGGCGCAGACGGGCGATATCGACAACGAACAGTACCTGAAGCTTTTTGACTATATCGAGGGCGGGATGGGTATCGACGCCCGGGGCCAGATCGAGAGCGGCCCGTGCTTCTCGTACCGGGCCAAACAGAACAAGAACTGGTGCTGGCCGCTGATGTGGCATCCCCGGTTTGCTGATCGGGCGCACAACGTCCTCCTCCACCTGGACTGGAGCGGCATTCCGGACGACGATATGAGCATCTACGCCCGGATGGACCGGGCTACCCGGGCCAAGACCATCCTCGAGCTGAAACGCCGCTTTACTGACGAGAAATTCGGCTTTCTCGTCCCATATCTGGCCATCGTCTACCGGAACAACGGCGGCTGCTACGGCCCCAACCCCGAGTTCTACACTCCTGACAACAGTTTCTCCTGCCGGGACGAGAACCTCATGGACCAGGCGTTTGCCATCGCGAGTGCTTCGGCCGCTCCAAGCGTGACCGGCGCGGACGCCGTGGCCCTCGGTTTCACCGAGCTGGCCGAGGACGTGAACGACATGCGTTTCCTCTCCCAGTCCGTACCCGAGGAGATGATCGCCGGAGAGACGTACCCGGTCTCCATCACCGTTTTGAACGCCGGCGGCCGTCCGTGGAGCGACGCGGCCGGCTATCGCCTCGGCTCCCAGAATCCCAAGGACAACGCCGTCTGGGGCGGGCGGGCATTCCTCGCCCGGGGCGAAACGATACCCACCGGCGAGGAGAAGACTTTCAGTTTCACCGTCACGGCCCCCTCCGTTCCGGGCACGTACAACTTCCAATGGCAAATGCTCGAGGAAGGCAAGGAATGGTTCGGACCGCTGACCCCCAATCTCGAAATCCAGGTGGTACCGCGCGGCGCGCCGGTCGTACCCGTCTTCCGCACCCTGCCTCCGGTCTAAGGCGGCTCCCGTCGGACTCGGAAAAAATGAAAAGCCGATGACCTTTCGGGGCATCGGCGTTTTTCGTCCCACGGGAGTCAGTGATCAGATCAAACCGATCTGGCCAAAGAAGCTCAACGTGAGAAGGGGAGTGAGCGCCAGGAGGAAGGCGAGAGCGCTGCCCTCGTTGGATTCCTCTTCCGGCAGATCCTCCTGCATGGGCTGGTCGCTACCGGTTTCGGTAGTCGGCTCATCCACGGGAGCCTGGGGCTCCATCTGCATCTCTTCCGACATAGCTTTATTGTTTAATAATTAACTATGCGGTGGCTGGGAAAGAACGTCGCGCGGCCCAGATTTGAGGCCAAAAAGAAACGGGTTCCCCGCGAGAGGGGCACCCGTTTTCTCACTACGACTTCTCCAGTATAAATCATTTCGTCCTAAAAGTCAAGACGGAAATGTTCCTGCAATGCTATACTGCTAAGCAAAGACGGAACACAAACACCCATGCCTCTTCTTTCGAAAACGAACCTCCCGAGCTGGCAGGAAGCGGCGCGGCACACCCCGCACGAAACCCTCTCGCTTCTCGAGAGCACACCCGACGGTTTGTCCGTCCGCGCGGCCAAGGACCGCCTCGCGCGTTTTGGCGACAACCGCATCGAACCGGAACAGGGACGCGGTTGGAAGATCTTCCGCCGCCAGTTCAATTCTTCCCTCATCTGGCTCCTCCTGGCCGCCTCGGCCCTGTCTTTCATCCTCGACCAGCGGGTCGAGGCCGGTCTCATTCTCGTTTTCCTTTTCCTGAACGCGGGCCTTGGCTTCTTCCAGGAGTACCGTTCGGTCAAGGCAGTGGCGCTTCTCCGGCGCTATCTCGTCCAGACCGTCCGGGTGAAACGAAGCGGCCGCATTCGCCGTCTCCCGTCCGACCGGTTGGTGCCGGGCGACCTCATCCTCTTCCAGGCGGGGGACATCCTCCCCGCCGATGCCCGGCTCGTGGCCGCCCACGAGCTTTTCTGCGACGAACAGGCGCTCACCGGCGAGAGTCTCCTCGTCCAGAAATCCATCGAGGCCAAGGGACGGCCGAGCCATTTCCAGGATGCCCGCTCCGTCGTCTTCGCCGGCACGAGCGTCACCCGAGGGTCGGGGGAGGCGGTCGTCTTCGCCACCGGCAGCCGGACCGTGTTCGGCGAGATCGCCCAGCTGACCCGTACCACGGAGCGGGTGAGCGTCTTCGAACAGCAGATCAACCGGTTCAGCGCTTTCATCCTGCGCCTTGTGTTGGCCACGCTCTTCATCATGTACGCGGCCAACCTCTTCCTCCGGAACGACGAGGATCCGGTGACGCTCCTCGTTTTCTTCCTGGTGCTCATCGTCTCGGTCCTGCCCGAGGCTCTGCCGTTCTTCACTACAGTCGCCCTCTCGCGCGGATCGCTCCGCCTGGCCCGGCAGCGGGTGGTGGTCAAGCGCCTCTCCGCTATCGAGGATCTGGGCAGTATCGAGGTCTTGTGTTCGGACAAGACCGGCACCCTCACCGACAAGGAGGTCACCGTCTCGGGTTTCCAGGCGGACAACCCCGAAGCCTGTCTCTCGGCCGCCGTCCTCTGTGGCGACGGCTTCGCCGCCCTGGCCGCGGGCCAGGAGCCAGACCCTTTTGACACGGCCCTCCTCAAGAAGTGTTCCATCGGCATGCGCAAGCGCCTCCAGGGAGCGGAGCGCGTCTTCCACCTGCCCTTCGACCCCGAACGCAAACGTTCGAGCAGCCTGACCGCCCTGTCGGGAGAACCCCCGATGCTCTATGTCCGCGGCGCGCCGGAATCCGTACTCTCGGCTTGCGTCGATCTCTCGCCGGCCGAACGCCGGACGCTGCTTGACGAGGTGACGGCCCGCGGCAAGGAAGGGACCCGCACCCTGGCTGTGGCGGCCAAGCGCGCCCTCAAGAAAGAGGCGTATACCAAGACCGACGAGGAGTCCACCCTTTCTTTCATTGGCCTCGTTTTCTTCACCGATCCGGTCAATCCGAGCGCGCCCGAAGCCATCAAGGAGGCCCGCTCTCTGGGCGTCCGGGTCAAGATCATCACGGGCGACAGTCCTGAGGTGGCCGAATCGGTGGCCCGGCGGGTCGGCCTCATCGGGAACGCCGAACGGGCCCTCCATGGGGACGTCTGGGACACCCTCTCGCCGGCCGAACGGGAACGGGCGGTGGAACAGCATGCCGTTTTCGCCCGGATCGCCCCGCGCCAGAAGTACGAAATCATCGAGACGCTCCAGCGGCGCTACGAGGTGGGCTTCCTCGGTGAGGGCATCAATGACGCCCCGGCCCTCAAGCTCTCGCACGTCGCTCTGGCCGTGCATTCGGCGAGCGACATCGCGCGCGAGGCGGCCGACGTGGTGCTCCTCGACCCGAGCCTCCACGTCATCGTGGAAGGCATCCGCGAGGGTCGGCGCACGTTCGCCAACATCAAGAAATACATCAAGATGACGCTGGCTTCCAACTTCGGCAATTTCTATTCGGTGGCCGTGGCCTCGCTTTTCGTGCCGTTCGTGCCGCTCCTGCCGGTTCAGATGCTGCTCATCGACATTCTCTCTGGCCTGCCGGTCCTGGCCTATGCCACCGATTCGGTGGAGGAGGCCGAATTGCGCCGCCCCAAGACCTACGACGTCAAGAACCTCATCCTTCTGGCCACTCTCTTCGGTATCGTCTCAAGCGTCTTCGACTTCACTCTCTTCGCTTCGCTCTTCCGGGAGGATCCCGCTATCCTCCAGACGAGTTGGTTTCTCCTCTCCCTCCTGACCGAGATGGTGGTCATCTTCGCCCTGCGTACCCGCCGTCCTTTCTGGCGGGCGGAGAGTCCGGCCCCTCTGCTCATCCTCCTGGCCTTCGGCGCGGCCGCCGTCGGCCTGATCGTGCCGTTTACTCACTTCGGCCAGACGGTCTTCGGCTTCACGCCCCTCCCGGGGCGGATGCTCGCCTTCATCGGGCTGCTTGTACTCGGCTACCTCATCACCACCGAGACGGTCAAACACTGGTACTATCGCTTCGAAGGCGCTCCGCGCCGCTGATTTTCCCCGGACTATGCGGTTTTCCCCGAAGCCAGGCCTGAGACGTTCCTCGATAGGCGTGGCGTTGGCCGCGCTTTTGTTCGCGCTCCTCGCGGCCCGCTATCCGGAACTCAGGCGGTGGGAGCCGCTACTCTTTCCAGACGTTGCGGAGACAGGTCCGGCTGACACCGCTTCTCCACTGGCCGTCAAGCGGGTGGTGGACGGGGACACGATCGTCCTCGAGAACGGCGAGACGGTACGGTATATCGGCATCGATGCGCCCGAAAGCGTCAAACCGAACGCTCCTATGGACTGCTACGGCCGGGAAGCCGCCACGCGCAACCGGGAGCTAGTGGAGGGAAAGCTCGTGCGGGTGGAGCGGGACGTCTCCGAACGGGACCGCTACGGCCGGAAGCTGTACTATGTCTTCCTCGAGGACGGAACGTTCGTGAACGCGACCCTCGTCCGCGAGGGGTACGCTTTCGCCCGGAGTTATCCCCCCGATGTGGCCAGGCAGGACGAGCTCCGGGTCGCCGAACGCGAGGCCAGGGAGGCCAAGCGCGGTCTCTGGGCTGAGGCCACTTGTCGGGGCGAGAAGCGGCCCTTGGAGTGACCGATGCCCGCTTGCCAAGGTTCCGTTTTTTGGCTACAGTCAAGCCACGTTTGCGAGTCCTTTCCTATCCATCGAAACTCAACACAGGAGGCCGGTATGCACGGCATGAGACGTTTTGCGGCACCAGTGATGTGGTATTCGGATGCTGCGGAAGCCCTCTCGCAGGGCGCCCTGGCAGTGAGGGTCCCGGCTCCGGGTGTTTCCGACATGGCCACGGAAGCCATGGACCTGATGCAGACCATGGTAGCGAAGTTCTTGGACCTGCCCGAGGACGAACGGAACCGGTACATGATCTTCCGGCCTCCGTTTCTTGACGGGGCGTCCTGTGATGACGGCATCATCCATCGTTTGGGGCCGGAGGACCGGAACAGCATCGCCAAAGACCACAAGATCTTCTTCCATTACCGGTCGCGTTTCCGGCGGTGGGCGCGGGAACGGGGTTTGGGTGTCGAATGGTTCGCCGATCTGACCCGCGTCGTCTCCTTGATCCATGCCGAGACATTCAAGTGCGTCCTGACTTTGGCTCGGGAGCTGGAGTATCTGTCTGGTACGCATGGTCTGGCCAATCTGATCCGGTCCCAGCGGCAGGAGTACGTCCTACGTCTTCTCCAGTACCAGGGAATCGGAGAACACGGCCTGCTCGGCAATTGGCATTACGACCGTTCGTTCCTGACGGCGCATGTAGCCAACAGCATTTCCGGTTATGTGGCCGAAGATCCCAACAACCAGGAACGCCGACTCATCGAGCCGGAGCCAGGGACGCTCCTGTTCTTCTTTGGCAAGCAGGCAGAGAGAGTGTTTTCCGGCGATCCCCAGGTCCGTGCCATCAAGCACTGCGCTACCGATCTCCGGGAGCCTGGCGACGAACGCCTCCGCAACTCGATCGTCGGTTTCGTCCATGCGGTCTCGCCGGCCGAAGCCCTCGGTATTTCCGGTCAGGCGGCCGCGTGAAGTTTCCAGTCCTTGCTCGTTATCCCGGGGTTTCTCCCTCGGGATTTTTCTTTGGCTAACAGGTATACTGGACGAGTAACCCGGCAATTTCCACGTATGTCGAAAAACAGGTCCTTTGTCCTGATTCTGGCGGCGATCGCCATCGCCGCTCTCTGGTCGATCGTGCGCAGCGTCGAGCGGATCGCCGAGCCGCACCCGGAGACACTCGCGTTCCGTCCCGACGGAACCATCGCTGCCCAGGAGAAGGAAGCGATCGCTCGCGCCCCCCGGACCGAAGTAGACCCCTTTGCCTCCGTGGAAAGCGCCGCTCGAACGCCTGACGCTCCCGCTGAGCGACTGGCGTTTTCCGACACGATGAAACTCGGGGATGCCTATCAGAAGTTCCTCGAGGCGCCGGCGCCGATCATCGGCAGCAACGAGAAACGCATCGTACTGCCTGGTTTTCCGGCCAACACCTCACCTCGGACCGAAGCCGAACTGGCCCTCCTCCATCAGTACGTCGCCCTCCGTACGCCGGCCAAGGTGGCCCAGATACGGGAGGAGGTATATCTCGACGGGGTGAAGGTCGGGCCGGCCACCCTCAAGACGTACGCCGAGGACCCGCGTTACGCGAAGACCGGCCAGGCCATCCAGGCCGTCCTGGACGAGATCAACCCCGTCATCTTCCGGCTCAAGACCAGCTACGACCGGGTACGGCCGCACAAGCTCGACCCGACCCTCACGACCGTCATCGACGTGCCAGAGCATCCAGCCTATCCGAGCGGCCACTCCACCCAGGCCCACGCCGTGGCCTTCCTCTTGACGCGACTGGCGCCGGACCGCCAGGCGGAATTCGAGGCCGACGCCCTCCGGGTGGCGGTCAACCGTGAGATCGCCGGCGTCCATTATCCGAGCGACACCGCCGCCGGCCGTCTGCTCGCTCGCCAGATCATCGATCTCATGCTCGAGGATCCGGCGTTCAGCGCCCTGGTCGAGGAAGCCAAGGCCGAGTGGCGATGAGGGTTCTCAGCTAGCACGACAGAAAACAAAACACCCCAGCGTACGCGGGGTGTTTTGTTTTTGAGACAGCGATTATTTCTTGGTCCGGACTTCATCATCGAGCCTCTGGACGAGCGCGTCCAGCCCGAGCGTGCCCTGCGGCCCCGCGTCGCGGGATTCGAGGCTGACCGTCCCGGATTCGGCCTCTTTGCCGCCGATGACGGCCAAGTAGGGGATTTTCTCAAGCTTGCCCTGGCGGATGCGTTTGCCGAGGGATTCGTCCGAGCGCATCTCGACCCGCAGGCCGGCGTTTTCGAGCGCTTGCCGTACGGTTTCGGTATAAGCGGTTTGTTCTCCACCAACCGGCAGGAGGGCGACTTGGACCGGAGCCAACCAGAGCGGGAAGCGGCCGGCCACATGTTCGATCAGGATGCTCAGGAAGCGTTCGATGGAACCCATCACGGCAGCATGGATCATCACGATGCGTTCCCGTTCGCCGGCCTCGTTCACGCAGGACAGGTCGAAGCGTTCGGGCATGCTCATGTCGAGCTGGATGGTGGCCACCTGCCACTCGCGCCCGAGGGCGTCCTTGGCCATGAAGTCGAGCTTGGGACCGTAGAAAGCCGCTTCGCCGATGCCCTCGAACGTCTCGACGTCCCTCCCTGCGGCGATCTCGACCAGCATGGCTTCCGCCTGGGTCCAGTTCTCGGACCCACCGAGGTATTTGTCGGGCGTCTTCGGATCGTGTTTGGAGACGCGGACGCGGAGCGTGAACCCGAACGCCCCGTAGAACGTCTCGACGATCTCCCAGATCCGACTGAACTCCTCCTTGGCTTGGGAGAGGCGGCAGAAGA
>CAYNEL010000025.1:0-13996 GCA_964396225.1 uncultured Bdellovibrionales bacterium | reverse complement strand
CGCGGCGTATTGTGGCCGACCATATCCGGACCGGTGTCTTCCTCATCGGGGACGGCGTACGGCCGTCCAATACCGACCAGGGCTACGTTCTCCGTCGCCTCCTGCGGCGGGCGGTCAGGATGGCCGATCATCTCGGATTGCCGGCCGACGCTTTGGAGACGCTGGTCCCGACGGTCGTCGGTATCTACCAGGAGGCCTATCCCATCCTGGCCCAGGCAGCGGACGGCATCCGTGGTGAAATCGCCAAGGAAGAAAGGAAGTTCCGCGCCACCCTGGCCAAGGGACTGAAAAAATTCGAGACCTACGTCGCCGCCGGCCTTGACGGCAAGGCGGCCTTCGATCTGTATCAGAGTTACGGTTTCCCCCTTGAGATGACGCTCGAGCTTTCGCGCGAACGGGGAATGGAGGTGGATCGGGCGCAGTTCGAAGAAGAGTTCAGGAAACACCAAGACCTGTCGCGCACGGCCTCGGCCGGTAAGTTCAAGGGTGGCCTCGCCGATCATGGTCCGAAAGTGACGGCCTTCCATACGGCCACCCATCTCATGCTGGCCGCCCTCCGGAAAGAGCTCGGCGACCACGTTCATCAGGCTGGCTCCAACATCACCGAGGAGCGCACCCGTTTCGACTTCACCCATCCGGAAAAGGTCTCCCGCGAAACGCTCGACCGGGTGGAGGAGTACGTCAACCGGGCCGCGGCCGCGGCCGCGGCGATCAGGACGATCCCCATGGCCAAAGATGAGGCTCGATCGGCCGGCGTGGAAGGGAGTTTCTGGGAGAAGTATCCCGACCAGGTGACGGTCTACCAGGTGGAGGGGCCGGACGGGACCGTCTATTCACGCGAACTCTGCGGCGGCCCGCATGTGGCCAACACGGCCGAGATCGCCGCTTTCGGCAGGTTCAGGATCGCCAAGGAAGAGGCGTCGTCGGCCGGTGTCCGTCGGGTCAAGGGCGTCTTCGAGGCGGCCGAGTAGCCGCCCCGGACACACGGCGCAATACGGAGATCGAAGAAACCCTGCCGGTGACGCGCCGGGACTTCCATACAAGGGCGAGGGGATTTGACAGTCAGGCCCCGGGCGGGTTAGACTGTCCCCATTGTCCTAACCCCTGTTTCGAAGCGTATGTTGGCCATTATCCGCACCGGCGGCAAGCAATACAAGGTCGCTGAAGGCGACACCCTGAAAGTCGAGAAACTTTCCGGTGAGACCGGCGACAAAGTCGTTTTCAACGAGGTGCTCTTCGTCGGTGACGAAGAAAACGTGAGTGTGGGCGCCCCCCTGGTCAAGACGGCCAAGGTGGAGGCCAAAATCCTCGCCCAGGGCAAGGCCGACAAAGTGTGGGGCATCAAGCATAAGCCGAAGAAGCGTTACAAGGTGAAGTACGGCCACCGCCAGCTCTTCACCGAAGTCGAGATCGTCAAGATCAAAGCCTAGGCCCTACGGCGACTATTTTTTCTGTAAGAAAAACCCCCGGACGTTTTCGTCCGGGGTTTTTGATGGAGTGGCGGCTGTCTCTAGCATGTGCCGGGAGCAAAGGCGGTGGTAATGGAGTATTGGCCGGAAAGCAACGCCGCCTTGGTTGCCTGGTCGGCTCCGAAAACATCGTACAAGACGCCTGATTCGTCCGTTTTTGCCAAACCCCGATCATCCAGGCTATGGCCAGAGTAGACTGTGATGACGATTTCGAGAGCGGGGCGATCGGTGCGGATTTGGAGCGGCGTGTTCGGCAAGATGCAGTGACGCATGCATATGTCGCGTGGCGCCGTCCAACGGCAGACGCACGTCTGCTGGTAATGCCAGTCCAGAGCCATTTTGTTTCCAAGTATCTCGATCATGGAAAGCGTGGGAATGATCGGGATGGGCTTGAGAAGGGTGAGGAGTCTCGTGGTCGGTTTCAGGAGCGGATTGTCCGTCTCCTGTCCGTCCTGGAGCCATCGGATGTGCAGTAACATGGCGCCTCCGGTGTTGGTCAGTGGATGGGGGTGGCTCTGGTCAGGGCGTACTGTGCCCGGACCAGTGGTTCCGGCGCGTCGTCAAGCGAACAGACGATCGAATACAGCACGGTCAGCGGCCCTTTGGGCAGGACGCCGGCTTTTGGTCCGTGATGCAGGGCTTCGATGTCGAAAGATACCGCCGCGTTCGAGGGGACCGCTTTCCGGCCGCCCAAGGACGAGTGGATGCAGAGTGCATCCATGAAGACGTCTTCGGCGTCGTCGAGCCCCATGATCTGCCCGCAGAAATGGAATTCCAGGCAGAGGAGCTCCAGGCAGAATTTCATGAGCGAATCGACGTCGATCGATTGGACACGCAGTTTCTGGCTGACTTCCAAAACGTCGGAATATTCGAATTCCTGGCCCGTGGCCAGATCCCGAATCCGGGCGGAAACGAGCATAGGACCTCCCTTCTTTCTTGGGGTCGGATGGAAAAGAACCTGTTTCCGTTATACTGTACCCCGGACAAAGGTCAAGTCAGGAGAGCCTCTCCCGGCGCTCGAGGGCGCTCGAGAGAGTCATCTCGTCGGCGTACTCGATGTCGCCGCCGGTCGAGAGGCCGCGGGCCAGGCGAGAGACCGAGGCACCGGTACCCTCGAGCTTCTTCTTCAGGTAGAGGGCGGTGAAGTCGCCTTCGGTGGTGAGGTTGGTGGCCAGGATGACTTCCTTGACCCCTTCGCGCGGCACGCGGTCGAGGAGCTCCCCGATGTGGAGGTGCTCGGTGTCCTTGCCGCCGCTCATCACGCCGCCCAGGACATGGTAGCGGCCGCGGAACCGCCCCGTGCGTTCGAAAGCGATGATGTCGAGAGGCTCCTCGACCACGAGGAGGAGCAAGCCGTCCCGTCCTTCATCCCGGCAGATGCCGCAGAGATGGTTCTCGGCGATGTGGAAGCAGCGCTCGCAGGGATGGAGCTCACGGAGGGCGGTGAGGGATTCGGCGAAATCCTCCAGCTTGTCTTTCTTTTCCCGGAAGAGGTGGAGAGTGAGGCGTTCGGCCAGGCGCGGCCCGATCGAGGGGAGGCTCGAGAAGTGTTCGATGAGGCGCTGGAAGGGTTTGGGATACATGCTTGGAAAGACCAATTTTTAATTTTTGAATTTCCAGACGAATCTAGACCGCTTTGTGTTTCGACGCTCAAAACCGGGAAATGGGATTTCTTTAGAACGTGGGCGGGCCGGAGGGGACGGAGGCCTCGGCCGCGTCGTGGACACGCTCCAGGGAACGGAAAGTAGTGGAGCTCTCCTGGAAAAAGAGGGAGACTTTGCCGATGGGGCCGTTGCGGTGCTTGGCGATGTGGATCTCGACGATGTTCTTGTTGGGTGTGTCCGGCTTGACCCGGTCCTCGCGGTAGAGGAAGAGCACCACGTCGGCGTCCTGCTCGATGGAACCGGACTCGCGAAGGTCGGAGAGCTTGGGCACCTGGTCGGTTCGGGATTCGACCGCACGGGAGAGCTGGGAGAGGGCGAGAATGGGGATGTTCAGCTCGCGGGCGAGCTGTTTCAAACCGCGGGAGATCTCCGAAATCTCCTGGACGCGGCTTTCCTCCCGCCGGGCCCGGCCTTCCATGAGCTGGAGGTAGTCGATGATGATGAGGCCTAGGTTGTGCTCGGCCTGGAGGCGTCTCGCCATGGTGCGCATCTCCATGATGTTGACCGAGCCGGTGTCGTCGATATAGATGGGCGCCTCCGAAAGGGTGCCGATGGCTTCGCCGATCAGGGCGAAGTCGCCGGACTGGAGCTTGCCGGTGCGGAGTTTCCACAGATCCACGTTGGCCTGCGCCGCGATCATGCGGTCCACCAGCTGATCGGACCCCATTTCGAGCGAGAAGATCCCCACCGGGACGCGGGACTTGACCCCGATGTGGCGGGCCAGGTCGAGGGCGAAGGTGGTCTTTCCGATGGAGGGCCGGGCGGCCAGGATGACCAGGTCGGATTTCTGGAGGCCGGCCAGGATCTGGTCGAGGTCGGGGTAGTGGGTGGGTACGCCGCGCATCCGGCCGTCGCTCTTGTGAAGCTCGTCGATACGTTCGAAGGCGTTCTCGAGGATGGAACGGATGGGGACGAAGTCCTGCTTGATGTATTTCTGGGAGACCTTGAAGATGCGCTGTTCGGCCTCGTCCAGGAGGGCATCCAGCTCCTCGCTCTCGTCGTAGCCCATCTCGGTGATCTCGGTACCGGCTGCGATGAGGCGGCGCAGTGTGGCCTTGCGCTGGACGAGGCGGGCGTAGTGGGCCACATTGCCAGCCGAAGGGACGGCGTTCACTAGTGAGGCCAGGTAGCCGGCCCCGCCCACCTGGTCGAGTTGCGCCTTCTCCTCGAGGCGGTTGCCGAGCGACAGGACGTCGATCGGTTCGCGCTTCTCGTAGAGCTCGAGCATCGTCTCGTAGATCTGGTTGTGCGCGTCCTTGTAGAAATCTCCCGGCTTGATCAGGTCGGCCACCTTGATGACGGCGTCCTTGTCGAGCATGAGCGAGCCCAAGACCGACTGCTCGGCCTCGAGGCTGTGGGGCGGGACACGGAGGAGTTCGGAGGAGGTCTGGGGCATAGGGTCACGGGCAATGGCGGTACCGGTCATTATACCAAGGAAGAGGAGCGGGGACGAGCCTTGACTCGCAGGGCGGAATCTGGTTTCCTGAACATATCGTTTGACCCTTTGGTTTCCCGTTCCACGACCCGAGAGGAGGTCACGATGTTCTCCCCAAACACTATTTTGGGTTTGTTTGTTTCCGGCCGTCTTTGGTGGGGAGTAGCCCGGCGCAACGACGCGGATTACCCCAACCAGCAGCTGTCTCATCGCACGCCACTGAGCCATGTCGCCGACCATCATCGGCGCAGGGCCCGCCTGATACGGCGGAACGGTATCGATAATCGCAAGCCGAGCCACGACTAAACCGGGCGCAGTTTCGTCCCCCGCGGGGTATCCTCAACGAGGAACCCCGCGTTTTCTATGGCTTCGCGCAGGCGGTCGGCCTCCGCGAAATCCTTGGCTGAACGGGCGGCATCCCTGGCCCGGGCCAGTTCCAGGACGGCGGGCGGGAGCTCCTTCTTTTCTTCCCAGAGGAGGCCGAGGAGCGAGGCGGCCTCGTCCAAAGCGGCCAGGACGTCGTCCCGCCCGGCCAGTGCCTCCCGGTCCATGAGGGCGTTGCCCCGATTGGCGAGGTCGAGGAGGAGAGTCACCGCCTCCGGGGTGTTGAGGTCGTCGTCGAGAGCGGCGGTGAATTTCTCCAGGAAACCGGACGGGTTGAGCGATTCACCCCCGCTTCCAGCGTATTCGGTCAGACGCTCGCGGAAATTCTTCAGCGCGGTCCAGTTGGCGCGGGCCTGGTCGAGGGTAGCCCAGGTGAAGTTCATCTGTGAGCGGTAGTGCGAGAGGAGGAAGAGGAAGCGCAGGTCCATGGGCGAGTAATCGCGCCCGACCACGTCCTCCAGGACGTACAGGTTGCCTTTGGATTTGGACATCTTGACCCCGTCCACGAGGAGGTGCCGTGTATGCATCCAGTAGCGGACAAAGGGCTTGCCCGTGACACCCTCGCTCTGGACGATCTCGGCCTCGTGGTGGGGGAAGATGTTGTCCTCGCCGCCGGTGTGGAGGTCGAAAGAGTCGCCCAGGTATTCGGTAGACATGGCGCTGCACTCGATGTGCCAGCCGGGGTAGCCTTCGCTCCACGGCGAGGGCCAACGCATGAGGTGCCCCTCCGGCGCCTTCAGCCAGAGGGCGAAGTCCCACGGATGGCGTTTGTCCGGGTGTTCCTCGAGACGGGCGCCCACTTTGAGGTTGGCGAGCGTGTTGCCGGAGAGCTTACCGTAGTCGGGGAAGCTGGTGACGTCGAGAAAGACATTGCCGCTCTTCTCATAGGCGTGGCCGGAGGTGACCAAGGCTTCGATCATCCGGATCATCTGGGGGATATGGGCGGTGGCGCGAGGGAAATAGTGGGCGGGCAGGATGTTCATCCGCCGTTCGGCCTCGTGGAAATACGTCTCGTAGAACGCGGCGATCTCGGCCGGGGTCTTCTTTTCGGCGGCGGCCTGGCGGGCCACCTTGTCCTCGCCGCTGTCTCCCTGGGCCAGGTCGTCGGCCGTCAGGTGTCCGACGTCGGTGATGTTCTTGATATGTCGCACTTCGTAGCCTCCGTGTTCGAGGACGCGGCGCAGGAGGTCGGCCATGAGGTAGGCGCGCAGGTTGCCGATGTGGATGCGTCCATAGACGGTGGGGCCGCAGGTGTATATCCCGGCTTTGCCGGAGTGCAGAGGCTCGAAAGCCTGCTTTCCCTTGGTCAGGGTGTTGTAGAGGGCGAGCATAGGGAGGGGATAGGACGTACCCCTGTATCATAACGGTTCCTGGGCCAAACGCCCAACCCAGCCTGAGGCGAGGCAGGACTTCCGTTTTGACCGGCGCCCCGAGGAGGAGTACAACGGAAATAGCCGGACTCCGGCTCAAGGCAGACCGTGTCTCGTTCTTTGACAGAAGGGGGGTGCCATCATGTCTCGCCCATCGCCTTTCGGAATCACGTCCAGAACCATCCTGACGTTGTCCCTCACGTGCGCCGTTTTGCTCTTGTTCGCGTTTTTTGGTCCGGTCGTGTTCCAGTTTCGTGACATCGCTCCGGCGCGGACCATGTCACTCTGGGGAGGCGTCCCGGCGGCGCAGGCCGGCACAGGGACAGGGGCTTTTTTCCGCACCAACGACGGCCGGCTGCTGGCCGTGTTCGCCTCGAATACGAAGCGGCCGACGGAGGAAACCCTCACCCGCCTCCGGCGTCTCGAGGAATATTTCGGGAGCGGGACCGTCGTGCGGGACGAATGGCCTTTCGTCGTGGTCAAGGAGCCGCTCCAACGTATCGGCCTCGCCCAGTGGGAGAAACTCGTGGCGACCCGCCCCTTGGTCGACTGCGTCATCGTGCTCGAGAACCATGTGAAAGACGCGATGGACCTCGACGCGCTGGCCCGATTGGTGTCCGACACCCATCTGAAAGTCGGCCCACTTCTCGAGGAAGGAGAGGGAGAGCGGGAGGAACCGACGGGACCGCCGATGGCTCCGACGCTTGTGTTTTCGGAAGCCACCATGACCACCCTTTCCTGCCGCGCGGCTCACCAGCGGTCGGGCCGATCGACCGAGCTTGCCTTCGGTGATACGCGGGAACGTGAACTCTATCTCGCCCGCGCCGTCGAAGCGGCTTTCCGGACCAGGATCATCGATCCGTCCTTGGCCGGCCAGTGAACGGTCCGCCCTTTCGGACAGTGCCGGCTCACCCTCACGCAGGGGGGCCGGTTTTTCTTTTCCTGCCGCGTGTGCTATAGGGGAGGCAAGACCAGTTCCTTAATATCACGAGGAGGATACATGGACTCTCATCTGTGGCCCCGCCTGTTGCTCTTGTCCTGGGGGCTCGTCACCGCCGCCGGCGAAGCCGTCCGGCAGCAGTCCGAAGAGAAGGGGATGCTCTATCTCCGCTCGCCCGACACGGCCGAGGCCTCCGGCATACCGGTGGCTATCCTGGCCAAGCCGTCCGCGGAACACGCCGAACGCGACCGGAAGTTGGCCGGGATGCTCGAGCGGTATTTCCTGGAGCAGCCCGGCTACCACACCATCAACGCTGAGATGTGGGCGCGTCTCTCCGCTCCGTCTGGTGCGGCGGGAGGACGGAATGGCTGTGTCGTCCGGCTGGACGCGGTGTCGGATACTGTGCCGGACGGGCCGCAGGTGGTCCGCGCCAGTTGCGCCTTTGCTGGAGAAAAAGAGGAGTTCCTCGGCGAGTGCGAGCGCGGGCACGACGAGTGCGTCCGCGAAGTCGCTGATTCGATCGTCCAGCTCATCAGGCAACGTACCGGACCGTAAGTGTGCCAAAAAACAGAAGGCGTCCTTTTTTCGGGACGCCTTTTCCAATGGTCGGCGCAGCGGCAGGATCTCAGAACCAGCCTTTTCTCCGGAAGACGGTGACGGTGACGAGCGAGATAGCCACCATGATGGACATATGGATCCAGAAGGCGTTGGGGTTCGAACCGAAGGGGATCGAGGCGCTCATGGCCAGAATGTTTGAGTAGACGGTGAGGGGGAGGAGTATGGCCGAGAAGAGGGTGAGCACTTTCATCGTCTGGTCGAGCTTGTTGGAGAGGAGGGAGTTGTTCGTGTCCTCGAGCGACTCGATGATCTCCTTGTTGTTCTCGAGGATGTTCCAGAGCCGGATGTTGGTGCCGACCAAGTCCTGGAAGTATGTCTTGACCGCGTCGGGCACCAGATTGGTAGGTTTTTGGATGACGGACTCGATGATGGCCCGTGAGGGCTTGAGCGCCCGGCGGAAATTGAGGATGTCGCGCTTGACCACCGAGATTTCCCGGACCATCTCTTTTTCCCGGCCGGCGAAGACCTGCTCCTCGATCCAGTCGAGACGTTTGGCGATGTGTTCCAGGCGGGGGAAGCACGAGTTCAGGAGGATTTCCAGGATCTGGTGGACGAGGTGGGCGGGGGAGTCAGAGAGATGGAGGCGCCGCCGCCCCGGGCTTCCCTCGAGGTCGGTGAAGAACTTTTCCAGCTGCCAGATCTGGTCCCAGTGGCCGGTGATGACGTGGTCCTGGGTGAGGATGATGTCCACTTCGCCCGAGTAGGTGGTGCGTTCCTCGACGTTGAAGAGCGGGATGTGGATCGAGAGGTAGAGGCAGTTCTCGAAAAACACCGCCTTGGGCTGGTAGGTGGGCGTGGTGAACTCCTCGATGACGAGGGGGTGGATGTTGAACTGCTCCTCGAGGAAGGAGATGTCGTTCTGGTCCGGCTTCTTGATGTCGAGCCAGGTGAGGCCGGCATGGGAGAGGCTGCGTCGCATGGTTTTGTTTTTTCCAGGTCCTTTCCGGGGCGGCGGGAAAGGGATGATAGACTGTATTTTACCACACTCCTCGGCTATGCTGACCCGCGCCCTCATTGCCCTCCTCCGTTTCTACCAACGCTTCCTGTCTTTCGACCAGGGACTGCCGAGCCGGATCGTGCCGCTCAGATTCTGCCGCTACCACCCGACTTGTTCGGAGTACGCCATCGACGCCATCCAGAGATACGGAGCGGTCCGAGGGAGCCTCATGGCTGTGAAGCGGGTGGCCCGTTGCCACCCGTGGCATCCCGGGGGGTTCGACCCTGTGCCGTAGCCGTTTCCTGCCGGCTTTGACGGTCCACCGGCTTTTTGGTATACTGCTGTTCACATCCAGTACCTTCGATGGTGATGAACGGACGGCGGCGGTCGGGATACCGGAGGGTATCTCACGAAGGGCCGCTCCCCGGTCTTGGCATCCCGCGCCGCTTCCGCTGAGCGCGATCCCCACGCGTTCCCAAGCGACGCCACTCGGGGCTCTGCCGAAGCCTGTCCGCCGATAGCGCCCGTCCGTTCCTGCCACCTCCGTCCCCCGGATCCCTCTCGTTATCTCCCAGGATCCGACGGGACGGAGTCTTTTCCAACAAGCCAGACGGGATGCTCCCCGACCGCCCTGGACCGCTCGCTGGCGGACAGGGAAGGCCCTCCACCGGCCGTCGTCCGGATCACCCGTCCCGCCCCGCCGCCCGCGCCCCTATCCCCCCGATATGACGCGAGGCGGCTTTTTCTTCTTCGGCCGTCTTGGTTAGCAATCGCGATTGACGACTGCTAGGGAAAGCGCTAGACTCGGGGTAAACCGTATGAACGACCGCCAGAAGAAAGTCCTGAAGCGCATTGTCGAGCTCTATACCGAGACCGCCGTCCCGGTCAGTTCCTCGACGCTTCTCGAGCGTTACAAGCTGGGGGTCAGCTCGGCCACGCTCCGGAACGATATGGCCGCTCTCGAGGAGGAAGGCTACCTTCACCAGCCGCACACCAGTGCCGGCCGCATCCCCACCGACATGGGCTACCGCCACTACGTCGAGGAGGAGATGGGGGAGCGCGAGCTTTCGCGCGAGGAACAGCTCCGCCTGAAGCAGGAGCTCCTCCAGCGGCGCGCCCGCGAAGCCCGTTTCGCCCGCACCACCGCCCGTCTCCTCTCGCACTTCTCAGGCAACCTAGCTGTCTCGGGCCTGCCCGAGCGCAACGAGTTCTACGATTTCGGGATGCGCGAACTCCTCGAGAACCCCGAGTTCCAGGAGTTGGACGAGCTCTGCAAGCTGACCGAAGCGCTCGATCTCATCGATGAGAAGTTCGAACTTCTGGTGCGCGAACTCCGCGACGGCGAGACCCGCATTTTCATCGGCGAGGAGAACCCCATCGCCGAGGTGCGGAGCGGCGCCATGGTCGTCTCGCCCTACCGCACGCGGGACGGCGAGCGCGGGATCCTGGCTATCATCGGCCCCAAGCGGATGGAGTACGCCAAGAACAAATCCCTCCTCGAATTCGTGAAGAAACTCCTCTCCTCCTCGGCCGTGATCGTCCTCTTCGTCAACGTGCTGTAATCCACCATCCGCTATGCCCAAGAAAACCGAGCATCCTCCCAAAGCCCGGCCCGCCGAAGGCCGCGCCCTCTACCAGATCAGCCAGAAGATCCTCCTCTACCGTTCCGACGAGAAACGGTTCCTCCTTATGCGGAACGCCAACCAGGGAGGCAATTTTTATACCGTCTACGGCCCGTGGGATCTGCCCGGTGGCCGGATTGACCAGGGCGAAGAGATGGAGGTCGCGCTGGCCCGCGAGATCCGCGAGGAATGCGGCGAGGGACTGCGGTATGCGCTCGGTCCTTCCCTCGGCTGGTATGCTATGGAGTACAGCGTCGGTCCCGTGATGACAGTGGTGCGACTGGCCTCCTATGAGGGCGGCGAGGTCGTCATCCGCGAACAGGAGCACGATGAGTATCGGTGGGTGACCGCCGATGAGGTAGCGAACGGCGAGGAGTACAAGTCGTGGTTGAAGCAGTTTGTGGCCGAAGCGGTGGAGCGACTCCGCGCGCAGGAATATCTGGACGACCTGAAGCGCCTCCAGGCCGATTTCGAGAACTACAAGAAGCGCGAGTCCGCCCAGAAAAAGGAGCTCTCCGGTTTCCTCATCGAGCGGGTGGTGGCTGACCTCATTCCCGTCCTCGACAATTTCCGGGCCGCCACCGGACACGTCCCGGCCGAAGCTAAGGATAGCCCCTGGGTGACCGGCATCCAATACATCGAGAAACAGCTCGAGAAAGCGCTCCAGGACCACGGCCTCTCGGTCATCGAGCCGCAGGCGGGCGAGCAGTTTGATCCGGCCGTCCACGAGGCGGTAGAACAAGCGAGTGAAGAGGGGAAAGGGGATAGGGTGAAGCAAGTCGTTCAGAACGGCTACCGGTTGGGCGAGCGCGTCATCCGTCCCGCCCGGGTGGTGGTGGAGTAAGGTTCCCGTCTCGCCCGCCACCCTTCCCGACGGGTTTTTTGTCGCTCTCCTTGCCAGTTTCCACTGCTAAGGTATAGTCTGGCGTCAGTACATTGAAGCCGTTCCAGAGCCGTTTCCTTCAACCGTGACCGAAAGGGGAGTGCCATGGACCAACGAACTCGTGTTTCGGGGAGAGGCGCTGTGACAGTTGGGCATAAGGTGGTGTACCAGAGATGCTTCTTCGTCGAGGAAGGGGCGACCCAGAAGCAGTGCGAGGACCTCACCCGCAGCCTTCGGACCAACCGGGCCTGTGGTGACCAGGGGTGCCAGTGTCGGTATCGCTGGTGTTGGGCCTGTGTCAGGGACAAGACACTCACCCAGATGTCACATGTCGGCAGGAATTACGACTCCGGCTTGTGCGAGACCCATATCACGAAAGGGGAGCATCACCGTTTGACACCAGCAGAGGTGTCCGAGCTCAATCAGGCTGTCCCTACTGTCCGCGGAACAGTCAAATCCCCTGGGACCGATTGGAATCACGAGAACATGGATATGTCCGCAGTCGTCCCTCTTCCGATCGCGCGGCAGGCGCCTGATCGGCAACCGGACCGGTCGGTTTCTCGGGGCACACCGCCGTTCGACGAGAAGAAGGTTTTCGCCAAAATCAAAGAGATCATCAGGGCTGCGGAAGGACCGTTTGACATTCCGGTCGACCGTATCCGTCGGTATGCCCGTCAGCCCCGAGGCGAGGACCAAATGGACCAGAGCGAACTCCGCTCGCTCGGCGAGAATATCGCCGATTGCGGTCAGTTCGCCATGGCCTATGTCCGGCCAGTCGCGGGCGATCCCGACCACGACTATGAGTTGGTGGACGGGGAACGCCGCTGGCGTGGGTGCAAGGCGGACGGGACTCCGACCTTGCGGTGCATGGTCATCCGGATCGCAGACACGGAAATGTCCCACCTACTCACTCCCGAGGGCGTCCAGTTCATGATCTCGTCGATGGCCAACTTCCGGCGTAAGGGACATACATTCCTCGAGGAAGCCCGCGTTATCGACCGGATGATGACAGAGTTTCGTTTTTCGCTTGAAACCGTCGCCCGGATTCTCGGCCAGTCGGAACCGTGGGTATATCAGCGTCGCGGGTTGCTCCGGCTCGATCCAAAGGTGCAGGCATTGATGGATCCGGGGCGTTCCAGGGAGGACCAGCTGTCGTTCTCGGTAGCGGTCACTCTGTCAGGTTTTCCCGACCAGGCGTTCCAATGGCTTATCGCGGACGAGATCGTGCGACGCCGGATGGATCTGCACCAGGCCAGGCGGTTCATCAGGCTCCGGGCCAAGGAGCTCGACCAGCATTCGATGCGCCAGCGTAAACGCAAGCCCCACGATGATCTTCAGGTACTCGTGCGATTCATCGATGGAGCCTTCGAGCGGATGGGATATTTCGAGGGTTTGGGTGCCGGCCAGTTGCGTGTTCTCCATCATCGGGACGGTGCCGCCCGTCGGCGGGATTGTGACAACCTGCGTCGGTTGGGGCGCAAACTGGAGGTCCTGGCCAATGTCATCGAAGAAGGGAATGGATGAGTGAAAATGCGGACTAGAGCCCGCCACAGCGTTGTCTGGCGGGCCTTTTCTTTTCCCTTGACGGGAAACAGGGAAGCGTGCGAGAACAGGGGTACCGCCAAACCGTTTTTTGACAACTAAAAGGGAGGATAGGATATGGACGGCCTGATCGTTTGGTGGGGAGCGCTCTCTCCCGACCAGAAGCTCATCCTTGTTTGCTTCGTGTTCTTGGTGACCGCTTTCTTCGGCGATATCGCGCTATGGTGGCGGGAGAAGCACGGCCATCCGCGCCGCCGGAAGCAGGAACGTTTCGACGGTTGGAAGCGTTGTCCCAACCCAACCTGCTTTGATGGACGTGACGAAACGCGACACGGCGCCTGGTGTGAGACGTGCCGAGGTTTGGGTGTGGTGGAAAGAAAGCGGGGCGATCACCTGCAAACATGAGGAGGAAACGAAGATTCGAAGCCTGGAAACGCGAACCGCGCCCCGGGCTTTTTCTTTGTCCGGGGAGGGTTTGCCTGGGCGTTTAGCAATCACTCTTGACGACTGCTAAACCATTCTTTATACTAGAAACAGATTATCGATTTTTTCAATCCGTAACCCGCCAACGCGTTAACTTTTCAAAAGACCTATGGCCAAGATCCTCGGCATCGACCTCGGCACCACTAACTCCGCCATGGCCATCGTGGAGGGCGGCCAGCCCTTGGTCCTCGAGAACAAGGAGGGCAACCGCACCACTCCCAGCATGGTGGCCATCTCGAAGACGGGGGAGCGCCTGGTCGGCCTCCTCGCCAAACGCCAGGCCGTCACCAATCCGGGCGACACCCTCTTTTCTGTGAAGCGCCTGATCGGGCGGCACTACAGCGACCCGGAGGTCACCCGCGACCAGAAGACCCTGCCCTACAAGATCGTCCAGGCGGGCGAGGGCGTGAAGATCGTCATGGGCGGCAAGGAGTACACCCCGCAGGAGGTGAGCGCCATGATCCTCCAGAAGTTGAAGAGCGACGCCGAGGAGAAGCTCGGCGAGAAGATCACCGAGGCGGTCATCACCGTCCCGGCCTATTTCGATGATTCCCAGCGCAAGGCCACCGTCGAGGCCGGCACCATCGCGGGACTGAACGTCCGGCGTATCCTGAACGAGCCCACCGCGGCCGCCCTCGCCTACGGCTTC